>NZ_SJPV01000031.1 GCF_007860135.1 Novipirellula artificiosorum
CGCAACTCGCGGACCTGCTGTCGCAGATCCGCGTTTTCTGATCGCAGGTCGCTAACTTCCTGCATCAGCTCCTCGACCAAGGTCGTCAGTGACCTTAGACGTTCATCAACCGACTGAGATTCTAAAATCGAAGCACTCATGCACCCCCAAATAGAGAATCCCGCCACTCACCGCCAGATCAACTCGCTCTCACCACAACTTCCGCGAATGCTTACCCATCAATTCACCTAAACCCAGGGAACTATTGCCATTGCGTGCAAAAGCAAATATGGTGTGAGCTGTCCATCATGCACGGCCGAGGCGTCAATGACAATTTCCACCTATATCGAAAGGGACATGGAGGCTCGCATTCGTTCGGGCGAGTTTTCTGATGTCATCACGATCAGTTCGATGGCTGAGCACTATAGCGTCAGCTTTTCACCGGTGCGGGTAGCGATTGTCATTGAAGTTGAACAGCCGCTGAGGCAGAGGCTCGATGTGCTTGACGGCATTGAACAAGTCGCAACGGCACTTGATTGGGAGACTACGCTGATTCCCGTGCCGGATTTCGGATTGTCAAGCCATCGCAGGTGGGCGTTTGACGGGATGGTTGGACGTATTGGCAAATCACTTGCGGCGAAAGCAAAGCGACGCAAAATTTCTGCAGTCAATGTGTGGCTCAATACCGACGCGAAAGGTCTGCCGGGCGTGTTTCCAGATTGGACTCAAGCCGGAAAAATGGCGGCACGGCACCTTGTCTCGCTTGGTTTCCGCAGGCTCGCTTATGTTGGATTCAAGGAAGATATTGGCGTTGTGATGCAGATTGAGGGATTCGATTCAATTGCACAAGACATGGCAGCTCACCGATCCGTTCACCTGCTCGAACGAAAGTACTCGATATCAGTCGACGCTTGGGAGTCCTTTTCTGAGGAGCTTGATCAGTTTGTTGACGCACTTGTGTCGAGCACAGGTGTTTGCGTATCTGATGATTTCCTTTCGCGTTTCATTATCGAACGTTGTGTTAAGCGTGGACTGCGCATTCCGCAGGATATTGCAATCGTGTCAATGGAGAACGAGCCTCTTGTGTGCGAGTTCCAGACACCGAGACTTTCGAGTATCGATGTGGGATACAAACAGGTTGGAATGCAAGCCGCACTGCGTCTTGAACGAATCATTAACGGGCAAGAGAACGAGGTCGATTCGATATGGCTGCCACCACGCGAGATTGTGGAGCGTCAATCCACTGATGCGTTCGGCGTGGACGATCCGTCGATCGAAGCCTGTTTGCGTTATATCGCAAAGCAAGCGCATCGTCAGATTTCGGTGGATGATGTTGCTCAACAGTCCGGTATGTCTCGGAGATCATTGGAGCGCCGCTTCAAGGAAGTTGTGTGTCATACCGTGGGAGAAGAGATCACAAGACGGCGATTAGAACTTGCCAAGCGCAAACTGTTCGATGTGCAACTTCCGATTAAATCGATTGCCCGACAAAGTGGCTTTCGTGACTCGAGTCAGTTGTGCGCCGTCTTTCAACGGGAATTGGGAATGAGTCCGGGTCAGTTCAGAAAGATTCACGCGGAGAACCATGAAGCCTAACGTTGCGTCGATGGATATGAGCGTTCGGCTGAACTCAGTTCTTCTCGTCGATTGGCAAGAATGCCTCGCGAATCCGTGGCTCACCACCAACGATGGGCAGACGAATCGATGTTTTGTCGAGATCGACTGTCAGCTCTGTTCCCGGCGCCGGGTGCAACGTGAAATCGCGATCGCTGGAAAAGATCATCAACCCAATCTGCTGGCCTCTGGCAATTACCTGATCGTCGGGTTCTAGGTCGAAAGAGAAATCGTAGAGCTTTCCAGGTTGAAGTGGCCTACTTTCAGTTAACGATTTGTGATTTTGTGGATCTGCCCATCCGCGTGTAATGATGTTGTCCGTGATTTTGGCATTCCTTCCCTCTGTCCAAGGCAAGGAGACGAGCCAAACTGATAGATTCGCAGCAGGTTTACTACTGGCGACTGGTACGGAAATTTTCGGTGTGCCCGAGAGGTGAATCGGCCGTTCCAGCTTTGGTGTGACGTAGATCAAACGGTGTTTCGTCCATTCTGCTTGTGCGAGTGCTGACCCACCAAATGAATAGTTGTCGATCAGTTGTTCGGTCCCTAAGTGTTCTCAATTGATGTTCAGGACATAGGCATGGTCGCAGGGACGTGTTTCCGGCAATGTGACATTTAAACCTTCCGCATCCCGTTTGAATTCGAGATTGCCGTCGTGTCCGAGCAGACGGACGGAAGTCACGTTCCGCGAATCCTTACCTTCCGCCAGCGATTTGATCTTCACCGTTCCGTCCTTGGGCCACGCCAGCACGATGGCGTAGAGCGTATCGCCCTTTGTGGTGAAGCGGATATCATCGGCGATAGCAGTCGGTTTAGATTTCACGGACTTGTCTTGCGTGGATTCTCTGGCATATTTTTTCCGCAAACGATCGGCTTCACTCTTTTGCGAGGTGGAAACCTCGCCGAAAACTTTCCAAGGACGGGTGCCATAGATCGCCTCGCCATTGATTTGCAGCCATTGGCCGATGGCCAGCAGCCTTGGGATCCCGCTTAATCTCTTCGGCAATGTCGCGGCTGGGCAGACATTTGACCCGGTAGCGCTGGTCGGAGAACATGCCGGCGTGGCGTTCGCGGTGCGAGGAGGGGGCATACTTCAGCCCCTTCGCGCGGACGGCTTTGCCCAAGTCGCCGATCAGGTCTCGCATCGGCCCGATCTTAGTGGCGCACCAATCCGTCCGGGTTGAATCGCCAAGTTGAAAACCGTCGTGATGCTCGCCAACGAGAACGACATACTTGGCTCCCGCTTTCTCAAACAAGTCCGCCCACGCAACTGGATCCCATTCCTCGGCCTTGAACATGGGGATCACATCCTTGTAGCCGAATTCCGGCGGCGTTTTGCCGAAGGTCTCTTTGAGTTTTGGATACGCCTTTTCAGGATTCTGATACGATCCCCACGGACTACTCCAGAAGGACTGTGGTCCCCAGTGGATAAAAATGCCGAATTTTGCGTCGTCAAACCATTGTGGGACCGGAGCTGTTTTCAACGAGTCCCACGAATAAGTGTACTTCTGGGCCTGGGTGGGCTCCGCTCCCGATGCCTCGGATTGGAAGGATCCGAAGATCAAAAATACACTCAAGCCCAATGCCGCACCGCACTTGGGAACATTTCGTTCTCTCTGATGCATTTCTAATTCCTTTTCTTTGTTGTCAAGTTTCATGTGTTGAGGTCAATCTACATCGGTAGTCGTCGAATTAGGATCTGTCTGACTTAGTTCATACCAGCATGACGAGACGTAGCAATCGATGGTGGTCTCGCCCCAATGACGGAGCTCCATCATGAAATCGAAATACGTCTCGAACGGGATGGCATCCAAGCCTCGGACACGCGTGTTGGTCGTATCGTCTTCCGTTCTGTTACCCCTTGCCATAAGGCTGCGAGAAGAACGGATAGGTGAAAGAAATCAGTATTTGACCGCCTCCGCCATTTGTAGCGTCTCGCCTCCATGAATCGTATAGGAAGCATCAGCCCGAGTGTCGAATCGGCAACGCTGATCACGATATCGCACAATACAGGATCTACCCAGCTTCGATCGGACGGTGGCCGTGACCAGGTCGCCTTGTTGCCAGACCAAGTCCACCTCGAAGCCGCCGCGGGCGCAGAGTCCTTTCACCTCGCCAGATGCCCAGGATTTCGGAATGGCGGGCAGCAGGTGCAACTCGCCAGCGTAAGATTGGAGCAACATTTCGGCGATGCCCGCAGTGGCGCCAAAGTTAGCATCGATTTGCATCGGCGGACAACTGCTGAACAGATTCGGATACACACCGCCGCGTCCGGCGCCTTCGCCGCGATCTTCGGGGCGGATGGGACGAAAGTTCAATAGGTACTGCACAATACGATTGGCCGTTTCGCCGTCGCGCATGCGTGCCAGGTAGGCGATCTTCCAGGCCGTGGACCAGCCGGTGCTGGCCAGACCACGGTGCTGCAACGTAACTCTTGCGGCTTCCATCAGAGCTGGTGTAGTGTCCGGGTTGATTTCGCAGCCCGGATACAGTCCATAAAGCTGAGACACGTGTCGGTGGCCGTCCTGAGGGTCATCCCAATCGTCCAACCATTCCTGAATTTGGCCGTACCTGCCGATTGGCGTGGGAGCGAGACGCGATCGAGCTTGCGTCACTTTGGCGGCGAACTCTGGGTCTACTCCCAACGCTTTGGCCGCCTCGGCACAGGCATCAAAATGCTCGCGCAGAATCTGGTTGTCCATCGTCGGCCCAGCACAGATGCTTGGTTGGAACGCCCATTCTTTGCCTTCAATTTTGTGGTGCCGATTCTCAGGTGAACCTGAAGGACACGTGACCAGATATTTTGATTCGGGATGCTCCTGCAAGGTATCCAGAAAGAACTGGGCGGAGCCTTTCATGACGGGATAGATCCGTTCTAGATACGTACGATCGCCGGTAAACAGGTATTGGTCCCACAGCGCATTGCACAACCACGCCCCGCCTGTCGGCCAAGTACTCCAGAAAGAGATTTTTCCGCCCAAGGGTGTGGCGAAACGCCACTGGTCGGTATTGAATCCAAACGTCCATCCGCGAGCCCCAAAGCTGTGCTTGGCGGTCCAGCCGCCGGTTTCGGCCAATTCGTTGGTAAATCGCTCAAGCGGTTCGATGCACTCAGATAGGTTGGCGACATTGGTTGGAAAGTAGTTCATCTCGAGATTGATGTTCGTTGTGTATTTCGAATCCCAAGCTGGATTGGCGTCGCCGCACCAGATCCCCTGGAGATTTGGTGGTTGCGTGCCAGGCCGAGAACTGCTGATCAGCAGATAACGGCCATATTGAAACAGCAACGTGGCCAAGGCCGGATCGTCACGACCTTCTTCCATCTTGGCCAAACGCTTATCGGTTGGCAGATCACTGGACGGTGATTGAGGCAAGGACAACGACACGCGGTTGAACAACCGTTGATGCTCTTTGGTGTGTGAGGATCGCAATGTCGAGAAGTCCTTCTGTGCGGCTTTCTTCAGCTGCCGGACAATGGTCGGTTGGGGATCGCCCGCGACATCCTTGAAACTCAGGAAATTCGTACCGGCGGCCAGCAGGAGTACTGCCGAATCCGCTCCTTCAACATGGACGCGATCGCCATCGGTGCGCATCGTGCCGCCAGCGGGAAGCACGTGAAGTCGCGTCTGGTACGAAATGGCACCACCGACGACCTTGCCCCGTAGCACCAATTCGCCATTTTGTCCTGCCTCGGTGCGGATATCTCCGATAACGCGACCCGTCTTGCCCTCGGCGGTGTCCACTCCGCCGCCACCGGTGAACGCTTTGCCGAAATCCAGAACACCCGCCAGATGCGTCGTGAAAGAAACGGCGCCTGGTTTGTCGCTCGACAGCTTCATGACCAGCACCTGGTCCACGGGACTGATGAACGTGTCACGACGGAACGTCACGTCTCCGACTTTGTATTTCACGTTGGAAATAGCAGTGTCAAGGGCGAGCTCACGCTGATAGTTTTTATGGTCCTCGTGGCCGGGGAACTCGATCCACAAATCACACATCGGCTGGTACTTTGAGTACCAGCCTGGGACCATTGCCTCGCCGAATAGGGCCTGGGCCTCACTCCATTTGTCTTGAAACACCAGCCTGCGAATTTCCGGCAATGCCTTGGGGCCGTCGCAACGGTACTCATCTTCTGTGCCGGTAGCGCCAGTCCAAATGCTCTCCTCGTTCAGTTGCAGACGCTCCTTTTCGGGGCCGCCGAACACCATCGCTCCCAGCCGACCATTTCCCAGCGGCAACGCCTCATTCCAGTTGGCGGCCGGTTGCTGATACCACAATCGCACGGAGCTAGGCGTCTGTTCGAGTGCCTTACGCAGTACAGCTTTCTTCGTACGTTGTCGTGATGGCTCTTTCGTCACTTGCGATGACTGGGCAACGTTTCTCGCCGGCGCTGGATTCTTTGGAACGAATGCGCTGAGTTCTCGCTTGGCCTTGGTGAATTCCGGTCGATTGGCCAGGTTGTCCCACTCCATGGGATCGTTGATGTGGTCGTAGAGTTCCTCTGTTCCGTCGCGGTAAGCAATGTAACGCCATCGCTTGGTTCGCACGGAGAATCCGCTCTCATTCGCCGTGATACTCGGTTGCTTTCGCTCGCGCGTCGGATCCTGAAGCTGGGGCACGAAGCTGGTTCCGCTCAATTCATGTCGTGCAGGTAGTCCACATGACTCTACTAAGGTCGGGTACATGTCGATTAGATTGACCGGCGTCTCACACCGCGTGCCGGATTGGATGCCTGGCCCCGAACAGACCAGCACACACCGAGCAGATTCTTCCCACAAAGTGAACTTGGAAAAACGGAACTTTTCCCCCTGGTGCAAGCCGTGATCGGACCAAAGCATGACAATCGTGTTGTCGCGATAGGGAGAGGCGTCCAGTGCATCGAGCAAGACGCCAACACACTCGTCGGCAAAATTGATATTGGCCAGATAAGCCTGCACGCCCTTGCGCCAAACCTGCTCGTCCTCGACGATCTGCTTGACAACCGGGGGAGCCCGATGGAATCGTGGTCCCAGATCTTCCAAATCATCCAACTTGATTTCGGGCAATGAAATCTTATCGAGTGGGAACTTGTCGTAGTACTCGCGCGGCGCGTGCAATGGCACATGTGGACGATAGAAGCCACAGGCCAAGAAGAATGGCTTGTCATGTTTCCGCTTGAGTCGTTCGGCCGCCCATTGGGCCATCTTCCAGTCGGTCATCTTTTCCTTGCCCACGTCCAAAGGCAGCCAGTCCTGCAGGTATTCGGCCACATTGCGGCGGCTGTTTTCGGGCACGCCCGGTGGTAGAGGATTTTTGAAATAGACGATATTCGACGGTTCCTCCCAATCCACCTTGCTCGTCCCGCTGTGCGTGATCTTGCCCACGCCCATCGTGTGATACCCGTGCTGCGAGAAATACTGCGGGATGGTCACGAGGTTCTTCAATTCGGGAAACCGCCGATACTCACCATTCAAATTGGAATACAACCCGGTGTCCGCAGGCCTGCGTCCGGTCATCATCGCCGAACGCGATGGTACGCACGCTGGTGCTGCGCACTGAGCATTGGTAAACACCATACCCCGTTGGGCAAGGCGATCGATATTGGGAGTCTTCGCATCAGGATACCCACCGAGGCAGCCGACCCAATCGTTCAGGTCATCGACGGCGACGAACAATACGTTCGGTTTAAGTTGTTCCGCGGAACTGAGCTTGTGCGCCCCAACCAAAAAAAAGGCACACAGCATTAAGCGAAAACAGCGTTGATTCCAGAGGCTCATCAATCTGCATCCAAAAGTTTCAGCAAGGTTGGCTCCATTCCCTTTTGCCAAGCCTCGTAGCCTATGATTCCGGGGTGCGTCCCATCCGGCATTAACTCGCGATTCAAAGTCCCTTGGTCATTTAAAAACCAATCGCTCAAGTCCAGGGACAAGACTCTTTTGTCTTAGCGTACTATCTCAAGAGCGAAGCCCTAAGCCCGCTGCATTTTGCTCATCCTCCAATCTTTGTTACTCGTCGGGGTGTGAGGGATAAGGATTATCTGTGTTGATGGGCAACGTTCTCTTGTCTCGCAAATGAATGCGCACTAGATTCTGTTCATAATGGTTGAGTCACTGTCGGTATCTACCGCTTCGAAGTTTGAGTCATTTGTTTGGGGACGCCCAAAGATTGCCAAGCAGCGTTTCCATCTCGGGATCGTGTCGTTTGAGTTGTTCTCGATTGAACGGAAAGAAATCGTTCGTTCCAAAAAACGCTTCGGATGATTCTGCAAAGTACTCTTTGTGGTTGTTCATCCCGTAGGCGCGTTCTGTTTTGCCATTGTTCCGCTCAACCGAATCGTAGCTGCCGCTGGCAACGGCTCGTTCGTAAGCCGCCTTGATGCGAGCGTGATCAAAGCTAAGCACTTGATGATGATAAGCGTGAGCGAGTTCGTGCAGGAGCATCATCGGCATACGCCTGCACTCTTTCTCGAAAATGTCGATATTCGTCAGTTCCACGCATTCGGCCAGTTCTGGGTGGCGCCCGACTTTTCGGAGCCAACCGTCATTAGGATGATATTCCGCAGTCGGTTTGACGCCCTCGTATTCGGGGGACAGCCAGATCGGCACACAGCGAATCCGTGATAGAGCGTTCGCAGGCACGACTGCGACGACTGTCTTGAGCTGTTGTTCCAACAACTCGATTGCTTTGCGCGTCTTGTCAGTTTGTTCACGCATCAATCGATCGCTGATGCGTACAGGGCAACCTTCGATCGTCCGAGTGCTATAACCGTCGACCGCCAATCTTGGATCGTCACTCTTGATCAACTCCGCATCCAATTGCTTGCGAAGTCGCTGTTTGGCTGATGCATAAGGTGGATCGTTCGCCACATTGTGCAACTGATCTGGGTCTTTGCTCAGGTCGTAGAGTTCCTCTTCGGGATGGGTGCCGAACGAAAGCTGTGCGAATGGCTTGACTTCATCCTGGCTGCGGTGGAGCCGCAAATACTGTTTGGCCGGTGACGGATCAATGTTGAAGGAGAAAGCACCTTCGTCCTTCGGCCATGCCATCGTTGCAAAATCGTATTCAGGGTTTTGTCCTTCGACTTCTCCAGTTGGCCAATCCTGTGGATTGGAATTGCGAATATAGAGAAAGTCTTTCGTGCGTATTGCCCGTGACGGATAGGAGTACACATGACGCTCCATCCCAGTCAGTGCAAACGTTCGTTCGGGATCAATCTGCCCGGAATCCCTAGACTCAAGAATCGGCATCAGGCCCCGTCCCGTCATTTGTTCGGGCGTTGCAATCCCAGCGGCATGAAGAAACGTCGGAGCCAGATCGCACAGATTTGTGAAGTCCGAAATCGTGCGGTTGCCACTGGTCTTTTCACCCCAACGAATCGCCAGAGGTACGCGTGTTCCTTGATCGTAAAGCGTCGCCTTGCATCGCGGAAAGGGCATCCCATTGTCGCCACTGACCACAATGATCGTGTTATCCAGTTCGCCGATCGATTCGAGCTTGGAGATGATCTGGCCGACTTCGCCATCGAACCGTTGGACTTCCCATAGGTAGTCCGCCACATCGCTGCGGACGGTTTCGTTGTCGGGCAAACAGGCGGGGACTCTTACCTCCGACAACTTCATGCCGCTCTTTACACCGATTCCCAATTCGTAAGGACGGTGCGGATCCTGACCTCCGTGCCAGTAGCAGAACGGCTCATCCGCTTTTCGTTCTTTGAGGAACTCGTCAAACGAACGGTATTTCTCGCCAAACGAATCGCGGTTGCGAAAAGTATGTTTGCTCGGCCAGACGCCTTTGCCAAATCGCCCAATGCGGTAGCCCGCGTCTTGCAGCATCTCGGTGTAGACCGGGTATTCTTCACGCAGCGATCCGCCAAGACTGTCGCCCTCGCGCAATCGCCAATGATGCTGACCGGCCAGGATGCTCAACCGGCTTGGCGTACACGATGGTGTGGAGACAAACGCGTTCTCAAACAAAACACCTTCTGAGGCCACGCGATCGAAATTCGGTGTCTTCACCACGGGGTCGCCAAGGATTCCCGCATGAGGCCACGACCAATCGTCTGCCATGCAGAATACAATGTTCGGACGGTGCGCCGACTGACCTGCCGTCGCCTGCGCATTGATCACGAACGTTTGACTTTGTTTGGTGACTTCGAAAACCTGGGTAAATCCGCCTGGGCTATGGATGCGGAAGCGATGGCCGAGCGTCGTGCCGCGCGTGGTGCTCTCGCCGGGAGCGATTCTACCGGCTGGTCTGTCTTCACCGTTCGGTTTGATCCAGAACAAATCGATTGGCTTGTCGGTTGAATTGCGAAACACGACTTGCGGACGTTTCGCTTTGGGTGCCTCGTACTTTGGAGGTGTCGGCAGAGTCGCCCACATTAGCTCGCGCAATTCTGCGACCCGCTCGCGATTCTCTTCCAACCCGGCGGTATTCGTGTTCTCTTGAGGATCCGCCTTGTGATCATATAACTCCGTGGCAACGACTTTCTGCGTCTCGCGATCTTGCCACTCGATGTATCGGTAGCGGTCCGTTCGCATCGAGTAACCCATGAGAAGATGACCGTTGTGCTTTCGCTGAAACTGACTGAACGCTGCCTGTTTCAATGATTGGTTGGGATCCGCGAGCAGTGGTGCCATGGACTGGCCTTCCAATGGCTTCGGAACGGGGAGCCCTGCCAGGTCGCAAAGCGTTGGATAAACATCAACGAGTTCCACGAGTGCACGGCATGACTGTCCGTTCGCCTCTGCCTTGGGGGATCGAATGATAAGCGGCACGCGGGCATCAATTTCGTGATTGGTTTGCTTGCACCAACTATTATGCTCGCCCAACTTCCAGCCGTGATCGCTCCACAGCACCACGATCGTGCTATCGGCAATCCCAAGTTGCTCTAGCTGCGTCAACAGCTTTCCTACCAGAGCGTCAATGAAACTGACCGACGCGAAGTAGCCGTGTTTGAGCCTTCGCTGCTGTGCTTCGGTTAGCGTGCCCTCATCCGGTGACGGCGTGCCGTTAAAATCGAAGTAGTCGCGAAGCTCATACATGGTGTTCATAGCGAACTCTGGAGCGTCCTTCGGTAAGAAAGGATTCTCAGCCAGCGGGATCGCATTCCTTTCGTAAAGCTCCCAGTATTTGCGGGGCACGACGAACGGAAGGTGAGGACGCACAAAGCCTGCCGCCAAAAAGAAAGGCTCCTCCTGTTCCGCCAATCGCTCCAGTGCCTCCATGGCTTGCTTGGCGATTGCGCCATCGATGTGTTCTTCATCGGGAGTGTCAACAATTTCGGTTGCTTGAGCACGCAGGCGGTCGATTCTGTCTTGCGGTAGCCCTACCGATTTTGATCTCACTCGATACTCAGCAAGTTTCCGCGTGGCGTTCTCTGACCAGAGCGAACTCTTCTTGGGCCACTCGTGTGGTCGGCTCCATGATTGATTATCCGGCCATGGATTGTGAAAGATCTTTCCGTAGGACTCTGTCTGGTAACCATGCTGCCTAAAGTGCTGTGGCAACGTGACAGCATTCGGGATCGTTTCGCGAAACCTTGTGACAAGATCCCAAACCCTGGTCGAATCCGGTCGCAGTCCCGTCATGATGCTGACACGTGATGGATTGCAAACAGCGAGCTGGCAGTAAGCGCGCTCGAACAACACTCCGGATTCTGCGAGTCTGTCGATGCTCGGAGACTGGATCACCTCCTCTCCGTAGCAACCAAGTTCCGTTCGCAGATCGTCGATCGCAATAAATAAAACGTTCGGTTTGTCACTCGCATGCAGCGATGAGCCCGCGGCAACAAATGCAAACATCGCGAGTGCGAGGGCTCTAGCGGGCTTCATTCTTTTGGATTGCATAGTCAGTGTTGTCTCGGGCCTGATCTCGGAAAGGTAATGCCACTCGCCGTTTGAAGACGTTAGCCGTTAGAGCAAGACCAACGGACGACCAAGCCATTGTCAAAACAATCGCAATGTGACTTCGATGTCGAATTGTAAATAACATTGTGGTCTCTGAAGACGGGCAAACATCAGTGAGCGTCAAAGGAGTTGTGGCCGTGAACAGACCTACAAGCTCAACCAGATGGGGAGCTAGCCAAGACCGAATATTCAAGCTCCCCTAAGCGAACCCGTATGCCATAGCTGATAACCCACGCATCATGAGTTCCATCGTACATGCTACTGATTTGTAAATCGCGACAATCCATTGTTGGATTGCGCAGCAAACTCCAGGGGAGGAATTCTAGAGTTTTTCGAAATCCAGATTCAGGAACTGCGGTCAGAAACAGTTTCATCAGACAGGAGTAGTGTCGTTGACGAACTTGCTCTCGCCCACTCGCTAGTTCCTGACGCAAATCCACAATTGATTGTCGCAAAATCAGAATTTGCCGAGACTTGACTTTATGGCCATGCCGAGCAGGAGGAGGACGCCAGCTTGGCCTTCCCGAACAGGTCCACGAAACGATACTCCAGCCGAATCATGCTTAAGGCTCAACACCTCCACCGAAACCTAACGGGAAATCATTTCATGATCATCATCAGAAAACCGACCTTCTTGATCGCGATGCTGTCGTTCGTATTGATTAGCATGGGAGAATCTCGTGCCGACTTGATTGTCACATGGACTGATACGGGCTCGAATCTGACTCTCTCGGTCACTGGAAGCTGGTCGCAATGGAATGCCTCAACTGCGCCAACGCAAACAAATACTTTGACGTTTCCTGGTGGTTCAGAATTTGATCTCAGTCGTGGCAATATCCCCAGCTCGCCTGGGGCGGGTGCATTTGCCTTCATTGACCAGAATGCCGGCGGCAGCGGAAGTATTTCAGGCCCGACAGTCAACTTTGGTACGTCACTGCCAGCGACCGGATACTTCCTCCGGCACACAAGTCTAGGCGGGTTCATGATCCTTGAGGCAGATACGCCAACGACGACCATTGATCCGTCTCGCCACCAATGAATCCGTAGTAGCGTTCAAATCCCATCCCGAGCGGCCAGCGATCAAACGGGCCAGTCGCCGTGTAGGCCGTATAAGGCGTCAGGTGCCACTTGCCGAAAGCCAGCGTGCTGTAGCCGTTTTGCTTGAGCACTTCCGAGATCGTCGCGGCACCCTTGGGGGCATTGAGCGGCAGTGCTGGTGAGAAGTCGGGCGTTGACTCTTTGTAGGAATTTCCAATCTTTCCGCCGAACTCCGGTGCAACCGGAGGAAGACTCGTTCGGTCCGGCGACTGTGCAACCAGCGGGCTGCAAATTAGCACAATCAAAAGCGAGTTTAGAAGTCGACGATGAAACATGATGAATTTCCTTTGTAAGGAAGTTGCTAGTTCTGATTGGGAAGTGGTCGAGTGCTTCAGCAATTTTTTGCTTTAGGGTTGCCCGTAGAGGACGAGGTGACGAGTCCCAACGATTCTTGGTGTGCCGGGACTCGTGACCTCGTCCAAGACCCGTTACATACGCTAAGACCCTGGCTTACGCAGCCCGATGATCGGCTGTCTGAATAGTCGTCGCAAAACCGGCCTCTCGCTCATCACCCCACGAGGCCGAGCACAGCACGGCTACGACTAGCAAGAATACATAGCGTTTCATCAAAACTCCCTGTCATTGAATTGAACACATAGCATCCTGCTCCTATTTGTATCGGTGGCTTCCAGCCGCCCATGTTCTTAACGGTGTGGTGGCTGGAAGCCACCAGTACGATTATTGAAGCACTGTCTAATCTGCCTCAGCAGTTCGCGACAATCGCTGTGCGATCTTCCTGAGCTTTAGGGCGACGAATAACATCACACCACCGACGACCAGAGCGATCGCGGCGATCAACCACGACACGGTAACAATGCCGGTGCTGGGCCAGATCAGCAGAATCAGTCCTGCGACGGCGAGCACTGCTCCAAGGATTCCAACGAATTTCCGCGCCTCTTTGTCCACTTCGCGACCGCGACTGGACAGGAAGATGCCGACGCCCTGCAGCAGTGCCCACAGGCCGACCAACAGCAGGAATAGACGCATACTCAGCCCGGTCCAGAACAGCAGCACCAGCCCCATCGCCAGACCAACAACGGCCAGCACCGGAGCCGTCCGAGCACTTTCGCTACGCCACGCCCCGATAGGGCCCACCACGCCATCGAACACCAGATAGGCGCCCAGCAGTTTCACCAGGATCGCGACTGTTTGTTGTGGCCAGAACAATGCAAACACAGCCAGTGCCAGCATGAGCACTCCCCGCACCAGGAACCACCACCAAAGTCCAGACAGTTTCCCGCTGACTCGAACTTTTGCTCCCGCAACGACTTTCTGAATCTTAGGTCTGTCATCCGACATCGTAGTACCCTGGTGTTAACGTTCGCTTAAGCTGACTTGGTGAAACTTCTGCCGCCGTCACTTGCTTGCCGCCTTCGCCGGGATCCGATCGACTGACCGAATCCCGGGAAGATTGATGCGGCGGCTTTAACGGTTCCTTGCAACAAGGAACTGCACTATCTAATTGCCAGACTTCTGTGGACTCATGACGGCTTCCATCACGCGATCGAGGTTGAAGCTTCCGGGCTTTTGACGCGGTGGAAATTCCTTGAAGCTCTGAAGCCACTGGCCTACATAGGCACCTGCTGGCGCGAATGCCCACATGTGGTCGACAAAGAAGCGGTCATAACCCATGGCATGTTCAGCCCGAGCGCGTTCGAATGGGTCTGCGCGCAGATCGCAAAGCACAGGTGCACGCAAGGCGGAAAACGGCTCGATCCAAACATCCAATCCGTGCGCCTTTTGCTCAAGGAACGTGATCTTGAATTTGCCGTAACGCAGCGCGGCGACACTTCCGTCATCTGTCCAGTAGATGAACTCCTTGCGTGGCCACTCGGCTTCGCCACGGAGGGCTGGACCTAAATCGTAGCCGTCCAGGTGAACTTTGTAGTTCCGATCGCCGATCGTACGGCCTTTCAAGAGGTCGTCTTTGGCAGTAGGATCGCCAGCGGCAGCAACGAGAGTTGTCATCATGTCTTCGTGTGCGCCGATGTCGTTGATGATCGTGCCGGGTTTGATTGTTCCAGGCCACTTGATCGCACAGGGGACGCGATAGCCGCCTTCCCACTGTGTGTTCTTTTCGCCGCGGAACATAGTAGTACCGCCATCAGGCCAAGTGAACGTTTCGGCTCCGTTGTCGGTCGAGTACATAACGATGGTGTTTTCATCTAGACCAAGCGCTTTGAGTTTGGCCAGTACTTGTCCAACGTGTCCGTCGTGCTCGACCATTCCGTCGGCGTAGATTCCCAAGCCGGTCTTGCCGTCAGACGCGGGTTTCAGGTGCGTGTTAATGTGCATCCGCGTGGAGTTCCACCACATGAAAAACGGCTTGTTCGCCTTTGCCGCACGCTCCATGAAATCGAGAGCCTTCACGGTCACTTCATCGTCGACCGTTTCCATTCGCTTTTTGGTCAATGGTCCCGTGTCTTCAATTCTGCCATCGGCAAAGCTGTGGATCACACCGCGCGGCCCAAACTTCTTCTTGAACTCGGGATCCTTCGGGTAGTCGGGAAGCTCTGGTTCTTCTTCCGCGTTCAAGTGATAAAGGTTGCCAAAGAACTCGTCGAATCCATGCTCGGTTGGAAGCATTTCATCACGATCGCCAAGGTGGTTTTTCCCGAATTGCCCAGTCATGTAGCCCTGAGCTTTGAGCAACGTTGCGATCGTTGGATCTTCCTTCTGCATGCCCTCTGGCGCGCCAGGCAACCCGACTTTTGTTAGCCCAGTTCGAATCGGCGATTGCCCCGTGATAAAAGCTGCTCGACCAGCGGTACAACTTTGTTGTCCGTACCAATCTGTGAAAAGAGCACCTTGCTGAGCGATGCTATCGATGTTGGGCGTTCGGTAGCCCATCATGCCAAGGTTGTACGAACTGATATTGAACTGGCCGATATCATCGCCCCAGATCACTAAGATGTTCGGTTTGTCCGCTGCGGTAGCTGGCACGGCCAACAGTCCGCATAGGAGTAGTGCTGCCAAGTCTCGAATTCTCATAGATGTGTTCCTTCGTAAAGAAAAGTTGAAAAGGTTTGAGTTTCTGGTAGAGCGACTGGATGCGCCGGAACTTGTGCGTGTCTACTTTTTGAAAACGGTGTTCCATTCTTTGGCCATGTCAACGACCACCCAACCTCGCTTGGGTGCGTCGGCAAGTGCATCGACCAATCGGCCGGAGCTCTTGGGATTGGCGTCGTAGGCGTACTCGCGCACGGCGTCCGTGTGATGCACGATCAATCCAAAGCTTGGAAGTGGGTTGCCTACCGTGGCATACTCAAGCATCGCTTTGTCACCATCGCTATTGCCGAACGACATCACTGGACGGCGACCGATGAATCGATGAATCCCAACGGGCTTCCCGCCTTTGTCGTCGATGAACAGATTGTCGAGCGTTTTGACTAGAACCGCTTTGCCGTCGCGGATTTCGAATACGGTTTTGCTGTTCGTTCCGACGACTTGTTGCGGTGGAATGCCGTAGACTTCTTCTGCCCAGACTCGCATAAAATCCTGACCGCCACCGGAGACGATAAACGTCTTGAAGCCATTGGCTCGCAGATAGGCGAGCACTTCCAGCATGGGCTGATAGACGCATTCGCTGTAGAGCTTGTTAAAGCGAGGGTGCTTGGCCGTCGCCACCCACTCAGCAACGCTCGCGTCATACTCTTCGGTTGTCATTCCCGCGTGCGTGATCGCTGCGAGCTGCAGCAGCCCCTTGTGCCGTCGGCTAGCAGTGTTCCGAAGTCGCCCTTGAGTCCAGCCTGAACCATGGGATCGTCTTTGAGCTTCGGATTGGCTGCGACCTTCTCTTTGACAGCATCCATCGTATATGCCAACTGAAACGGCATCGGATTTTCGCACCACAGGCAGCCATCGTTATCAAACGTTGCAATCCTGTCAGCTTCCTCGATGAACTTCGGCGAACCATCCATGGTCAAGCTTTCCACGAACTCGATGATTGCTGTCTTCGCCGGACCATCATTCCAACTGGGCAAAGGATCAGCGGCGGTCAGGTAGCCAGGTATGGCGCACAGCAAAATCAGGACTGGGTTCAAAAAGGCGAGCATTTTCATCGGTGAAGAAATCGAGATAAGGTTCATGCATGTTTCCAACAGAAAAGTTTCGAGATATGACTAGACTCAGTTTTGGAACAGCTGCAGAAGTATAGTCGAAGCGTGACTTGGGCAAAACTGTCGAGCGAATGACGCGATATTCCCAGCGGACGCCCCACCGACAGAAGTCATGAAGAGCCATGTGATCGTAAGCTCGACTTTTTAGCGATGGCGATATCGAAGAAATACTGCGCAAACAACGCGAGTTTCGGCTCAACTGCTCCGCGGCCAGTGGAGAGCACTTATGCGGCAGCGTAGCACGTCCCAAGGTAAAAACGAAACTCGCGGTGTAAAAGTCCGACGGTTTCAAATCCTACGAAACGATCGAAATCGTCCTTTGTTATCAACTCGAAGAGTTTCCTGAGCCATCACTCAACCAACTTTCATGATGTGCGTCGACCAGGGCCTCAGGAAGCTGGTCCAAGAAAGGTTCTGACAGCTCCCCCTACTTTCGCAGGTGGCGGTTGAGGAATTCGACGACCTTCTCCCGATTCTTGCCTTCAAAGAAGGGGCCGCGGCCGTGACCGGCGCCAGGGAGCGTGATGAGGGTCGCTTCGAGGCCGGCCTTGCCGTATTCCTCCACAATCCGCTCGGACTGATCCAGGTAGACGGTCGTATCCTTGTCACCGTGCAGTGCCAGCAAGGGCGGGTCGTCCTTGCTGACGTGAAATACCGGGCTGGCGAGCCGCGCGAGGTCCGTTTTTTCGCTGGCCTTGCCACCGAGCAGGTGAAAGACGCCGCCGCCCTCTTGCTCGGTCTTTTTGGGCTGATTTTTGGATCGGAGAATGAAGTCTGTTGGGCCGTAGAAGTCCACAACGGCATGAACGCGTGAACTTTGATCCGGATTTCCGCCGGTATCGCCCTCCAAAGCCTCCATGCCTCCGGAGACCCCGAGCAGCGAGGCCAGATGACCTCCCGCAGACGTGCCAACCACGCCGATCCGAGTGGCATCGTAGCCGTAGTCTTTTGCATGGGCTCGGAGCCAGCGTACGGCACCCTTCACGTCGTGGATCTGCGCCGGGAAAATGGCTTTCTGACTCAGTCGGTAGCCGACGCTGGCCACGGCGAACCCGTGCTCGGTCAGCCAGGTGATTTTGCAGTCCCGGTAGCTGTTCTTGTTCCACCCGCCGCCGTGGATAAATACAACGAGTGGCGGATTCTTTGACTGTTCTGGAAGGAACAAGTTAAGTTGCAGTTCGTGAGATTCTGGAGTCGCGAAGACAACGTCACGAACTGGAGGTGCCGTCTCCGCCGATTTCGCGGAAGTGTGAAGAAAGAACGGAAATATGACGGTGAGTCCGAGACACACATCGGAGAAAAAGCGACTTCGTCTCATGGTTACTCCAATTCGGCAGTTGAAGGAAGTGGTTCGTTCCATGCAGCGGCAGGGGATCGACTCTCTCCGTGCCTCACCGACGGCAACGGGCCGCTCGCTGTGGCAGCGAAGCTCTCAGCCAGATGCTCTGGGGCGCGGGCTGCGCGCCGACTCACCCGGCTCTCGATACGTTACCCAATGTTGGCAGAGAATATCAAGCATCCTGTGACGTCTGCGGACTGGATTCTGACGCTGCTCAAAAGGTGATAGAAGTCCCAGATAAGAAGCTACGATCATCTGGAAACCGCGTTGAATGATGTACCTGGCAGCAATCCTTGGGGATGAGTGGGACGGGTCAGTGGGCGAACGCTGTGGTCGTCAAGTTGCTATTGAAGGCCGTCGTATTAAGAAAGAAACGTGAGTGTCATGAAAATTCTCTGGTTGGCATTGTCAGTTGCAATCTCGGCTTCCAGTTCCGCCCTATCTGCGGAACACCCAAACGCTCCCGTATTGAAACCCGGCACAGGATTTCTAGGTCCCATTCCTCCATCCGCAACAGACAGCCAGGGCGACACTCTTGGCGCAGGCTACGAGCCCATCGCTCGCTGGTGATACCAACGATCAAGCGTATTGCCGGCGTTCCCCGTGTAACCCTCGTAGTCCTGCCGGGTCGGTTTCCATTGTTCGACCGGCGTGGTGCAAGCCAACATGATTTCGTCACACGGTAAATCCGCGAGCGAAACGCTCTTGCCCGACGCATCTTTCCAGCCGTCGATGACGATTTCATCGTCGTAAGATTCACCAATGTTCAAGTTGTCGTAGTCGACCGGGTCACTTCGATAGCTTCTTCGCCCATACCCAAATGTCTCATCGTCCGCATACTGGCACAGGTGCCGCGAGACTTGACCGAAGTGCAGTCGGCATCCCAGTTGTTCCGATGCCAAGCGGACTTGCTCGGCAATTTCTCGGTCGGCACCCTTCAACAAGTTCGGCTTCAAACCTGCCGCTGTGTAGTGATGATCGAGCGGGAAGACGATCGGTTTTTGCGGGTGAGCCGCCAGACGATCCGAAAGCGCATCCACAACAACCGGATCAGCCGTATCGCTGGGCTTGCGTTTGCGTTTTCCGGACGGCTTAACAATCAAGTTGAATGCCAGACAAACGCGGACACCGCTTTCGACTCGCTCGACTTCGTGCTCGCAATCGGCGTAGAACGCGACGTACTCGGCGGCTTGCTCCAGCCGCGCTTGGCCAAAATCGAACCGTCGCGGTCGGTCCTTTTCCCAAACAAGCAGTGAGCCTCGTTTGAATTTCGACGGCAACACCACGATCAGGGATCCGACCATGCCTTTGCGCTTTTCGCTGTCACGATGCTTCCTGAATCGACCGCCGGTGGGATAGATCAGCAACTTGTAAAGTTCCGCTTTTAGCCGTCCCGGCGGCAAACCGAGCCCGCATTCGATCACCGGCAATTGGTCGTCGATCGCACCTTGCAATGCTGCGGATAATTCGACTTTCGCGGAGTCAATTTCAAGTGAATTGCGGACGGCCGGGTCGGTCAGTGTCTCAGTCCGTTTACCGTAGGGAGCCGGCTTGGCAACATCGCTAAGCTCACGAACATGCTTCGCACGCATCGGCAAAGGTAGAGTTCCAGCACCAGCGATCGTGATCTCGAAGTCGTCTGCCTCGATCCTTCCCGAGCAACAGGCCGCCGATTTTCCGCACGCACCAATCGCGACGGCTAGTTTTTCGAGCGTTGATTGGCTGGAATTTGCCGTCTTCTTGCGAGCCATGGTGGTTTGATTCCGCTGCGATCGTGGATGAGGTTTCCAGGATGCCGATCGACCAAAAGCGTGATGGCATCTTGAGGAACGTGATCGGGGGAATTCTATTCTTTGATTGGCTCATGTCCAATGAGCAATCACGACAGAACACTTCTCCCCCGCCAGAAATCCCCATGAATGACGTTCGAAACTTATTTGGTGCCGAGTTCTCCGCTACGCACCGGGCAACTCTTCAGCAAACGAAAATTGACGAACGGTTGCCGGGGCCTTTGCTGACGAGTATTGACACCCTGATCGCAGCAATTGGAACGGGAATTCAAACGACAAACGCATACTTTGCCTTGCCCCAGCGAGTGCTTGCGGAACTCAACGAGTCCATGGTTGAACCGATGCCGCATGACCTGAAGCGTCCGCAACTGCGTTCGTTTCCGACCTTGATGGGGCTGTTCATGTTGCTGCGTGGTACCGGCTTGGCGGTGGGCGAGACCAAACCCAAACGGGCCGTCCTGATTGATCCGGCGGCGGTGGAGCAGTGGCAATCTCTCAATCCCACCGAACGTTTCTTCAACCTCATGGGGTGTTGCTTGTACGATGCGTCATGGGATTGCGTCGGCGTGCGAAGCCGTGGGGACAGTGGCTTGCTGAGCGAAATTCGAAACGTGTACCTACGTTTGCACGAGCAAGTCACCGAGCTAAACGACGATCGTTTCGGAATCGTCTACGGCGTTGAAAATTCAGTCGCCCTTTGTTTGTTGCATCAATTTGGATGGCTGCGGCTGGACTATGACGCACAACCGAAACCCGGAAAGGCGGCGAACGTACGTCGGATCGAACGCACGGAATTCGGCAATGCCATGTTCGTTGCGACTTGCCAACTCGGGGCGCACGAAGAGGAGACGACCGTTGCATTGCAGGCAAAGCTGCAACCGATCTTTCCCGCCTGGACAAAAACACTCACGCGATCCGAACCAGAGTTTCGCGAAGGCCAACACACCTTCAAAGTGTCGCTTGGCAAAATTTGGCGACGTATCGCAGCGCCAGCGGATGCGGTTCTCGAAGATCTGGCCGATGCCATTCTGGCGGCTTTTGGTTTTGATTCCGATCACCTGTATCAGTTTGAGTTGCGAGACATGACGGGCAGTTCGATCAACATCGTCGGTCCTCACTTAGACGATGCCGCGCACTTCGCCGATGAAATGCGAATCGGTGAAGTGCCGTTGGCGATAGGTGACTCGATGGTTTTCCACTACGACTTCGGCGACGACTGGCGTTTCAAAGTGACTCTCGAATCAATCCAAGAGGGCGACGCGAGCGCATTTAAACTCACCGCCACGTCCGGCCAATCACCTGAGCAATACGATCGTGACGAATGGTAAAGATTCGCTACAAGGACGAAACGAACGAGGACGCACACGATGGGATCGTCTTGTTGGCATCACCTTTCACGACACCGGCATGCAAAGCCTGACCGCCGGAAACATCGAGGTGCTCGCATGAATTCCAAGCTCACCGTCAACCGCTCCTTCCACGTTCAAACTCGCCGCAACGGCAGCAAGTCGCTCGCCGAGGGCAAAGCCCCCACCAAACCGCAAGGCCGCGTCCCCCGCATCACGCGATTGCTCGCTCTGGCCCACCGCTGCCGCGACCTCGTCCGCGACGGCGTCATCATCAACCAAAGTGAACTGGCCCACTACGGCCAAATCTCCACGACCCGCATGTCTCAAATCATGTGGCTCGACAACCTGGCCCCAGAAATTCAAGAGCAGATCCTCGACTTGCCACGAACGATCCGGGGCCACGAACGATCCGGGGCCACGAACGATCCGGGGCCACGAACGATCCAGGGCCGTGACGCAATCCTGGAACGCGAAGTCCGGCCGATTGCGAAGACGCTCGACTGGGACGACCAAAGAAAGATGTGGGCGGATCTTCTGCATCGGTCACAAGCATCATCGCCAACCAAGCAGATTTGAAGTCGAAATCTAACTGCGCCCAACCAATTCCCTCGAACGCCGCCACGTTCGCCACACGCCGCGGCGTTTGCTTGTTCGGACGCCGTTGCCGACCAATTCCAACGGACGCGACACACGCCAATTGTCGGCCATTTTGAGCATCGAAGGAAACATGCCGAAAGTTTGCGGTGGGCGGTGTGAATCGACTTGCTCCATCCCCCGATTCATGGCTCAATAAATGTCGTCCCAAACCGTTTTGCATCACCTCAAACGGATCCCCAAACATGACACAACGGAAAGCCCACAAGATCAAACCTGGCGACCGAATCGGCGGCATCGAAGTGTTCGACACGCTCTGCCCCACCTTCGGCGGTTATTACATCCCAATGGTCGACGGAACGAGGATTGAGGTCGCTTCACCAGACACCCTCATCACCACCGATTGACGCTTCTCAAATCTTTACAGCAAAACAACCATGGCCATGATCGACACGCAAAAAAACCGCGCCACCGAACTTCGCACCGCGATACTAACGCTCGACCCGGAGACCTACCAAGAGATTCGGCGGTCGTACTACAAGATCGCCGAGGAGCTTCGCCCCTTGGTCGACGCCCTTGGAAAGGCCGACGTCGACCACGGCGGTCCGGCTGGCCCACTCTTGGAAGAACATTACATCTTTTGCGAGATGCTCGACCAACTCGACAAGAGCATCCTGGGCGCGGTGGTGTAAACCCGCCAAGCCCATCCCAATTGCCGGCTTCAGCACGCCCGACGTTGGTAGCGTCCGGGCGTTTTGCCGTCAGTGCGGCTCACAATCCTGCTACATCCAACCAAACGCGTCACGCTGCCCGACAACGGGCCACAGTCTTCTTTGAACTGATCAATTTTGTAACGGGAAACTCAACCATAATGACACAGCTCAAACCAGGCGATCGCATCCGTCTAATTTCGATGACCGACGACCCCGACCCGATTCCTGCCGGCACGCTCGGAGAGGTCGTCGGCGTTTATCCTCACGGCGACTGGACGCAAGTCGATGTCGATTGGGAAAACGGTCGGTCGCTGATGCTTTCGATTCCACCGGACGTCGCTGAACGTGTCGGCGCCGTTCAACTGAACGGCAAAAGCTGTTAACCCAGAGCGGCGTTTTTCGCTCCGGTCCGCAGGAGCCGAAGCAATCGGCGAATGAACTTAGAGGGTGCCAAGATTGCGAGAGCGCGATAGTCTCGGCCTGATCTGCCAATTTTTGAATGTCACGCCGTCCGACCGGTACTTCCACGAGATAGGCAAGAGACTCTCTCAGTCACCGAAAGCCTGTCAAAACCGGGCGTTTTTCGCGGCAAAAGCGACCGTGGCCAGTGAAGTACCCTGAACGAACCGGCGTGGCAGCCCTATTCCGCAGATAGAAAAGAGTACAGCGGAAGCAACGCTCTTCGTGGAGGCTCTCTGATTACCAGGGTACTTTTAGGTACGAGTTGGGCTATCCCGTAGTACCTGCTTCCGGCGTCGTTCTTCGACTGATTTGAAGCACGCTGTGGCACGGTCTTTCTCCGGACTACTTCGCTGTTGACAGAGTTCTTGCCGACCGTAGGGCCTTTAATTCGATGCCATTGCCGTCGGAGCTTGAATAAAGCGGATTTGGACGTTGAGGTCAGGAAACTCGATCGCGGGTGAGAAATTAGGCACGCGATTATCGTTCAATGCAGAGAGCGTGGCCCCGATGTCTTGCGATTTGAGGCACAGGTGCGTGATGCTTCGTAGCGCGAAGTCGGTTCGCCTTTGATAGTTGTGCGATCGAGTCGAAAGTTTGGCCAAGTGCAAGTTCGAGTGGTGACCTATCGATTTGCTCGACGTCGGCCAGCCGGTGCTACGGTTCTCAGCAGACTATCCCGAAAAGGTAACGAGGGTCCGCAACCTGATGCTGGTCACGATGCTTTTTCGCATCGGCTCCCACATCTACCAGTGGCTCATGAAAACACCAACTGGCGGCCCGACGACTATCCGCCCGGCACACCCGATCCCGGTCCGCGTCCACCGTGGTGGCCCGATGACTACGACTGGCCGCCGCGACCGGAAGAACCAATTGTGATCGAATCCCCTTTGCCACCACACATCTGGCCGCGACTCCCGCCCGATCACCCTTATCACTTGCCACCGGGTCACTCCTACCCCGACAGTCTGCCGCCCGGTCACCCCGGCGAAGCCTACCCCGGCATGCCCGACTACCCGGTTGTGCATCCCGGCGACTGGGGCGATGACTGGCCCAGCTATCCCAGCATCCTCGACGATTGGCCGCCCAGCCACGAAGACGAAGAAGAATAGGCTTCGCTTGGAAAGTGGTACTGCGTCTGGTTGATCTCATCGACGCAGCTGGTCTGTGAGGCACGCAAGCCACCTAAAGGACAGACCAACTTGCCTACTGAAGGCGTCGGATATGTGGAGATGATCCTCTAACTGAAAATATCCTCCGCGACTGAGCCTGCGACCTCGGTCAGTCGCATTTCTCGACCACCATAGCGATACGTTAATCGTTCATGGTCGAATCCTAGTAGGTGCAGAATGGTGGCGTGCCAGTCGTGGATGTGCGTTTTGTTTTCGACCGCTTCATAGCCATGCTCGTCGGTGCTGCCGTAGCTGAAGCCGCCTTTCACCCCACCGCCGGCCATCCACGTCGTGTAACCTTTGTGATTGTGGTCTCGGCCGTTGCCATCGGGTGAATAAGGCGTCCGACCGAACTCGCCGCCCCAAATGACCAGCGTGTCTTTGAGTAGATCGCGGCGCTTCAGATCGGCCAGCAACCCGGCAATTGGTTTGTCCGTTTCGGCGCAGTTGTCGGCCAGCGCAGTTTTAATGTTGCTGTGTTGGTCCCATGTTCCGTGTCCCAGTTCGATGAAGCGAACGCCAGACTCGGCGAAGCGACGTGCGAGTAGACACTGACGACCGAAACCATCGGTCGGATCTTCGTTGATTCCGTAAAGCTTCAGTGTCTCTTCCGATTCGCCGGATAAGTCCATCACTTGGGGAACAGCGTCTTGCATGCGAAAGGCGAGTTCAAAATTCTCGATGGCCCCTTCGATGATGGGGTTGTGCACGTCGCGGGCCAACTTGTCGCGATTGAGCGCCCCCAATAGATCGAGTTGCGCTCGTTGATCGGTCTTGGAAAGTAGCCTATTGACGGCATTGTTGATTCCATTTGGATTGACTTCTCCGCGGCGCATTCGGTCGATTCGACGATTCCTTGCACTGCTGTCCTGAACCGAGAATTTCGTTCCCTGATAGGCGGCGGGCAAGAACGCGCTGCCGTAGTTCTGCGCGCCGCCGTTGGCCGTGGTTGGGTTGATTAAAATGAAACCGGGCAGGTTTTGGTTTTCGGTGCCCAGTCCGTACAGAGCCCACGCGCCCATGGAAGGTCGAACGAATTGAAAATGACCGGTATGCATTTGCAGGAAGGCCTGTGCATGCGCGGGCTGGTCGCAGTGCATTCCGCGCAGCAGACAAAGCTCATCCGCTTGCTTCGCTAGATTGGGAAACAACTCCGACATCCACAATCCGCTTTTTCCGTGCTGACCGAATTTCCACGGCGGTGCCGACCACGGCGTGCCGTAGTGGGAGGGTCGCCCATGATCTTTCTGCAGTTGCGGTTTGTAGTCGAATGTGTCGACATGCGAGGGTCCGCCTCGCATGCACAGAAAGATGACCCGCTTGGCGCGAGGTTCAAAGTGTGGTGTTCGCGACGTCAGCAAGGCTGTCTTGGTATCAGCGACGGCCTGGGATGTGGCCAAACCCGCAAAGGCAAGATAGCCAAAGCCGGCACCAAGCGATCGCAGCGCTTCGCGCCGAGAAAGTGTGGAGACTCGATTGTTGCAGAATGGGGCGCGTTTCATGTTCTTATCTCTCGGTGGTATGGATGCATGGTAACCCGCTGCGCAAGCGAGGGACCCAACGTGGAGAATTCCTCGCTCATGCGTCGGGTCGCCACATGCATGCGCGTCGAAACGCGTATGAGTGATTCGCTAATCAATCGTGTTGAATTCCGTCGTACACAACAATGTCTGGCAGTACGCAACCAATTTCTCTTCTGTCGTCAGACGCGAATCGCTCAAGTCGTTCATGAATTGCACTGCATGCTGTTCCTGTTGATCCGTCGGGTTTCTTCCCAACGCGATCATGTAAGCCTGTTTGATTCTCTCACTGGGTGGGAACTGCCTGACACGCTTGGCAAGACCGCTCGCTTGTCGATGCACGAACGGATTGTTCATCAGATAAAGCGATTGCAACGGACTCGATGTCGTCTCGCGTGCGCCGGAAACGAGACTGGCGTCCGGTGCGTCGAACAATTCCAACATTTCCGGCAACACGCCACGAACTCGCGGCAAGTACACCGAGCGATGGTTCGACTCGATGGCCCGAATCACGGGCTCGAACACGTTCTGCCCGACGTTGCCTTCGCCGACCTCTCGCAACAACGTTCCAAGTGGACGCTGTGCTCTGAAGCTGACAGTTGTCGGCGATTCAACGAGTCCTTCATTGCGAGTTTATCTGCCCGGTGAAGTCGTCGACTCACGCGAACCGTCCGCTTGGACTGTAACGGGACAATCCGGTTCGACAACTTATCCGCCTGAGTCGTTGCGAATCATCGCAGGCGAGAATGCATCATGGAGCATCGACGAACTGAAAATCGGCACGACTTGGCATTCGGTAAACCAATCGGGCCTTTGAGATGCGCCGTTCATTCGGCTCGCCATTGGGGGACAAGTGCGTGGGTGTCCGCCAACCAATCATCGAGCGTTTGACTCAGGGCGGTGACTTTCTCTGGCATCGCAGGTGCCAAGTTCGTTTGCTCGCCGATATCAGTGCTCAAGTCGTACAGTTCGTAAGCGTGCTTGCCATCGTCTCCGCCAAACCAAAGTCGGATGAGTTTGTAGTCGCCTTCGCGAACGAATGAGCCGCCGACGGTGCCCGCCAGCGTTTTGGATCGGGGGAAATGGCAGAACAGGCGTTCCCGATTCAAAGTCGTTTCGTCAGACAGGACCGGCAAGAGACTGATTCCATCAATCTCTTCATGCTGCGATTCGTCGACACCCGCGATCGCTGCCAAAGTGGGAAGCAGGTCGATCGCATGAACCGGCTGGTCGCACTTGGAATCGGCGGGGACCGTTCCCGGTTTGCGAACGATCATTGGCACTCGCACCCCGCCTTCGTAGAAACACGCCTTTCCGCCTCGAAGCGGTGCGTTGGAAGTCACCGGAACCGGGAAACGTTTCGCGTACTCGCCCCGCATATTGCTCCAATGAACACCGCCGTTGTCGGACATGAAGAACACCCACGTATCGTCAGAAAGTCCTGCGTCTTCCAGCTTGTCAAGAATCCGGCCGAGGCTTTCGTCCATCGCAAAAAGCATGGCCGCCATCACGGGATTCTGGTGCGTGAGACTCTTGTCAATCTTGGCGGCAAACCGTTCGACGTCTGCCGGCCGTGCTTCGTAGGGCGAGTGGACATTGAAATGCGATAGGTACATGAAGAACGGAGCGTCGCCTCGATTGTCGATCAGCCGGCAAGCTTCGTCGGTCAGTCGCTCGCAGATGTACTCGCCGTCGGGGCCTGGTTTCAACGCAGGGATTCGATTCGGTGCGAAATACCCGCCACTCGGTCCGGCACCTCCGACGCAAATGACTTTGTCAAATCCTTGTTGTCCGGGCCAATACTCGGGTTGATTGCCCAAGTGCCATTTCCCAAGAAACCATGTGTCGTAGCCAGAGCCTCGCAAAGTTTCGGCGATAGTTGTCTCTTCCAGGGGCAGGTGCGATTTACTCTCGGGCCAACGAACGGTCTCGCCACGTCTGGGTTGAGCGGAAAGTTTTGGCTCGGCCTT
The DNA here is from genome assembly GCF_007860135.1 of Novipirellula artificiosorum. NCBI lineage: Bacteria > Pseudomonadati > Planctomycetota > Planctomycetia > Pirellulales > Pirellulaceae > Novipirellula > Novipirellula artificiosorum. The sequence goes on from NZ_SJPV01000031.1 coordinate 27,603, forward strand.
GCTTTGTCCAGTGATGGCTTGGTGCATCGCGAATCTGGCCGGGTACTTTCCTGTCATCAGTGCCGCGCGGGTCGGCGAGCAGAGTGGATGTGCGTAGGCCTGGGTGAACGTCATGCCTTGTTTGGCCAGACGCGTCATGTTCGGCGTTTCGTAGAACTCGCTTCCATACGTCGAACTGTCCATCCAGCCCATGTCATCAACGAGGAAAACGATGACGTTGGGTTGCTTCGCTTCTACTGAAAGGGCCAAGTTGCCAACGACGAAAACGATGATTGCAAAGAGTGTGCGCATAGGATTCACTTTAGGAATAATATCGTAGATGGGGATGAAATGCTCGCTGCAGAGTAAAACCAAGTGATATCTAACTTCCCCTGATTTCACTCGGAGCAACGAGCAATGTCGAAAATAACCTATCACGTCGGACTGGACTATCACCAACACAGC
>NZ_SJPV01000032.1 GCF_007860135.1 Novipirellula artificiosorum
GTCCCGTCCGACTGGATCCCCTTGCGGCGACAAAGCTCAACGCACGATCTATCCGAAAGTCAGGCGGCAAGCTCAACTAGCAAGTTGAGCTTTTTTAACGCCTGACCATCGGATAGATCGCATTTCGGTATCCGAACAGCCTGCCCTTGTTATGTGTATCGGCAGCCGAAGGCGGCTCTGAAGATCTCACAATTACTCGACTGTTTTGGTACAAGAAAGACTACGTACCAGCTGAAAGCCCCGGCGTAGTCAGGATCAGCAAGTTCAATCATTGGCTACCTGTGCCTGACGGGCCAGTCGCACGAGCTGTCGTTCGAGAACGCAACGATAGCAAGACAGTCCTCGTTCCAACTGAGTCTTTGCCTGACGGCGTGTACGCTCTCCACAACGGTCGATTGGACTGGAGCAAAGATCCGCCATCATTCTATTCGCCATTCATCGTCCGAGGATTCGGCCAGCCAAAAATTGAGAAGGCAGATGTGTCGACCAATGCCTCGAGTATGACCCTCCGCTTAACCGTTCGCAATGTGGGCGACGGCACGTTCGATGATGGTTTTGTCGTGGCAACTCTACAGCGTGAAGAAAAACCAAGCTTCAAATTCATCGCGCGGCGGCACGGAATGATGAAATCGATTGAGCCTGGAAAGACGGTGATAATTTCACAAGAATGGGACACGACTAAGCTAAACCCAGGCGTTTACTGCTTTTATGGGCACGTGAACTATAAGTACATGTGGGATACCAACCGGCTCGATTCGTTCCAATCGCCGCGATTTCGAATACCGGAGATGACGCGCGCCGGCAAGGAAGTTGTCAGTGACTTCAAACGTTGAGCATTGCGCAAGACAGGAGTTCCCTTCGCCGCATTGGTGTCTTGTTGTTGAAGAGACCGATGCCTGGTTGTCGAGACCCGTGAACGTCGAAGACGATGCAACGACGATGCAACCGACGCGAGTTCGGCGGTGAAATGGGACGCCTGGCAAGGGGGGCCCTGTTTTACTTCACCACTCTCATTTGATCACGTCTCGGCTGACCGGTTGAGCCCGTTTCACCGATCGTCGGACTGTGATGAGCTCTGATTGACTAGCACGTACAGAATTTCACGAAACAGAGAACTTGCTGCAATTGAGTTGTGTACAGGGAGGCATGTCACGCTGATGGCCACTACCGATTTGCCTCCAACGGCCCAATGTATCCGGTGGACAATGCCACGTCATCGTACCAAACGGTGTTATCTTTCGTCGCGTTATGGACATACACGCCTATGCCAAACCTCTTCAGTTTCACCTCTGGCGTGCTGCGCCAACGGAAGCCCTTGTAGTGGATGTAGAGCTTGCCGTCGATCCAGGCAGCCAACTCGCCGTTGGCCTCACCAGGGTCGTTCGCCTGAATCATGTGCTCCAGGCAATACCACTTGTCGCGTTGTAAGACCAGACGCTCGTCGTCGGCCGGACCCATCATATTTCCATAGTACTTGTCGTCTCGACCCCCTTTCATGTCCATCCAGTAGGTGTAGAGGAACATGTACCCCGGCGACGGATAACGCTTCCAGTCTCGCCATGGCTCGAAAGCACTCTTGAAGTGGTCGTCGCCCTTGGGCCGAATACCCGCAGACCCCATGGCTCTCCACCGATTTGTTCCGGAAACGCCGGTCAGTCCGCCGCCCACATGATTCAGGTTGCCTTGATCGTAGTCGGCAGCAAACTTGATGTAGCGACGGAAGTAGACGCGGTCGTACCCGTCCGGCCCGAACCAGGCGGTGGCTCCAACACCAGATTCACGCCCATCCCGCGCCGGCGAGGTAAACTGGATCGCCCCGTTGCCCTCGTGGGCAAGCTGGGCGTCGATTGTCAGCTTGACTCGACCTTCTCGTAGCCCCCGGATCTCGAAGTACTTCTTCAGAGAATCCGACGACTCGAACCCATCTTTGAAGAAGACTTCACCAGGCCGTTCCAACGCCGAGAGCTGCTCCGCGTTTGTCCGAGTCTCTGCCGTCACCCGTGTCGGATATGGAGGGTCGGCTCCCTCCGCAGCAATGGCGTTGCCGCCAACCAAGGCCACGACCACCGCCGTCCACATTGCAGAAATCCGTCTCGTCATTGGTTTGCGCCTTTCTCTGTTTCTTCCTGAGCCCAATCGTAACGCCATCCCCGCGCCGCAACTTCCATTTCAACATCGTCAAGCTGCACCGCTGCAGACTGGTCTGCGAAGTTCTCGACGACCCAACTCCCATCGGCGAATAAGTACAGCGACACACGGTTCGGGGCTTTGAAGGTACGTCCCAACGGTTTCAGAAGCGACTGTCGGATAGCGTCCAGATCGGCCTGCGGCAGCTCTAGGAGGGATTTTGGATCGCCCCCCAACGGCAAGACTTGGACGTTGGGAACTTCAAGTAGCACGTTCCCGTCGAGCCGCTGCGCCAGACCATCCGTGACGAGAATGGGGACTCCGCGGGCGATCAGCGTTGACAGCTTCTCCGACAGATTCGGATCTTTCAGGGCGTGTACCGAGAAGAAAGCTGCCTGGGCATCATCTGGAAACTCGTGGCATGGCACCAACGGCAACCCCATCATGCCCACGAAATCGAACACCCGCGACTCCTTATCGGGGTGGCTGTTGGGCGGTTTGTAGGCGGCAACGCCGATTACCTGCCGCTCGCCCACTTCTTCGGCGACTTGCAGTAGCTCTGAGACATTTGACCGGAGGGTTTGTACGTTCGCCGGGCCTGTATCCTTCAACAAGGCCCCGTAGCAGAACAGCATCGACTCCTTTGCCCCGGCCAGCACCGTCTGCCGAGCTTGTTCAATGTATGTCTTCTCCGTCGTGCCTAAGGGGTCGAACCATCCCCCACCACACTTCTCGCCGCCGATCCCGCCAAGCCACCGCATGATGAAATAGGCTTCGTACTGCGGCGTTCCGCCCCAACGGGCATCTTCGTAGTCGCGTGTCTCCGTACCGACCCAGATGCGGTCAAAGTCTTCTGTCTCACGATCGACTTCGTAACCTCGCTCATGGAACCGATCGTACCACTGGGGATACTTGATGATCAGTGTGGCCTTCGGATTGATACGCTTCGCTACCGCCAACACCTGTTTCCGTGACAGTTGAACCATCAGTTCGCAGCGGTAATCCTCCCAAGTGTCGCCCGTGACGGGATATGTCTTGTCGCCGATCGTCACTGTCTTGGACTTGCGGGCGGTGTCGCACTCGCCGCATTGGCAGTCTGTAAACCAGAAGTCGTCGATCATAATCTCATCGAACAACTCTGCTGTGTACTCGAAGATTTCCCGTAGGTGATCTTGGGTCCCAGAGTTCGTGTAGCAGGAGATAATTTCCCAGCCTGTTGACTTCTTACCGACGATCGTTGGAGTCACGCATCCGGAAACGTCGAACCCGGCAGCTAGAAATCGTTCCTTGGCGTCGCGCAGTGTCTCACGCGGCGCGAGATAGTTGCTGCGGAATGTCTCGATGTATACCTTCGTCACACCCGTGTCCTTGCACCAGGCGATCGCGGCTTCGATCCCGTCGTCCGTGCCTAGGAGGTCCCTAACCTGCTGTGCCGTGATGAGCGTGGAGAAACGATGGATGCTCTGTTTCGCCTTGGCCAACTGCCACAGGCTCCCTTTGTCGCCGTCAACTTCGCCCGTCGCGTAAAGGTAGTACGTGCCGTCGTGTTCGATCACCGCGGGATCAGCCAGGGTGTCGTCAATGATCGGGTTGCTGTAGGGCTCCGTAGCGTTGACGAGCAAGGGAGCCACAGCGAACACCGTGGCCAACAGTAGCGTGCGGAGGGATGGCATGCCTGGGGTCCTTGAATCATGTGCGGGTTGCGGTCAGTTGATACTGAGGACGAAACGTCGGTAACTTGTCAGCGGAGGATCGCCATCGTCAGTAATCTCCAGAATAACATGGATGGTCTTGCCAGCAGAGTCCAGCGGCACGTGAAGGGTGGCAATGGGCTGGTCTGCGGCCTCGATCTCCACAGGGCCATCCCCGCGTCCGAAGTCTGTTCGCTAGCAGGATCCACTCGCCGAAGTTGGTTGGAAACTCGAGTCAGGACACCTGGGTCGGATGAGATTCCGGATAGAATGGCACACTAGAGTCGGTCAATTGCTGGTTTTGCAGTTGAGATCAGTTTTTGGATAGGACGCGACCGGCTGCCAAGCTGACGAAATGCTTTTCAATTCAACCTCCATTTCCCGCGCGATACAAAAACTATGAGACTCGTATAATACCTCTTCTGCGTGACGAAACGCGTATCGTCACGACTGAAGTCTGCCACTTCATTAGCGAGTAGGGTGGCGTGAGTTCTTGGAAGACTGACTTGATAGCCGGTTTGAACAGGGAATTACCTTCAGTGATCGGTGCGTTGTCTTGGGGACGAAAAGGAAAAAGGCCTATGCAGGAACGCGATCCGCGATTCAGCAGACTCGGTGCGAGCACCGCAAAGAGGCTTGGCTTGCCGCGCCAATTCAAGCAGCCAGCCGACTATACGATTTCACGTGCCCACCCAGACGATCTTTACAAACCACGTCTTCCTTACGGAACTTAACCGTTGCCAACGGATCACCATCACGCACCGGAGGCAAATGGCCCCGGGCACTGTGACAACGCTCGGTGTTGTTCCAGATGGCCGTTTCTTTCAGTAGATGATCGAGGTGCGCGTTGGATACAACGCAAAATGCGTTGAGTACCTCGTGCTTGATCGTCTGGATGACTCTCTCGATGTGAGCCTGCGGGTTCGGTGGGCGAATTGGGGTCTTCTTGATCTTGCAATTTGCTGACTTGAAAACGCCATCAAACGAATCGGTGTACTTCTTATCGCGATCGCGCATCATGTACGTGCACTCCAATCCCTCGTCTTCCATCCGCATGCTGAAGTTCCGAGCTTGCTACAACGGAGTTGTGTACAGGGAGGCAGGAAGCAAAAAAATGAAGCAGGTTTTCATCTCGCTGTTCCCTCCGTCGTCTGCCATGCCAGAGAGGCTCCTGATTGTTGGATTATCTTGCAAACGGAGGTCATTGGACATTCCGTTCGTCGGACTCGATCAGGCCATCACGCAATCGAATCACCCGTTTTGCGCGGGCAGAAACTTCATCTTCATGCGTGATCATGACGATCGTCTTACCGCTTTCATTAAGCTTCTCGAAAAGGTCCAGGACTTCTTCCGTTGTTTTGGAATCCAGGTTTCCAGTCGCTTCGTCAGCCAAAACAAAGTAGGGGTCGTTAACGAGACTCCTAGCGATCGCCACTCGCTGTTGCTGACCCCCGGATAATTCAGTTGGTTTGTGAAACAACCGGTCACCCAGGCCAACCTGATGAGCAAGCTCGCGGCATTTTGTGTTCGCGTCCTTGCCGATCAAACCCTGGTATTGCAGCGGCACCTTAATATTATCCAACACGTTGAGCTGCTGCAGAAGATTGTAAGATTGAAAGACGAACCCGATTCGCCGACCACGGATTTTCGACAGCTGATAGTCACTGATGGTTGACACATCATCGCCGGCGAGTAGGTATTTGCCGCTCGTCGGTCGATCGAGGCATCCGAGCACATTGAGCAACGTGCTTTTCCCCGATCCTGATGGTCCCATGATCGCGATGTATTCACCTTGGAGCACATTGAACGAAACGCCTCGCAACGCGTGGACGGTTTCTCCCTTGAGAAAATACGTTCGATAGATGTCCTCCACTCGAAACGCATAGTCGCTTGCTGGGCGGCGATTGGCCTGGTCACTGGTTGGATCAGCAATGCTTGTCATGAGCCTTCAACCCGCCGAGATAAAATAGAAATGTCGAGTGCCGATGTCAGTCCAAAGCTTTGGAGAAACCAGGCCATGATCATCGACACCCGACCACGTAGACCCAACAGTGTCCGTGATCGTGGACAGTCGATTTCCCAAATACAACGAAATTCCATCATTCATGGCGCAGGGCTTCAATCGGATCGAGGTAGGCTGCTTTCCTGGCCGGATAGACGCCAAACAGAACCCCAACTCCCAGCGAAATGCCGAGCGACAGAACGACGGACCACATCGCAATCCGAGGCTCAAGCGAGTTGACGATTGGCGGCAGTGACTCGGGCGAAATGGTCATGATGACTCGCTTGATCAGCCGAAACACTGGGCCAACAGACAATCCGAACAAGACACCCGCGATTCCTCCGCTGGCCGTTAGCACGACGGTTTCGATCAAGAACTGACCGATAATGTCGCTTCGCGTTGCACCGAGTGCTCGGCGAACACCAATTTCGCGAGTTCGTTCCGTGACGGTTGCCAGCATGATGTTCATGATGCCGATCCCGCCGACCAACAGTGAGATGCCGGCGATCACGACCAACAGCACGTTGAACATGGTGCGGGTGCGCTCGGCTTGCCGTAGCAATTCTCGAGGGACGACGACGGCATAGTCTTGTTTCTCGTGGTATTTCCGGAGCAGTGTTTCGATGATTTGTGCGGTCTCGTCAACTTCCTCGATATGGTTTACTTCGACCGTGATCTGACTCAGTTCGACATTCTCTCCGGTGAAGTTGAACCCCAGACCGCCCCCGACGCGTTTCATCACAAGATCACCGACGCGCTGGCGGAGTGTTTGAAGTGGGATATAAGCGTCCAAGTTGTAATCACGCGAGTCGAGACTGCCGCCGATCGCTGCCGATGCGGTGCGGTCCTTCGTTTGGCCGATGACGGTATAGAACTCGCTGCCGACCCAGATGGCGCGGCCGATTGGGTTCTCGAACGGAAACAATCGCTTGGCTGTTTCGTCGGCCAATACAATGACTTTCTTGCCTCGATCGCGTGGGGACAGCCAGCGACCGCGGGCAATTTGTAGTCGGTTCAGTTCCAAATAATCCTCGGAACATCCAACCAGTTTCGCGTCGGCGGATCGATCATCAAGCCGAAGTTCAAATTTCAGTTCGCGCATTGGAATCGTTCGGCGAATGTTTGGAATGTTCTCGACGATCCGCTGATAGTCAGATCGCAATAAGCCGTAGGTTTTGACTCGACTATTCGCGTCTTCGTCGCCGCTATCGTTTGGTTGGACGGTGCGAACGATGATGTTTTTGGCACCCAATTCAAGAATCTGTTGCTGGGCGCGATAGCTGACCCCTTCGCCCATCGCAACGAGCCAGATGACCGTCGAAGTGCCGATAAAGATTCCTAGCGCGGCCAATCCCGCTCGAAGCTTTTGGACGAGCAGACTCTTGATGCCAAGGTCAACGGTCTGAAAGAACTGCGAAATCAAGTGGACAAGCCCCCATTTGGATTCCCCACTGGCGTTTCACCATCAGATTCCTCAACGACTGGAGCTTCGTATGCATACGGGTTCAACAGCACTTCGTCACCCTCTTGCAATCCCTGCGTGACGATGGTGAAGACATCGTTGCTGTCGCCTGCTTTGATTTCACGACGCACAGGGCCTTCGGGGGTCTGCATCCAACAGTAGCTCCGATCATTTTGCTCAGCGATCGAAGCAACGGGAATCAGCAAGACGCTCTCGTACCGAGCAACCTCGATTTGAGCTTCGGCACTCGTGCCGGGCCGGAGCCCATCGACCGGCGGTAGGGAAACGATGGTGTCGTAACGCACTTGATTGCCGGTCCACCAGCCCGCAGGTTTAGTGATCGACGCGACTTCGGTGACAACTCCTTGCAGCGTTCGCGTCGGGAGTTCGACAGTGGCTGATTGTCCCGATTTGACTCGCTTGACAGCTGACTCATGAACGCCCACTTTGACCTGCATCTGATTCAATTCCGGCATCAGCAACAAAACTTGATTCTGGTGGACATTCGTGCCTTCGGCGATCGGTGCTGTCTCCCACTGGGCAGCATCGGGGTGGATTACCAAGCCACTGCGTGGTGCTTTGACGACACAGTACTGCAACTCTTCGACCGCGCGGTCTCGGCGAGAATTGTCCGCCATGACACGTTCAACGTTGGCTTTGTGAGTTGCTTCGACGGACGCCAATTCTCCCTTGAGGGTTTGCAGTTGTTCCTTGTGCGTGAAGTTCTTAAGCACTTCCAATTGGGTTTGTTTCAATTGCACATGCAGCACTGCCTGTTTGACGGCAAACTGTATCTCTTCGACCTCCAGTTCGCTCAGGTAGCCGCTATCCGCCATGACACCGATATGTCTTATCCTTTCGCGGGCATTTTGCAGAGCTGCTCTTGCGATTGCGACGTCCTTCTCGAGGGTCAGCAATTCTGACTGAAATCTTCCCTGGTCGTATTCTTCGACGGCGATGCGAGCTCGTGCCACTCGAGCAGCAGAATCATCCGCAGCGGATTGCGACCAGTTCGAATACTTGGTCCTCTCGTCGACTTGCTCTTGGATAAACAAGGCGTCTAAGCGAACGAGTACATCACCTTCGTCCACAATAGTTCCGCTGTCGACGATCCACAGCACCGCGTTGTATCCGCGAACCTTTGATTTGATCTCCAGGTTCTCCGCGCTTTCGAGCGTCCCTTGCTGCGTGACCGTGACCAACAAGTTACCGCGCGAGACGACATGCGTCATGGCATTGCGAACTTCGTCCTTGCGAAAGCGTCCAGCCAAAGCGACCGCAGCCAAGCACAACCCACCCAGCATCGCTACTGTGGCAGCGATTTTAACAAATATCGTGAGCTTTGATGAATTCGATTCAACATTCATTGCTCCCCTCTCCCTGCTTTGAGGTCGTGCAGTTTTTAAGTCGTGACTGCTGAAGTGTTTAGGTATCCAACCACCCCTGCCCACGCAGAGGTCGTGCAGTTTTTAAGTTGTTGTTCAGAAGTGAGTTACACGATGAACCCCTGCCCGCGCAGCGGGAGGGGTCGAGCGCAGCGAGGGGGAGGGACGGCCTGAAGTGCGGTTGCGACAAACCCTCTCCCTCGCTTCGCTCGACCTCTCCCAGAGGGAGAAGTGCTTCATACACGTAAATGCCTGGAATCAAACAACTTAAAAACTGCACGACCTCCTTCGGGGAGAGGGGAGCCAGTATGGCATTGAATGCGGCACACATCGGGCGGAGGATACCAGTGTGAAGTTAAGTAGGTTAAATTTCATCATGTTGCTACAGGATTGAGTCCTCATTCTCGATTATTCTGGCGGCTTCCTCTTGCGCTTCGGGGACATTGGCGAGCGGATCGAGAATGACTTGTTCGCCCGTGTTCACACCGTCACGAACCCATAAGAACATATTGCTGCTGTCGCCAACGTCGAGCGAACGCCGCTGCGCACCGAAGCCTTGTTGGACCCAGCACGCAAATCCGTTCTGAGTCTCAATGCACGCCGCTACGGGAACGACGACCACATCTTCGTGCTTGGCCATCACGATTTCGACTTCGGCGCTCATTCCCGGCCGCATTCCGACTTTGGATGGCAGCGAGACGATCGCATCATATTTGACGACGTTCCCCGTCCACCAAGAGGCCGGTTTCGCCACCGATGCGACAAAGGTGACCTCCGCCGGAATCGATTCGCGATTCAAGGTAACGTTGGCCGTCATGCCTGCCTGGATGCGTTTGACGACCGATTCGTGAACTCCGACTTTCACCTGCATCTGAGCCAAGTCAGGCATCAACAGCAGCGTTTGATCCTTGCGAACCGTCGCTCCCTCTTCGATCTCCGGAGTGTCCTTCCACTCTTCTCCAGTTGGATAAATGACCAGTCCCGCACGCTCGGCACGAATAGTACAGAACGCCAATTCTTCTTGGGCACGCTCCAATCGCTTCTTGTCCGCCAGGGCTGTTTCGACGTTCGCTTTGTGAGTCGCTTCGGCAGCACTTAATTCGCCTTGGAGCCGGATCAATTCTTCCTTCTTTGTGAAATTCTTGAGAACGTCGATTTGCGTTTTGCTCAACTTGGCGGTCAATTCGGCTTGAGAGAGCGTGAACTCTTTCTCCTCCAGATCTAAGTCGCTGGCGTACTCGCTGCGAGATAGCATTTCCGAGTGTTGCAAACGATTCTTTGCGTTCAGCAATCTGGATTCCGCGACGGCAAGGTTCTTTTGCAAAGCCGCCAGCTCCGAAACGAATCGCCCCTCGGAGTATTCGAGTACTGCAATCTTGGCTCGCTCGACGTCCGCGCCCGATCTGGCAACCTGCGACTCCGCCAAGTGAAAGAACTTCGTGCGGTTGCTGATCTCTTCTTCGATGGCGAGGGTGTCGAGCTGCACCAGAAGCTCACCGGCTTTCGCCTCGGTTCCGCTTTCGACCACAAAGGTAACGGTGTTGTTGCCACGAACACGGCATTTGATTTCGGTGTTGTTGGAACTTTCTAAAGTCCCCAATTCTGTCACGGCAACCGTCAAATCCCCACGCATTGTGGTGTGTAGAAAGCTCGGGTCGACCGTCGTCACCTGTTGGGTCCTAGGCAACAATGCGGCGGCCGTAGCTCCCAACGACGCAACGAGCAGCAACAGCAAACCGGCGATCTTCATGAACCGGTCTCCTGTACTTCAGTCGTCTCTCTGTCTTGACTCTCATCATTGCTGGTCGTCGGATGCTGAGCCGTTTTAGCTTGCCGCTTCGAGAGTGTTGTTCGAGCGTCTTCTTCGGCCTCGCTGATCAACGCCGTGGGATTCAAAATGACCTCGTCACCTTCCTTCAGCCCCGCGACGATCTCAATAAAGACGTCGTTGCTGTCGCCCAGTTCGATCAATCGCTTCTGTGGACCAGATTCAGACTTCACCCAGCAGAAAGTTCCGTCTTCCGTCTCGACGACAGCCGCGACCGGAATCGTCAGCACGTCTTCGTGAACCGCCAGGATGATGTCGACCTCCGCACTCATGCCAGGCTTGAGGCCCTCGTCGTCAGGCAATTCGATGATCGTGTCATACTTGACCACATTGCCGGTCCACCATCCGGCGGGCCGCGTGACGGTGGCGACTTCCGAGACGGTTGCCTGCAGAGTTCGATCTGGCAAGGTCACGACGGCTTTCAGTCCAGGGCGAACACGTTCGATGACGGATTCATGCACTCCTAGTTTGACCTGCATCTGGGTCAGGTCGGGCATCAGCAACAGGACTTGATCCTTCCGCACCGACGCACCCTCGGTAATGTCCGGAGTGGATTTCCATGACGCGGCGGACGGGTAGATCACCAGCCCACTTTTTTCGGCCCGGATCACACAGTCTTCGAGCTCCTGTGCGGCACGGTCGCGTCGTTTGATCTCCATCGCAAGTCCAGCCTGGTCGGCGGCGAGCTTTGATTCGCTTGCGGTCTTGTTGCCACTGAGCGTTTCAAGCTGCATCTTACGAGTGAACTCTTTCAAGACCTTGATCTCGGTCTCTTTGACCTTCAACTCCAACTCAGCCTGAGTCACCGTGAACGCGTCGCCTTCGACTTGCAGCTGCGTCACGTAGCCTTGTCGGAAAAGCGACTCGGAACGCTGGTACATCTTGCGAGCGGTTTGAAGATTTCGCTTGTGCGCCGCGAGATCTTTTTCGAGGGCTTGCAACTGCGAACGAAACCTGCCTTTCTCGTAGGCTTCGATGGAAATCTCCGCCTTTTCCACGTTGGCTTGCGACTGGGCCAAGGTGGCTTCAGCGATGAATGTATTCGTCTTGGTCAGACTGTGCTGCTCTTCGATGACCTTGGTATCCAGACGCACCAACTCCTGGCCGACTTCGACGACGGTGCCCGCCGGTACGACGTAGGTTACCAGAGAGAAGCCACGAACTTTGCACTTGATTTCGGTGTTGTTGGAGCTTTCGAGCGTACCTTGCTCGGTCACCGATACGGTCAACTTCCCACGCGAGATTGTGTGGGAAAGCAGCGGCATGCTGTCTGCGGTCACACCCGGCGAAAACCCAACTGCAGCGGCACCCCCAACGATCGCAAGCACACCAACAATGAGGAAGATCCGCACAAACAATCGCTCGGCAGATTTCGGGGTTGCTGTGGCTGGAACGTCTGGTATTGGCAAGGCAGGGTCGGGCATGAAATCGGCGGGATTGGCAGTGGACGAGGTAACGAGTCCAGCTCCGAAAGGGCTCGTTGCCTTGTCCACTGGTGATTGGAGGTTGGCAAGGTCTCGAGAAAACCGAGGGATTCCATTCTAGTAAACAAACCCACACGGTGATTCGATCGTGGACACCAATCTACTGTTTTTTTTCGAAACCCGCTATCTTTTCAGCCAATCTCACAAACGGATGAAGCTTCGTTTCAAACTCCGAAGCCTCCTCGGTTCCTCGCTCCGAGACGGCCACCGGTCCGCTCCTTACAGGTTCCCGAACCTGCTGCGTCAGGTCCTGTTGCGAAAGATCCTGTTGAGCGGGGGCGTCGAATTCAAACACTTCGATCGGGACCGGGGGCGGCAACGGCTCAAGGACATCGGAGGTGGCATTCGATGGGTCATCCGATTCAAACTCGACGGAGTTTTCGATCCACTTCCCAGTAGGATCCAACTGCATGACACCCAATTCACGGTACAGTCGGATCCGCGCGGTATAGTAGTTCAGCCACGCCGCCAAGAAGCTGTTCTGAGAGTTTTGCAGAGAGCTTTGGGCTGCCAGCAAGTTGATCGCCGTCGTGGGATTGATTTGAGGTCGCGCGCCCGGCTGTCCCTGGGGTGGGGGAGTCAATAGCGACAGTTCGGTTTGATCGACTCGCCGAAGCGCGATGGTGACCGCGCGGCGTTGAATCTCCAGTTGCAACTTTCGCTGCTGGAGCGTTCGCAACAGCGCACGTAGACCGAGCTGAAGCTGGTCTTGAGATTGGATCAGATTGCGGCGATTGCGTTGATAGTCAATCAGAGCCTCGCGGTAGCCGTTGCGTTCGAGCAGCCGCGCCAATGGTGCGTCAAACTCGACACCAAGTCGCAGTCTGCTCGTCGACGCTCGAAAATCGACCGGGTTGTTCGTGGCGGTTCGCACGTCGCCACTACCAGTGATACTCAAGTCCGATTGCAGGGCGTCGGCAGCCACCTGGATCGCCCGCCAGCGATCCACCAATGCTGCGCGACCATTCATGAAATCAAGTCGATTTTCCAGCGCGATCTGAAAGGCAGCTTCAGGTTCAAGCTCCACGTCATCCACGGTAACGACTTCCAAGCGTGCTTGCGCGGGCACCAGGGCAAGTCGCTCGACCAGTTGCAGATACGATTGAATCCACCCGGTCAGCCCGCGAATGGTTGCCGTACGTTGCTCGATCGAGTGGCCGTCGCGCAAGCGGTTCAAATCGGAGATCGTATTCTCCAAACCAGAATCGCCGGACTCCAGATCACTCAATCGCTCATGCAGTTTGACTCGATCGCCCCGAAACCTGGCCTTCTCGTCGTCACGCATGAAACGCTCACGCTCGGGGGCGATTTCCTCCATGCGATCCAAATCGCCGCGCGCGACCGCGAATAATTCGCGAGCGGGCTCGATCAGTCGCTCCGCATCGGCCAACACACGTTCAGGCTCCGATGCCAAGTCGCCCGCAGCGGACTGAATCAGAACGACGCTGCGGCTGAGTGACAGAATGTCCGCAAACCACTCTGCATTTGAATCGATTCGACCCGCCAGATCCTCCTCGGTCATCGAGTCCAGAAAATCGTCCAATCGCTTGGACGCCTCGGCAAATTGCTCCGCAAGTTTGTCGCGACCACCCTGCCCGGTAGCGAAAGTCGTCGAGTCTTTCGGCAGTAAATCGAAATTCTCGACGAGTTTCGCTACGTCGGTGTCTTCCAGTACTGCTTCAACGCCGGTGAGGTCACTCGGCAAATCGAGAAGCTGCCGACCGGTGGCATCGACGATACCTTTGAGTTGACGAAGGGCAAGATCAACGTCGACAAAGTTTTGCTCGGCAAGGCCAGGTATCTGCTCAGCGAGCATTTCAAGGCGTGCGGTCAGGCTGAACAGTTCACCAATGTTGCCGATCCGTTGCTGCAACTCTAACAACTTCTCCGCCAGCGAAACGGTCTCCGTTGGAATGAGTTGGAACTGCTTCACCAGGTCCTCGTCCAATTCAATCGGCAAGTCGGACGGCAATCCAAGGACTTGAGTGGTGTAGTTGTCGATCGTTAGTTGCAAGCCGTTGGTTTGATCAAGCAGGTTGGCGCGGGTGAGTTCGATGTTTTGACGAAACTGATCCACTTGAACGATGTCGATCAGTTCGTTTTCGTAGAGTGCTTCCAAGCGATCGAGTGTGCGCAATTGCAGGCGTAGATTGTCTTCGGTATTGCGGATCTGCTGAGCCTGTTGAAGCAGGCCAAGGTAACCATTGACGCCGCCGAACCCGGAAAACGACTGCAGGTTGGTTGTCGGACCAAAGCGTTGCGGACCGGTGACCCCAAGTTCACCAATCACAATTTGCGTGAAAAAACCCTGCCGAAACTGACTGTAAGCTCGCAGATTGGCCAGCAGCCTGCGTTCGCTGAGTGTCAACTGCTCAAGTGCCACATCACGACCAGCACCACGCAACAAAGGTTGGATGAACGAGAAATTGGCAAGCGAACTGGCTAGGCTCACGTCGTTGCCGGTGAATTCAAATGCAAAGGAATTCGCAAAACCGACCAGCACTTCGCCCGCAGTCGCAAACCGGCGGCTTGCCGACAGATCGTTAGTCACTGTCAGGCGATTGATCTCTGGAGTATTGAACGGGCCTGTAACGACGTATCGGTTGAGGAACGGATCAAAACCGATTGCCCCAGGCGTTTGATTGCCTTGATGGCGGTACGCAAGTCCGGTGCCGCCAAAGAACTGGGTGTCCAATCGAAATCGCTCGCCGGTGACATCCAACGAGGTCAGATAGAGTGTTTCCAGCGCATTCTGGTTGAGAGGAGAGTTCACATAAGCCAGCCGCACAGCAGAATCGACGTCCAACTTGACTTCGTTCTGCTCGGTCAGCTCGGCGTATTCGCCCAACTGAACCCGCCATTGAGGGTTTGTCAGTTGAGCGCGCACGCCATTGCGTCCCCAGTGCTTCCAACCCTGCTTGCCATCCACACAATGCATGTACCGATGCGAAGCTGGATCATCCTGAGGCATCGGCGAACAATCCGGGTTGTACGGATCGAAATACCGGCTGCGTGGATCCATGTCGATGCTGATATCCGATTCTGACCAGCGCGGGTCATGGTTCCGCTCGGCAATCGTGCAATAGGCCTCGCGATCCGCGTTGAGCCGATGCTGCGTTTGCGAGCAACCGGCCAGCGACTGCACCAGGATAGCCATAAAGGCCAATCGCCGAAGTCGTTTTCGCTTTCGATTTTCAGTCCGCATGAAGAAACCTCGCATGTTGCAACCGGTGTCTACGCGGCTGGCTATCTGGCTGTGTAAGTCATTTCGGTTTCTCCTCGGGTTGTTATCGTTGCTCCGGTCATGCCGCCTTGAGCGATTGTGAGCCGTGCCGCGCCAGCACGAATATCCCGCAAAGTTCAACAGTCGACTTTGCTGATCAGGGTGCATAACCGCCAGAAAAACGTCAAAATATGCAAATCAGGTGTCCACGAACGTGCCGTGATCCATGGTAAATTGGTGAGTGACGCTTCATTTGTCTCGCTAGGCCAAGCAACCATGACAGGCTCCGACGAACATCGCGAACATGTGCTACGAGCAGCCTTCGAGCTCCGCGAGGACCTGTTGGCATATGCCCGGTCCCTCTTGGGTAACTATGCCGCCGCCGAAGATGCCGTCCAGGAAGCGTTTCTGGTCGTGGTCAAGAAGCACGAAAACTTCCAAGAGGGGACATCGTTGCTGGCGTGGTGTCGGGCGATCGTGCGAATCGAGGTCTTGAAGGCAAAAGACCGCTACCATCGCGACAGAAGCCTCATCGAACGCGTGCTAGATGATTCCGTTGACGCTGCGTTTGAAGAATTTCAAATGTCACGGTCGCAAATGGAAGCCGACCGGCGAAGAGATGCCTTGGTGGACTGCGTTGAGATGCTTTCTGAGCGGGCGCAAGGAGTCTTGAAAGCGCGAATGGCAGATGAACTGGGTTACCCTCAGATCGGCGAGCGATTGAGTATGTCGATCGAAGCCGTCCGGAAATCGCTGTTCCGAGCCAAGAAGCAAGTGCGTGAGTGTGTTGAATCGAAACTGAGGCCAATCTAATCATTAATACAGCCTAATGAGTAATACAGTGCAATGAGTGATTCTGGCAAACCCAACGATGACTTGTGGGATGATCTGGTTGAGCGACACTTGCGAGGTGAGCTGAACGAGAGCGAACAAGAACAGCTAGCGGGATGGCTCGACAGCGATGCCTCGCTTCGCGAGGACTTTGTGCGACAGGCCACCTGGGATACCGAGTTGACCGAAGTGGTTCGCACCGGTGGTGATCGGCAATTCGAAATGGCAACCTTGCTCGCCAGTGATGATGAAATGCAGCCGCGGCGAACGCCTAGAATCATGCGAGCGCTGCTTGCCGTCGCCGCGACGACGATTCTTGTTCTGTCCTACGCACTGATAAAGCAAGATACTGCCCCCGAGACAATCGTCACTGATCCATCCAGTGGCTCCGTCGCCCACATTACCGGCCTGAGCGGTTCGCTGATTTGGACCGGTGATCGGGGCGAGTTGGTGCGTGATATTCGCGTCGGCACTGAGTTGGCTGGGGGCACGATCGAGGGACTCTCACCGGAATCTTGGTTCGAATTACAGTTCAACGACGGCTCCGAGGTCACGATCTCCGGCGCTTCCATGTTGACGTTTAGCGATGACGGACAGAAGCGATTGCGTCTGCGTGAAGGCCGCATGTCTGCCGATGTGGCTCCTCAACCGGTCGGAAACCCGATGGTTATTCAAACTCGTTCGGCAACGCTAACCGTGTTGGGAACGAGTTTTGACGTCGAGGTCGAACTGCCGGCCACCGCAGTCAGCGTCCGAGAAGGAACGGTGCGTGTCACGCGCACCAGCGACGGCAAGGAGATCGATGTGTCGGCAAATCATCGAGTCGTTGCGGCTGCCGACCAGGAATTCGAACGCAGGCAAATCGCCGGCGTGGTTCGAAACTGGGAAAGCCGCATCGACCAAGGTCCTGATGAAACTTTTGGAAAGTGGATTGCCGCTACCGAGACAGAGCCGGCGTCACTAAAAGCCGTGGCTTTTGTCCCCGAGCAAAATCCAAATGTGGTCCTTTACTTGTTAGGGGTGGGAGTGCGCAGCGATGAAGGTGCTCCCATTGAAGTGGACGAGGACTCACGCTTTGAGATCCATGGAAAGTTCGACGTCGAGACTGAGATCTACTTTGGAATTCAAGTCGCCTACGCCAACGGTGATTTCGCAGGCAAGTTTCGGGCAAAGTGCATTGTCCGGCGCGACAGTTCAGGCAATTTCGTCGCCAGAGCCGATCTTTCCGACTTCGGGCTCGACCCGTCCGTTGCGGCCTACAAGGACAAACTCGCACCGTCCCCCGAGGGATTGTTTGTCAACGGAGTTTGGAGCTTTACCCATTCCGAGACGCCATCGGGTCTGCGAATCAGTGCGGTCGAGCTGACTGGAGGGAATCACGAATGAATCAGTCACAGAGGCTTCGTGGCGTTTTTGGTACTCTTAATTCACTGATCGCGATTGTAAACCTCATCCCGTGGGGTCAAAAAAAGTCGAACGATCCGAAAAATCGCTCGAGATGTGCGTTCAAGTTCGGGCTTCGCGCCGGTAACCGAACTGGCTTCACGCCTTCGTGGCGTAGGAAGTTCCGAAACGACTTACTGAATGATGCATCGCGGTCCATGATCAAGTACTTCTTGTCTTTTAGAAAACCATCCTCATCGTTGGTCAACTCGCTGGCAATTGTCTTCATCCAAGCCTCGTTCGGATTGGTGGTGCAGCCCGCGAAGTTGACGCGGCGAGTCTTCAGTTCCATAACAGAGAGCAGATAGAACGTAGTCAGGCCACTCTTGGTCCAGACTTCCACGGTCGTGAAGTCGATCGCGGCCATCACGTCCCAGTGCGCCTTGAGGAATGTCTCCCATGATCCTGTGCGTTTGCGGTCTGGTGTCGGTTCAATGCCGTGGGATTTTAGGATGTTGCCAATGGTGGAGTCGCAGATGTTGTAGCCGAGGTTCGACAATGCACCGCTGATACGATCGTAGGCCCAGGTCGGGTTCTCTTTCGCGAACTTGATGGTCAAATCGACAATCGCTTGTCGCGTTCTTGGCCGACCATGTTTCTTCTTTTTGCGATCGGAGTAGTCCCACTTATTGGCAACCAATTGTCGATGCCAATGCAGGATCGTCTCCGGCGTGAACAAGGTTCCAAACTGCTCAAGTGTTTTGCGTCCGAGGACTTTGCCTTTGACTGCCAAGCGACGCCGCTGATCATCGGTCAGCAGGATTCGCTTCTTGCCGAATTTCTCTTTGAAAACGGCATTCTCGGTGCGAAGGTACTCAATGACCTCTTGTTGTTGTCGATTGATCCAACTGGCCAGGATTACAGCGAACAACTGCCACGGATGCAGAATATATTTCATTGGCGTCTTGGTGGTTTAGAAAACCCGAGACGATCATGAGCATGCGTTAGTGTAAACCCGCGGGAGCAGGCTTCAATGCGATCAGAGCTTGTAGTCGTTCCGGTGAGAACGGTTGCGGGAGGATTGCCGACGAATCTGCAGACTTCAAATCGGCCGATATCCACCGATGTCGATTGCTTGAAAGGCTGGTTTTCGTAGTGTCTAATGATCGGCGGAGTTTTTTGACCCCACGCGACTACTGCCAAATCTCGCAATCCTGCAGTGTATGCAATTATTCGAAGTCAATGCAATCAACATGCGATTCAGGCGTTTAACGCTACAGACAAACCAGCAATCCTCTGGCTTACTCTAGTGCAAGTATGCCCAGTTGCGAATCGACGGGAGAATCGTTGATGAAATGAAAAACGAGCAAGAAGAAAGCACTCCAGAGATCGACACCCAAACCTAAATCCAATATGCAAAGTAAAAACAACACCCGACGCGACTTCATCCAAAAGGCGACCGCCACCACACTTGGCCTAGCGGTGGCTCCTGCAGCGCTCAGCAAAGCCGAAGCGACACGCCCCGCCCCCAAAGCGGCCAAGCCAGAGTGGCGGAATAAGCAAGATGGCATGAGCTACCGAATGCTCGGAAGGACGGGCTTCATGGTTTCAGAGCTCGTTTCAGGAACGTTCCCATACAATGACCCTAAACACTTTCCGATATTGGATGCTCAGATCGGACATGGTATCAATTATATAGATACCGCTTCTGCCTACAGCCAAGGAGGTGTGGAATCAAACATCGGAACCTACCTCAAGGAAAGCAACAACCGAGACAAGGTATTCCTCTCTACCAAACTCAGCGGCTACTACGGATTCCTGGCAGGAGCCATAGGTGAATTGCAGAAGGAGCTGCCAGAGTCGAAAGTTAAGGCCATCCGGAAGAAGGTGGATGACTTGATGGCCGAGCGTGGCGTCCTCAAGCCCGGCTACCATATGAACTATTTTGGCGGGCAGGAAGAGCAGATTCCGAAAGGTTACTTCAACCACCTCATGCTCCAAGAGTACGGATACAAGAGCGGCTGGAGAATGAAGATCAAGGACCACGCCCGCAAACTCCTCGAGGATGGGCTGACTAGATTGCAAACGGACCATCTCGATGTGCTTCACTGCCCTCACGGCATTACCATGCCTGATCTCATGGAAGACGCCCTTCTCCCGGAGCTCTTTGAAGAATTCAAGCAAAAGGGCTTGATCCGTGCGGCAGCCGTTTCCTTCCACAATGACGTGGGCGCAAACCTCGCGAAAGCTATCGAAGTCGGATACTACGACGCAGCAATGTTTGCCTACAACATAGCGAACCACGCCTCTACGGAGCCGCTGATGCTCAAAGCAAAGGAATCCGGGCTAGGCACGATTGCAATGAAAGTCGCTCGCTTGTTTGCAATGGAGCAAAAGCATGATTGGAGGCGGCAAAAACTCGAGGCGACGATTCCTGACAAGGAGATTGGACTTTTTCCTAAAACCTACCTGTGGGCTCTCCAGAATCCTAACTTAAGCTGTTGCGTGGCGCAAATGGAGAACGTCGATCAGGTCAAAGAAAACGTAGCCATCGTGGGGCGTAAGGTCGAGCTTCTCCCAGTTTAGAAAGCTCAACATTTAGGGGGCTGCTTCTCGGCCAAGCGATACGCTTGGCGCGAGCTAAGCCTTTTGGTCAAAAATCTCGGACGAACCTTATAACCGACTAAATTCGAGTCTACGTCGGCACATGAGTTCGAGTTTTTGGATCGAGATTGAAACCAATTTGAACGGTGGCAAGGGATAATTGACCCAAAACCCACGCACCACGCAGCAGACATCACACCGATGTTTTGAGACCAGAGTGGTGCGAAACGAGTGAAGGCCTGATGAGCTACGCAGCGCGTTGTTACGAACGAAGCAAACCGCCGAGGCGCTCCGTCGTTTGGATTCCCGCATTGATATCTCGGATATCTGGCGGGCTCACGGTTGATCCAATTGACAAGGATTACAACGAACAACTGCCACAGCTGCATAATATATTTCATTGGCGTTTCGATGGTTTAGAAAACCCGAGACGATCATTGGTGTGAGACGAAATGTAAACCAGCATTGACAAGCTTCTGAGCGATCAGAGTTTGCGGCCGCTCCGGTGTGCCCGGTTGCGGTCACATTGCCGACGAAATTGTAGTCGTCCGTTTGTCTGGGATCCACCGATGTCTATTGCTTGAAAGACCGGTTCTCGCAGTGTCGAATGCTCGGCTGAGATTTCTGACCCCACGGGATCCGCAGAAACTCCACAACTGTTATGATGATCATGGATATGCAGACATCATCGCCTCCCTGAAGGACGCGTTTGTTCATTTTGCCATGAGAGGTTTCGAATCATGAAGAGAATTGATTTCCATGTGGCGGCAACGTTTGCTGTCGTGTTTCTGGTGGTATTTACCTTATCAACAACCGTCGAGACTTATGCCCAATCGTGGGGATATGATGGAAATCGAATCGCGATCAGCGCCGACGGTAACAGTGCGTCCGACGATGGCCATCATTGGAAGACGGGTGATCCGGACGACTGGGGCGCCACGCCCGCCGCGTTGGCGATGCTTGCCAAGCTGAAGATGCAAGACAACCTTGTCCATTACTCGTACAATAATTTCATCGCAGCACCCTCTGGGCCTGACGATAAGAACCAAATGAAGATCGGTGTCGACGGGGCCGTGCAGCGTTGGAGATTCGATCCGGATCTTTTCTTTGATGCAACGACGGATTTAAATGCCGCCCAGGATCACCTGAAGGCGGAACTTGTGAAGTCGACGATCGATGATCCGCTCTATTTCATTCACATGGGCCCTGCCGAGTTCTTCTACCAAGTCGTTAAAGAAACAGTCGATCAGGGAGACGGCGCCGCGCTGACGCATGTCTACATCGTGTCCCACAGCGGCTATAACGATGATCACTTGCGTCGACCTTCACATCACACGCTCCAACAAACGATCGACTACAGCGGCGGATTGTTGAAGTATAGACGAATCAAAGACCAGAACGGTCAATGGGATCCGAACGTTCTTTGGAACTCAGAAAGAGATTTCTCTCCCTG
The DNA here is from genome assembly GCF_007860135.1 of Novipirellula artificiosorum. Classification (NCBI taxonomy): domain Bacteria; kingdom Pseudomonadati; phylum Planctomycetota; class Planctomycetia; order Pirellulales; family Pirellulaceae; genus Novipirellula; species Novipirellula artificiosorum. Next base: position 21,474 of record NZ_SJPV01000032.1, read on the forward strand.
GCATTGGATGCGCGATCATCGCGACCCCAACGTGCGATGGCTATACGATCGCATGCAAGCCCATTCCGGCGGTAAGGCGGACATTTCCGACGCGGGGATGCTCTATTGGCTTCTCTTGGGAGATGAAAACGGCAGTCCTTCAAAATTCAAAGCCTTCTTAGGAAGCGGCATTCCGGACAGCAACGTCGTTGATGACGACACGGAAACGTCAGGCCCTGCTCGTGACCTGCGGGCGGAGCGCGCCGCGGCCATTCAATCGGGCAAGCTGTTGATCATCGAAGCCGAGGACTTTCTGCTCCGAGGGGAATGGGAGAAGGTCGAATCCGACGACGCGTCGGGCGGAGCCTATATCCAGTACTCAGGACCGAACAAATACGATGCGGTGGACGATCAGCAGACAATCGAATTGCCGCTGAAGATCGAAACGCCCGGTTCGTATACCGTGAAGTGGTCCATGCGTCAGCCTGCCGCTGCGGAGGGCGACAAGTCGAACGACGTATGGATCAACTTCCCTGACGCTGTGCAAATGGCGAAAGGCCAGGTTACCGGATTCCACAAGTTTTACGGTCGAAGTAAAGTCGTTTTCGGAATGAATGGGGTGTTGGAGCCGGATCACTACCACTCATGGCTCAACGTCACGTTTACTGAGCCAGGCGAGTACAAGCTGCAACTATCGGGGCGTTCCGAGTTATTGCAGATCGACCGATTCGTACTCTATCGAGGCATCGATTTTGAGGAAGCGCAAGCGTTCATGGAGATTGATGATAAGAAGCCCGTGGGTTCAAAAGAGTCGAACGAGCACGTTGTCCGATGAATTCCGAGGTTGCGTCATCAATTGTGTCCCAATTCTCAGTCGAGATTGAGTTCAGGCAGAGCGGAGCTGGCCAAAAAGTGGGGCAAAACCGCGCCACCGCGCAGCAGGCATCACACCAATGTCTTGAGACCGGGGTGGTGCGAGCGAGTGAGAACGGGACGAGCTAAGCAGCTCACGATGCCGACTCAAGCAGCCCGCCGACAATATGACTTCAAGTGCCCACCCAGACGATCTGTACAAACTACGTGTTCCTTATGGAACTTCACCGCTGCCACTGGATCGCCGTCACGCACCGGAGGCAAATGATCCCGAGCACTGTGTCCACGTTCGGTGTTGTACCAGATGGCCGTCTCTTTCAATAAGTGATTAAGGTGTGCGTTGGTCACGATGCAAAACGCATTGAGCACCTCGTGCTTCATCGTCTGGATCACGCGTTCGACATCAGCGACTTGATGTTCCCACCGAGGGATATTCCATGTTTGACAAGCGTGCGTCTCTCCCGATTGTCCAGCTTGATGCGACTGGGTAACTTGCTGCGAAGGATTTTGTTTTCAGCTTTCAAGAACCGCATTTCTCTGGCAAGTTCTTGCCGCGAATGCGACGCCAGCAGTGTCAAAAGCGGGTGTAAAAGTCTGACCATTTGGAAACAGAATCGCTTGCATTCTTCGGTGAAATCGGAGTGGCAGAGTTTTTGTACCCCGCTCAAGCGACGAGCCTACGGCACGATTCTAGATCCGCAATCCAAGCTGGCCTGATCCACCGGCAAATGCCCACGATCGGCACCGACCCAGCGTGACAACCGGCCCACCTTTCCACGCCGCAAACCCCGATGTTCTCTCTTTGTGTTAACCGCCTGGAAACGTCCCGAAATAACTCGTGTCGGGTTAACACAAGCTGTTAACCCAGAGGCGCCGGAGCGCTGTCTGAGTTCTGTCCGACCGAACGCAACGTTTTTTCCGCAAAGCAAAGCGGATAAGAGACTTACGGAATTTCACGAAACAGAGACATTGCTACAATTGAGTTGTGTACGGGAGCCCACTCTAACTCAGGAACACTTCATTGAATTCACAAATTGGTTGCCTCGTCTGCGCTTTTGTATTGACGGCCAGTTCGGCTGCACAAACCACCGCTCCGGCTCGTTATCTCAGCCCATTGGAATGCGATTATTTGGGCAGAGTCGGCCCCAAGAATATCGTTCAGTTGGGCGAGACTAAGTTTCAGGTTTCACAACGAGGGCTGGATGAATACAACCAGTTCAGTATCTCAAAGGAAACGCAAATCGCAGGCGTTAACGTCGGTAGCTTTATCTTCAAATCAATGCCGACACGAGAGGGTTTAGACAATGGAACCTATAGCAAGAAGCTGCATTTCGATATCTATGACTACGGCAACCTGAATGGAAACAAAGAGAAGGAGTTGATTCAGGCTGGAGACAACATCTACGTTACTTTTTTGGTCAGGTTTGTCACATCGGCTCCTGTACCCACGCCAGGTTCTCAGTTTGATAACGACAACGGCAAATTCCGACGCAATCTGTTTTTTCAATTCTGGCCAGGCGGTGTGGTTACACACTTGTACAGCCATGCTCCCGACAGTCCTGAGGGCAAAGCAAATAAGTTTGGTTACGTCTCGGTGCTTACCGACAACTTTGGCGTGAACAAATACGTTGTGTCGGATCGATTTGAAGTCGAGCAGAACAAGTGGTATCGAATGTACTTTCAATACAGGCCCGCTGTTCAAAACGGAAGAATACTCGCCAAGATGGCTGAACATCGAAAAGGGCTTCAGACAGAGGAAATGACAACCATTCTCGATCTTCGAGACAATACGCTTTACGAACACAAGTCCGCCCGACGAATCTTGCCTACCTTTGGAAATTACCACTGGGGTGGATGCCCACATCGAGTTGAAACCCATTTCACTGAAATTCGTGTCACGAAAGAACCTGTGCAGCATCACTTCTTATCCGCTGGGCAAGATGACAATCAGTAAGCAAGTAGGCCGGAACAAGCCGTGCACCGTTCCGGCACAAGAAAGCTAAATGCTAATCAGCTACCGTTGGCGGAACCGCGTCGCTAATGCTTTTTTTGCCGGCCTACTCACTACGGGACGGCATGTATCACCAGTGGAACTCGGTAAACTCGTCCTCGCAAACACAACTCACAAAAACATCGGATTGAAAACATGAGAAACCTGGTTTGGCTCTTTCTCCTAGCAGCAGTTGTTCCTGCTATCGCGGGTGAGCCTCTTGAAACGTCTCACGCTCCGGTCGCGAAACAGTTCGTCCGCGGTGGACAGTTTAAAGACATGATCCTTCCGGCACCGATCATTGATGGTTTGGAATCGGAGGGCCTTTGGGGTTGCGATTTGGTGTTGCCACGCGACAAAGACAATGGCATCGAAGACAATAAGTGGTGCTACTGGGGTGGCAACCCAGTCAAAGGTAAAGATGGTAAATACCACATCGCTGTCTGCCGTTGGCGGGAAGAAACCGGGCACATGGGTTGGTTTGAGTCCGAGGTTGCTCATTGTGTGTCCGACAACCCTTTGGGGCCGTACGTGATAACCCAAACAATCGTGAAAAAGGGACACAACCCAGAAGTGATGACCATGCCTGATGGAACGTTCGCATTGCACCTGATGAACGCGGATGTTTATTCTTCTGCTTTGATGCCGGGCCCATGGGAACGTATTGGCCAAATGAAAATGATCCCTAGAGGCCTACGTCCTTCGGATCGATTGGGGTCCAATTTAACCACCGAGTTTCGACCAGATGGAAGTATCCTACTGATGCAGAAGAACGGTGACATTTCTTTTTCCAACAACGGCATCCTTGGGCCCTACAATCTGGTTTCGATCGACACTTACTCTCGTCACAGCGGATACGCAGAAGACCCGGTCGTTTGGCGAAGCAGGCACCAGTACCATTGCATCTACAATCACGCGATGGATCGAAAGAGCGGCTATATGCGATCGCTAAACGGAGTTCATTGGAAGAACGAAGAAGGCCTGCCCTACGACGTTTCTTCCACTTTCTACACTGACGGCACAAAAAACGAGTGGCATAAGTTTGAACGCCCAAAAGTGATGCAAGACGAGTTCGGTCGAGCGACCCATTTGTCGCTTGCATTGATCGACACAGTCAAGAGCGAAGACAAAGGCAATGATATTCATAGTTCGAAGAACATGATTCAGCCTCTTGTTGTGGAGAAACTGATTTCGATTGTTGGTGATGAGCCCATCACCGCGGACACAATAGAGATCGCGGTACGAATCGAAGCCGAAGAGGGGTTTAGGCCAATCAAAGAAGTTGACCTCGGTTCCCTGCGTTTTGGATCGGATTTGTTGGTCAATTATGGAAAAGGCTGCAAGGCAGTTGGCTCGGCATCCGATGGTGATGACTTGATCGTGGATTTCGAGGGCAAGAATGGTCTGAATCGTTTTGATTTTGACCTCAAGCTGACAGGGCAAACCAAAAACGGAGAGTTGGTGGTTGGCTATGCAGTGCTTCCCGGTCGGAGTTCGACCGAGGCTTGTTTGATCGCTCTGCCTGCAACGGTCAAAAGCGACAACGGCGCGAGTAAGCTTGAGGCAATCATTGAAAACGCCGGATTATCAGATTCGAAACCGTGCGAAGCAACGGTCATGGAACACAGTCATACTGGTTGGAGACGATTGGCCAAGGTCAGGATTCCGGAACTAAAGGCTGGTGAAAGCACGACCCTATCGGTGCAACTCGAACAACCTGTCGCGGAGAATTGCGAGTACGATATTCACCTACACGGCCAGAAAACTTGCGAAGGTTTCTGGCGAATGGTTGATGACACGGACGACTCAGTCGAGTTCATCGGTGATTGGAAACAGTCAAAAGCAGACCCGTTGTATTACATGAACCACGAGAGATCGAGTGACACGATTGGCGACACGGTGAAATTTACTTACACCGGGACGATGGCTCGGGCATACGGTGATCTTGATCGTCGAGATGGCGGTTCCTTTGACGTTTATCTTGATGGCCAGTTTGTCGAGAACATCGTGTTGCGATGGGGCAGTGCGATGGGAAAAGTCTATCAGACGAAACGGCTTCCTGAAGGCGAGCACACACTTGAGTTCAAAGTGTCCGAGTGCAGAGGTTGTAGCACTGCCCGAATTGATGCATTCGCTTTTGAATCAACGAGTAACCGAATTGATGACTGATTGAGAAAAACTAGAGACTGAGAATGAACAACACACCCAACAACCGAAACTGCATTTCTTCGGCTCTCCCACGGAATTAGTGGGTGCAAGTCGTTGAGTTCTTGACCTTGGCTCGGGCTCAGCAGAATGGGGGCTCCCCTTTCCGCCTCGCCTTCGCTTCGGCCCCTGATCGCGGTGCGGGCCGAA
>NZ_SJPV01000033.1:0-9108 GCF_007860135.1 Novipirellula artificiosorum
ATTGAGGTAGCAAGTAGTAGGAGAGTACGGGGGTCACTGTCATCGAAACCAGGAAAGACGCCAGAATGGAAACGATGTAAGCCAGACCGAGTGGTGAAAACAACCGACCTTCGACTCCCGACAACGCGAACAAAGGTAAGAACGCCAAGATGACAACGCCCGTTCCGAACAGAATTGAACTGCGAATCTCAAGGCTCGCGTCGTAAACGACGGCGAGCGAGGATTTTCGAGTCTTCATGTTCGAACTTGGATTGTCTTCTTCCCTAATCTTCGATCGCAAATCATTCATCGGCAATTTGTTGTTCTCTTGTAGTCGTCGGAAAATGTTCTCGACGTCCACGATCGCATCATCCACCAATTCACCCATCGCGACCGCGATGCCTCCAAGCGTCATCACGTTGATCGAAAGCTCGCTGCCGGTCATCCAGCCGATCAACCGAAAAACGATTGTGGTCAGCACCAACGAGAGCGGAATCGCAGTCAAGGTGATAAACGTCGTGCGGAAATTCAGTAAAAACAGAAACAGAACGATGACCACCAATACTGCTCCGATTGCGATCGCCTCGGCAACATTGAAGATCCCTCGATCAATGAAATTTCTAAGCTGGAATAGTTCCGCGTTGACGACAACATCTGCGGGAAGTGACGATTCGACTTCCGTAAACGCTTCAACGACTCGATCGGTCAAATCTCGTGTATCCACATGCGGTTGTTTGACGACCGTGAAGACGATCCCCATGCGACCATTGACGCTGCCGTCGCCGCGTTTGAACTGTGAGCCTTCGGTGACACGAGCCACTTGCTCCAATAAGACCGGACGGCGAGGATGGTTGCGAACGGGTATCTTTCTTAAATCGTCAAGGACCACGCGAGCGTCCGGTCCGAGCCGCCCGAGAATGCGAATTGGGCGCTCGGTTTCACCTGTGACGGCAAAACCACCGCTGGTATTGATGTTACTTTCACGGAGTGCTCGCTCGACGTCTTGCAGAGTGACGTTGTACTCCAGAAGTGCGGTGGGGTTGATCAGTATTTGATATTGTTTCCGATCGCCACCTTGCATAAAGACTTCTGCAATGCCGGTTGTCTTCAGTAGTCGAGGCCGAATGACCCAATCGGTGACCGTTCTCAGTTCACGGTGTTGGCGATCGGAGGAAAAGAACGTCGTGGAGTAGTCGGCGCCAGCGATGATCAGCGTCGCGTGTGCCGAATCCACAATGGAGTTGGCTGAAGCGGGTGGATCGCCGTCACTCCAATGAACATCGTCGACAACCACGCTTTGCCAGGTCTCAGGGGCATGTCGGTCGACAGCTTTCCACGCCAGCACTCGTCCATTTTTACTTCTGTCGAAAACCAGCTCGGCCATCATTTGAGTCTTGTCAATCGGAGCCAATTGGCCGCCTGTCGGACCCCTTTGACGATAAATCCCCGCGACAACGATCTGTCCCATGATCGAAGCGGGCGGTGTCATCTGGGGCCGGATCTCCGCTGGCAGGATTCCTTCGAGTGCCGCCAATCGCTCCTGAACGGTTTGTCTCGCGGCGCGAATCTCCGTTTTCCAATCGAACTCGATGTAGATGACATTCAAGCCGGCTGTGGTCTGACTGCGAACCGCTTGCACGCCGTTTGCGCCAAGCAACGCAATTTCAATCGGCTGTGTGACAAGTGTTTCCACTTCCTCAGTCGCCAGTCCCGGACACTCGGTAATCAGGACAACACGCGGTCGATCGAGGTCAGGAAAAACATCAATAGGAAGTTCCGTCGCCAGATAGCTGCCGTAGACCAGCAAAAGTAGGCTGACCACAACAACCAACGAGCGGTAGCGGAGCGATAGTCTAATTATGGAATTGAGCATTTGTTAGTCGAAACTTATTCCGACTCCTTTGCATTGGGATCAAGAATGGTCGCGTTGAATAACGGAACAAGCTCCGTTCTACGCCTAGTGTGCCGCGTGGCTGGTTCCGTCGGCGTGGACATGAACGCCTGGCTGTTGGCCGCTAGCGGATTGAGCTTTCAACACTCGGTTCAACGATGCGGCTCCACTCTGGGCTAAATAGCTAGCCACCGGTACGCTGCCATCGTTGTGAATCACGACTGATTGACGATCTTCGTACAATACATGGACCGGCAATCGTTTGAACAAGTCTCCATTCTGGCGAAACACATAGGACTCTGGCCCTTCGTGAACAACCGCCTCGGCAGGCAGCACCAACACGTCCTCATACAGCTCAACCGGAACGTGTAGCCTCGTCCTCTGGCCTGGCCGAAAACGCCAGACAAGAAAGGTCTCACCGTTTTGCTCGTACGAACGACTTTGATTGATCAACGGGATGAAAAAGTCGAACGTACGACTCGCTGAGTCGATTGAGTTCGCCATGTGCCGTAGATGAAGCGGTTGCTCAAGATCTGGCCAGTGCTCGTTCACATCCTCAGCAAATTCAACGTCAATCGATCGTTGCTCCTGTGCAACCTTTTCCAAGTACGGTGCCTCGCGTTTGAATGCATGACCAACAATGTAAAGTGCTCCATGGTTGGATAGTTTTCCCAGCAATTGTCCCGCTTGAACTTGTTGCCCAAGCTCAACGCTCAACTCTTGAACCTCATATGCAATAGCTACTTTCGAGCCAGTGCCAGCGGAATCCGTAAAGCTCGCTTGCTGGAAGGGATTCTGTTGCGGGCTTTCCAGCCAAGCTTGCTGCGGCAACGCCGGTGGAGCAGTCACTTCGATTGTCGAAACGAAGTTTCCGCCAGCGACTTGTTGGACTTGCTGAGGACTAAGCCCACGAGTCAATAAGTCCTGCTGATGCGATTGAATCAACGTCGTTTGCCGGGCCAGTTGATTACGAAGCTCAATCAGTCGACTCTCGGCCACTGCACCACTCCGAGTTGCGTCCGCAAGGCGGGCGATTTGCTGTTGAACGAGTTCGATTTCTCGGGTTGCTTGAAACAGTTCGGACTGAGTGTTTTGAAGGTATTCGCTAAACAGCCGAAGTGTGAACAGTGGTTCGCCAGGTCGCATCGTATCACCGGGGAATGCATGGATCTGCGTCACGATGCCAACCGCTGGTGAAGTCACTCCACGATCCGAAAGGCCTGGACGATCAGCGATCTCACCTGGAATCAAAATGGTTCGCCAATACGATTGCGGGCGTACCGCTTTGGCTACCAATCCAAGGTTTTTCCGTGCCTGAGCGCTGATTTCCAAGATGGTCTGCTTTTCTGGAGCACTGTCCGTTGTTTTGGTAGACGCTGTTGCCGTGGGCTCATTGGATAGACTGAACAATCGATCGCGGAATAGCCACATTGCGGCAATAGCAAGGACAACGACAACCGGGCCAATGAGGCTTTTCAATCGAGACTTCATATTTTGCTTGTTTTGATGATGTTGGACGAATGTGTAGCGGTGCTTCCAGCAGCCGTGGATTTGCCGCCATAGCATAAAGGCAGCAGAAAACGATCTCTTAACTGAAGGAATCGCTCGAATTCCGTGCGCGCAGGATCATTCACGAGATCCAACAATGGGGCATCGAGCACCGTTAAACACGCAAGAAAGCCGGAATGAATTCCAACCGTGGCCGCTATAAGCGTAAAGAAGCGACGAGAAGATAGATCGGTATCGGCGAGCACCGATCGGGCGGATCGCTTATCCGCGAACAAGTACGCAGATCACCAACGACCATGGTAAAAGGCAGCGGCAAATCCAACATCGTCAACCAATCAGATTGCGTTGCCACAACCGCTCGGTTAGTCGAAAAAGTCGACGCTGCCACGTAAATAGCATCATGATCATGGTTAGATGAGTGGAGATTTTCACCTAATCCTGCCAACGAAACCACCTCAGCATCGTGCTGATGGCCATGCTCGAGGGCGTCATCATGATGTGAGTGCGCAAGGTGGAAGTGAGGTCGCAAAGAATGATCGTCCGGTTCGACCACAGCACTCCCTGCATGCGAATGAGGCAAAGCTTGCCCCAGCAAGAACATGGGAATCAGGAGGAATGAAACAAATCGGTTCATGAGGTTTAGCATATTGAACAGTCTTTAGATCTGCAATAGGAAAACGGTTGCCGAACATGATCATATGGACATTGTTACAACGTAATCACGGTTGAAATCACGGTTGAAATCACGTGGCTGAAAGTTCGATCCTCTTCTTTGAATCCACCGGCATGCTTAACCTAATCAAGATTTGATGCTCTTCCGTGCGAGACTTGGCTTGGGCAACCGCAGTTCGCTGGATCGTTCAGTAGTGAACGGTCCATGTTCACACGGAAACATGCGAGCACTGTCTTCCTTTGCAGAACCGCATTAATCGCCAAATGCTCTACGCGGGTTTGCGTGAGGTCACGACGAGGGCCAACGTGGTGTACGCTGACGCCGGCGTAGGTAAGGGCCGTTCTCCACGCACCGAACTCGTCGCACGCGGCGGCGGCGTGGAGCAGTTCATCGTCACGGCGGACGTCAACGACGAAGCCCACCTTTTGTGCGGCCTCCTTCAGAATGAAGGCATCGAGGCACGAGTTGTCGGTGACCATATCCGCAGTGTGCTCGGCCACCTTGACATTGGCGCGGTTGCACCGAGGATTCTCGTTCCGCCAGACCGCTATGAAGAAGCCCGCAAAACTGTGCTTGCACATGAGGCGAGGCATGAATCGAGTAGCAAATCGGCAGAACAATGGGAGCGTACTCACTGCGGCGAACTGAATGAACCGAGGTCTGGCGTCTGTTGGAAGTGCCAAACCGAACACGTTTATCCAGCCGAATGATCAAACCGCATCGGTGAGCCAAACAACTTCGGTGTACAAGAAAATGCGGAAGTCCGGCAGAGTTTATTCTACCAGCGGAGTGTCTTGAATGCCGCGACCGTAACTAGCTCAATTCTAATACCGCTTCAATACCGAACCGATGAACGCATTTACTTCATTCGCGTGAGTCAGTGAAATGACGTGACCACCACCAGCAACGATTTGCGTTGGCGATATGTGACGAATTGGTAGCACCATGTCGCGGTCACCGTGAATGTGATAGATGGGGCAGTCAACTCGCGGCGTGGAATCCCAATCGAGGATTCGCGATAGCGACCACTTAAATACTTTCGAATCGCTGTGACGGAATTGGCGGGCCAGTCCGCCGAGGTGTGGAAACCAACGGCCAACCATCTTCGATCCAATCGGCACACAGGCGATCTGCATCAGCCGGACAGGTAGCAGGGAAACGAGTGGTTGCAAGCGACGAGACCACTTTGCTGATCGGGGCAATTCGTCTGATGAGCGAACACTGCCAATCAGAATAACCGCCAACGGATCAAGGTGCTTGGCAACATGCAACGCCACGATCCCACCGAACGACGCGCCACCAATCACCGCTGGTCCGAACTGCCCTAACTCGCCGGCCAATCGTTCGCTGTAACTGTCAAGCGTATCATCTGATTCAGGAACCGGCCAACTCGGTACGATCAGGTTCTCGAACGCGAGCGACTGTGGAGCAAAGACTTCGCGATCCGCTGCAAGTCCTGAAAACAGAATCAGTGGCGTTGAATTACCGTGCATCGCCTACATCAGTCCTTCTCAATTCCGAAACCACCAATGAATGATCACTGCCGTCGCGTTTTATGATTTTTGACATCGTGGATTGGTTCTCGCATGGGACGAATCGTTCGCTACTCAGTATACTCATTCGTACCAGCCGCAATGAAGGCTTCCATCGCACAACTAAATCACTTGTTCGCTGCTGATGCCGAATCCTTATCGTCCGACGGAAAGCTTACCTTTCAATACTCCTGCCCCGCGCAGCACACTTTGCTTTTTTGTAGTCGGCGCGATTTTGCTGATCACGACCGCAATCGTTTCTGTCCCCGCAGTGTTCCTACTGAACCAAGATTGGCAAATCATCCCAACCAACACTACGCTGAGCAGTCTTGAAATCAACGGTCGACCACTCGAATTTGAAAGCGTGATTCAAGTATCAGTGGCGGCAGGATTGTTTAGCTTCGCGATCGCGATGGGATGCTTGCTTGTGGGAGTTCGAAATCAGCGTCACAATAGTCGTCTTAAGGCACAAGTATGCGATTGAATCCTCTGCCAACCAGGAGCAGCCAACTTCAATGACAACTGACCATTCGCTCGGCAACGGTGTTTACTACGACATCAATGATTACCCCGGGTTCTTGCGACGATTGGCAGTCTTCATGATCGATTCACTCGTTTTGGTAGTGATCGGAATCCTATTGTGGATGGTGATCGCTTCGTTTTCCATAGCCAACAACGCGCCCTATGATCCGAGTGGTATTTTCTACCTGGTCTGGATCGTTGCAGTGTGGATCTATTTGGTTCCGCTGAAACGCTCGCGAGTGCGTACGATCGCTTATCGTTTATTGAGCCTGAAAATCGTGACGACTCGAGGCGAACGCCCGTCGTTGTTTACGATGACGTTTCGAATGCTGATGTGGATGTTTGGCCCGTTTAACCTCGTAATCGACTTGATTTGGCTGGGTGCGGACACCGAACAACAATCGCTTCGTGACTGTTACGTCGGCACCTATGTCGTGCGGAACACAGCCGAACCGATTGGCGAAGGGCCAATGCATCTGACTCGCTACAACGCCGCAGGTTTTTCGATTTCCTATCCTCGCGCCGGTCGCCAACAGTCAGCGCCGCAATGAGTCACAACGAGAGAGAGTAGGAACACACTCTTGATCGCATCAAAGGGCCACTCTGTCCAACTTGCGGGCGAGCGGGTCCATCAGTCGACTTTAGAATAGGATCGCCCAGGTTCCCACGATCGATGACCCAGGAACTGCTTCACTCGGTCACCCAACGATATGCCGCAAAGCTGTTGCAATGCTCCATTGCCTGCGTCCGAGTAAACTGCCAATCTGCAATACTTACGTGACAGGCCACGATTCTCAGTGATGCTAGCGTCCAGGGTTGGGAGCAAAAGTTGACAAAACGAGAGATCGATCAAAAGGAGGCAATCATGATTGTCATTGAACACTTTGGTGACATTCTGCCAGGCACAAAGTGTTCCGCCGTGTTCTTTGACACGGCGAGGATTCGCCGGGAAAAGGAATTCTACGCGAAATTGTGCAGCGAGAACGGTGTGCATGATCTGGCAATCCTTCAAGCGATGGTGTCAGCGAATGTGCCCGACGACCCCTATTGGTTGGTCTCCCTGAAATCCGGCGATGGTGCGCTGGGCGATGCCACTCGCCTACACAGGGTGGACGACCGAACAGGAAAAATACTCGCCGATCCGACTTAAGAACCAAATGGATAACCGACTCCTGCCAATCGGCTGAGAGACACATGAAAGCTGCTACGATAAGCCAGTTGAAGAAGGAACTCGTCAAATTAGATCACGACGATTTTCTGGACGTCTGTGTTCGAATGGCCAAGTTCAAAGTCGAGAGCAAGGAGTTGTTGACGTACTTGCTGATGAAGGCCGACGACGAGATCGGATATGCCGAGGAACTCTGCGACGAGATCGACGAGCAGCTGAGCACACCCGGCAAGATTCACAAAAAGACGCTTCGCAGAGTCGTCCGCTGGATGGACAAGTCGCTGCGGTTTTCCGGCGACAAAGAGACCGAACTTCGAGTGCGGATTCACTTTTGTCGACGGATCAAAGACAAGCGAATCAGCTTTGGCGGCTGCCGCGTCAGTGGGAACATGTACGCGACGCAACTCAAGAAAATCGACAAGGCGATCGACAAGGTGCATCCCGATTTGCAGTTCGATTACAACCACCAACTCTCGGGACTGTGAAGCCGCCGGTGTCGGTCAGTCGCTGCGACGTGCTCGATCCCAAACGCTGCCCATGTCGCTGGCTTCTTCGGCGGCGGCCTTCTTGGCCTTTCGCTCGTCGAAGCTGATCGAGTCGAGGTACAGCCGCTCGACCTTCGCCCGCGCCCAGTCGGTCCTGCGAAGAAATTTCAGGCTGCTGTTGATGCTGGGCTCGTAGTTGAAGCAATCGATGTTGATCCGCTGCCCCAATCGCTCCCATCCATACTCCGCGACCAAGTATTCCAGGATCGCCTTGAGCGTGACGCCGTGCAGCGGATTGTTGGGCTGGGGTTGATTCATGGCAATCTCGAGGGCACTCGGCCCCGCCGGGACGTCGTTGACTCGCAGAGGACGTTTGTTTTTTGAGAGTTCTCTTTCGATCTCTCAAATGGGAACGGGCTGTTAATTATTTGTCGCTGTTAATCAGAGAGTTTGAGAGTTTGGGGCGAGAATTTTCGTAGAACGGATGAGAACGGGCGGTTCCGTTTCGATCTCCGAGTGAGATTTCTCGAACCCGAGAGGTTTTTGAGATCGGCGAGAACTTGCAAAACACCGCAAAAAACGGGGGCAGAAACGAAAAAAGCCCGGGCGAGCGTTCTCGCTTCCGGGCGTTAATTAGTGTGTCGATCAGTACGATACTTTTCGACGAGCTCCCCGAACCCAACGCTCTCCGGAACAAGTCTCGGTTGGAGAAACTCGGTAAACGCTTACTTGCCAAGGGATTACAGCAAGTCCGTCCGGTTCGGTCAAGACTGTTTGCGATCCAGACGGTCGCGAACTTTTCAATGTTGAGTTAACAGCGGTGTGTTAACTAGAGGTCATTTTGTCCGCCGCGAAAGACAAATCCACTTCCGGTTAACAGCAGGGAGTCGATTCGCGTCAGGTTCGGTCGCGGAGTCGCTGCTGGTAGGTGGTTTCTAGTTGCCCCAACTGATCGAGCGAAAGTCCCGCAAGATCCGAGTCCGACGGATCGGTTTCGCCGACGATGTCCCGTAACATTTTGACCACGCGAAGTCGCTCCTCGAGCTTTCCGTCGAGCTTTCCGTCAAGCTTCGCCTGCTCGGTTCGCGCCCATTCGTCGCGCTCAGCCTTGAGTCGGTCTTCGTAGTGTTGGCGTTCTTCTGGGTTCTTGGCGATCATTTCTAACACTCCTACAGCTTCGGTGAACACTGCACCTGGCAACCGGCGGGCCAGTTGCTCGGCGGTTTGGTTTGCCGCCTCACGGAAAAAATACAACCACTGCTCGATCGGATCGATGATAGGCTTATTATCGCCTGGAATCACGTACTTGCAAAACGACAACAACGGTCTTATGACCATCGACTGCGCCA
>NZ_SJPV01000033.1:9208-23898 GCF_007860135.1 Novipirellula artificiosorum
CAAAGACTGCCTGATGGAATGAACAAGTCGCGGCTTCTGCGTGCAATTGATCGATCCAGCAAAGCGATTCCACTGACACGAATTCTCCAAACCATCGGGCTTTCGTCATCCCGTTATCATGCATGGCGAAATCGGATGCCTTGCGAGCTGACCGATTATTCATCGTGTCCCAAAAGCCACCCGACACAAACAAGCGTCAACGGAAATCGCAACCATCCGAGAGATGGCAACGTCGGACGACTACCGAGACGTTCCAACAAGTACACTGTCTCGATTGGCCCAACGATTGGGCAAGGTCTATGCATCAACCAGCACTTGGTACCGGCTCATGCGCCAGTACAATTGGCGTCGTCCTCGGAAACGAGTGCATCCGCCAAAGCCGAAGATTGGAATCCGAGCCGCATCGCCGAACGAGCTTTGGCACATTGATGCGACTTTGATTCGATTGCTTGACGGAAGCAAGATCTACCTACATGCCGACTGACGGTCAAGTTGAGCACGGCTGCCCGCAGTTTTCCCGAGATCCGCCCTCCGCGCCGAGAACTCGAACAAAAAGTCCAGATTGTTTCGACAAACAGCAGGGCCAATCCTCACGGGTCGCAATGCGTTTCAGCACTTTATTCAACCTACGAGTTTAGGTTTCTTTGTTTTTTTTGGTTTCGTAGACACGACACTGAACTGCACTCCCGCGTCCTTTTGCAAGAACCGAGTAACACTGAACAGATTCTTGACGTTTGGATTCCCGCAGCTACTTAGCATTCGCATGAGACTCTTCGGGTCCTTGTCGACCGCCTTGCCGACACGCTCAAAGCCGACAGTAGCATTGATGTAGTCACGGAGCATTACCTTCGCTACATCAACATCCCCGCATACGATTGCTTCCAATGCCTCAGTCAAAAGCTCATCGCGAAACTCAGGATCTCGATCGGCACGATCTTTGACGGTCTCTTTAAAATCTCGAGTTAATGCCATTATCTGTTCCTCCTCGGTTTCTTCTTTAACTGCGGCTTCGACTTGACCGACACGGCTGCCTTCTTAATCTTCGCCTTCCGATGCTTGTAATCCTTCCAGTATTGCTTGGCCTGGTCGATATCCGACTGCTGCTGGGATTTCGTTCCTCCACAAAAAAGCAGAACGAAGTCCTCACCATCTTTCGCATAGTAAAAACGGTAGCCCTTTTCGAAATTTATGCGACGTTACCAGACGCCGCCCCCTACCGATTTGTGATCGCCGAAGTTGCCTAATTCCATCCTCGTGGCAGCCGAAGTCACCTTCGCCGCAGCCTTTGCCCCGAGTGAATCAAACCACTCTGCGAAAGGCACTCTGCCGCCTTCGGTCTCGTATTGCGTTACTTTGGCCATCACTACATGGTAACACCTATGTTACCGTCGTCAAGTCTGCTTGAGAAAATTGAGCACGATATTCCAATTTATAGCTTCGTCCGGTCAAAAAGCTCAGCCGACCATTAGAGACCGCGAAAACTGGTCTTTCAAGCAATAGACATCGACGGATCTCGGCCGAACTGGCGTCTGCAGTTTCGTCGGTAATCTTCCCGCAACCATCCTCACCGGAACGGCTACAAACTCTGATCGCTCAGAAGCTTGTCAATGCTGGTTTACATTTCGTCTCGCACCAATGATCGTCTCGGGGTTGCCAGACTACCGAGACGCCGATGAAGTTCGTTCTGCAACCGTGGCAGTTGATGCTGATCATTCTCGCCAGTTGGATCAATCGACAACAACAAGAAGTCATTGAATACCTTCGCACCGAAAATACAGTTCTCAAAGAGAATTTTGGCAAGAAGCGAATCCTGCTGACCGATGATCAGCGACGTCGATTAGCTGTCAAAGGCAAAATTCTTGGACGCAAAACACTCGAGCAGTTTGGGACTCTGTTCACGCCGGATACGATCCTGCGATGGCATCGACAATTGGTTGCCAATAAGTGGGACTACTCCGATCGCAAAGAGAAGAGATATGGCCGGCCAAGGGTGCGCCAAGTGGTCGTTGATTTGACCGTGAAGCTTGCGAAAGAGAATCCGACCTGGGGCTACGATCGTATCAGCAGTGCGTTGTCGAACGTCGGCTACTACATCTGCGACTCCACCATTGGCAACATCCTTAAGGCCCACGGCATTGAGCCAGCACCAGAACGCAAGTACACAGGATCATGGGAGACGTTTTCGAAGGCGCACTGGGACGTGATGGCTTCGATCGACTTCACCACCGTGGAAGTCTGGACCAGGGCGGACTTAGCACTTTCTATCTGCTCTTTGTCATGGAGCTGAGAACGCGCCGCGTCAACTTCGCAGGCTGCACCACCAATCCGAACGAAGCGTGGATGAAAATGATTGCCCGTGAACTGACCAATTACGAGGATGGCTTTCTCAAAGACAAGAAGTACTTGATCATGGACCGCGTTGTCGTCTACGTTGGATCCAATCTCGATCCAAAATCGGGCCTCAGTTGACGACGCTACCTCGGAATTCATCGGCCAAAGTGTTCGTTCGAATTTTTTGACCTCACGACACTCAATTTCGACCGAGAATCTCCCTCAATCGACCCGCGCAACTGCGGATTTCATGCGCCAAAACGTTCGTTCCAATTTCTTGACCCCACTCGCTCGAAAATCCAAAACCGGGCCGCTCGCAGCACCGGTCGGTCGAGATTTGGTCGTGCGCACCGGCGACTCGCGTTTCAAAACGCGGTGCCGGTGCGTGGTACGAATAAATTGAACGTACGAGGTTTAACCAACGAAGATCGTGAAGGACAGAGTGCCTGCCATGGTATCGCCGTTGTTACTTATCGTACCCAGTTGATCGGCTCGCGTGGAAACAATCTCATAGTCGACAAACGCCGATTCTAATGTTTGCAGTTCGCTACCTCGGAAGACGGGACGACGGAGTGTCGTATCTGTCGTATCTGTCGTAACGCCGCCTATCTCGCGAGCCCGCAGTCCATCAATGCCGCCCATGTAGTTATAGAACACCTCGTAGGTACTCGGCGAGTCCAACCCAAGTGCCACTAAGGGCCCAATGTTATTGTCGTTTCGGCCACCCGCATCCAATTCGGCCAGAATCCCTTCGACGCTGAACACCTGATCGGCGCTCATCCAGAAAGTGATGGACCGCTGTGCGGTGGATAAGTACCGCGCCAGATTGAGCGTTTGTTTGTCGGCAGAGACGTTGCCGTCGAAGGCAATTCCGCGAGAGAACGGGTTGTTTTGCAGCAATTGAGGGGTTTCGCCTGGGTTGGGTGATGGCAATAGTGGTTCCACTTGTTGATCATTCAGCGCCAGCTCAAAGGTGAAGGGTTCATCACCGAGCAAGATCGAATCATGAACGACGGAAGTGAAATTCTGACTGAGACCGGCGATTCCCGTGCCTGGAAGTCGTACGCCGAAGTCGAAGGCGAAGTCGCCACCCGTGTCGCCCGGATCCCAGTCACCATCGTGCGTAACCTGAACGGAATTGAACAAGACGGTGACGCGGAAAAGATCGACCTCGAGCTTGAGGGGATTGGTGCCACCGGTGAGTTCTTGTCCGTCGTCCAACTGGTCGCCGTCGGTGTTGCCATTGTTGGGGTCGGTGCGGTAGACGCCGCTAAACTCATCGCCATCGACCACACCATCGAAGTCAGAGTCGGCAAATAGCGGGTCACTATAGACACGATAAGGGGTCTTGCCTTCCGTCCGCACGACCCAGCGAGTGAGTTCGATGTCGACCAACTCCGCCTCGGCGCCATCCGAGCGTTTATCGTTGTCTGTATCGGCGTCGAGCGGATTCGTCTTAATGATGCCCAGATCGTTCCCGCCTACTTTATGGCCGAGTGAATAGCCGAAGTACTCGACGCGATCTTCAATCCCGTCGCGGTCGCTGTCGACCGAAGTGGGGTCGGTACCGGCGAAGAATTCCTCGTAGTCGGTCAGTCCATCACCGTCGCTGTCGACCGCGTCGGTACGCGACTGCTTGGGCACATCCACAGCAAGTTGGATGTCGGTAACCGCACTCGTGAGGTCGAGAGCGCCCCGGATGGTTCCCCCGGCGGCGTCAGTCGCCGAAATGTAGATCGCAAATTGCACTTTGCTTGGATCGGGCTGATCCGTGAGCTTGCCCAGGAAGTAGGGGGTGCCCGCCGTCAGGCCGCCGCCGGTTGCACGTACCAGTGCGAATCGTTGGATATTGGGGGCGCTCGCTGCATCGAACTTCAGCACGTCGCCATCAATGTGGGTGGACACGGGCGCGACATGCGCTCCGAACCCAGGTGCATACGCCCCTTGCTCGTAAGGCGTGGTGCTGACCCCGAAGGCATAGACCGCCCAGCCTAACTCCTCGACAGGATCGGGTAGTCCGTCGCCGTCGTCGTCGGTATCTGCGCCACTTGTGGGGTCGAGGCCAAGTATGCGCTCGAAACCATCCGAGAACGTGTCGCTGTCGGTGAAGGGAGTGTTCGGGTTGGTGGACACAAAGAATGGCGCTGCGCCGGTGATGGGCGTGATCTTGAAGCCAATGATCTCAGTGGCGTCGTTAATGCCGTCGCCATCGGTATCCTTTCGGCTCGGATCAAGGACGTAGTCGGGCGTTCCGCTCTGGCTGGCCAATTGAAAGACCTCGAACCGATCGCGGAGTCCGTCGGCACCCCCGGCATTCCTATCGTCCCAACCCGCAGGCGCGGCGAAAAGGTCGGAGCCTTCGTATTCGAAGCGATCCTCAGTCCCATCAGCATCACTATCCGCAGCAGGCTTGGGTACGTCGAAGTTGGAGTCCGCGCGGTTGGGTGACGAATACACCCGATAGCTACGTTGCGGAGTACTGACCGTCCAGCCGAAAATCGCCTCAAACCGATCGTCGAGCCCGTCGCCGTCGGTGTCACGTCCCTTCGCGGTAGGACTGAAGATACCGGCCGTGATACTTCCGGTAAGGTCGAACCTACCCGTGGTGACGTCGCTACCCGAGGTGGCGTTGAACGCCGAGTCATAGAAGCTGTAGGAACCGCCACCTAAATTGCGGACGACGTAGTTAGTGCCGGCTGTCAGTCCACCGCCGGTATTCGTCACTTGGACGATGGATCCCGTTGGGAATTTCGGGTCCTTGGAGAAAGTGATCAGCTCGGTGGTTGTGTTCGTCGAGGTCGGTTTAACCGCGGCAAAAATGCCAGCTGTGATCTTTCTGGTGAGATCGATCCGGCCGACGTTCGAACTCATTGTCGCAGCGTTCGCGGCGGTGTCAAAGAAGCTGTAGGAACCGCGTCCGAGATTGCGGACATAGTAATTGGTGCTGGCGGTCAAGCCGCCGCCAGTCGCGGTCACCCGGACGATGGCCCCGGTGACAAGATCGGGGTCGGTGCTGTAGGTGACCGTCTCATCAGTGGCGAAATCCGTCGTTCCGGGTACTTCGGCTCCGCGCGGCATTGGACTATCGCTGGTCCGCAGGAAGAACTCGACGTCGGCAGACAGCCCGTCCTTGTCCAGATCCTGAACAAAGTTGAGGCTGACGGGCGAATCGGTCTTGAGGATCAGGTCCGAAAGATCACTCACTTGGTCGATGCCCAAGGGCGTGAGAATCTCCCAGTACTTCTGGTTGATGGCGTCGTTGGAGACGCCGCGGATGCGGAAGATCTTTTCTCGACCGTCGTTGTCAACGAAGGTGGAGTAACTCTCGAGTATTTGCTCATCGGAAAGGCTATTGGTCGGTGTGGCACTCTCGTCGTATTGCGTCAGGCCGACGGCGGCCAGCGCCTCGAACAGGGTGATGCCGACTTCTTTGCCGGCCCCATCAAAGATGGCGCGGTTATCGGCATTATCGATCACGCCATCGAAATTAGTATCGATCACATCGCCAGCACTGGTGGCGACGCGAAAAATCTCCGTCTCATCACCCGGTTGAAGTTCGTCGAAGGCCTCGCCGCTCAGCAGGGCTCGGAGACTGCTTGCGCCGCCGTAGTCGATAACCATGCGCGCGGTTCGCTCCACGATCTCCTGGCTGGTAAAGGCGAAGTTGCGGCCACTCTCGTCAATGATGTCGTAATTCGAGATGCGGAAGACCAAGCCACTGGAGTTGGCCATGAGGCTCTCGACGAGGCTCGGGATAATCGTCGAGTTCGAGAAGATGAACGGACCCCTGTCCTTCGACAACGCACCCAGCGTGAAGCCTTCCTCCGGCTCGCTGTCGGGCAATAAAGTTGCGACAGGTGTGAGCTTGCTGTGATCTTGCGGATCCTGAATAAAGGCCGTCACCTGCAGGTTCTTCACACGGTAGGCGAGATTGCTCAGGTTTCGCAGGTCGATAGTGACCTGCATCAAGGCGCCTTCGACATTGCGTTCCAGGCTGAAACCGCGCGTGACCTCCTTGTCGGTGCTGAGCGAACTTTCATAGGACTGTTGCATCTCAGTCGCCGATTCCGACGACTGCTCAAAGGTATAGCCGACGGATCCGCCCGCAGTCACGCTAAAAAACCCTGCCGAGCCAGCGCCGTCTCCGACTCCCGCTGTTGCCTCTAGATGCGCTTCAAGATTCACTGTATCCGATCGCGAGAACGACTGGCTTGAGCCTCTCGACAGCGAGGCCGCTACAGATTTGGTCTCCAGGTCGCGGCGCTGTTGGTCGCTGGTCTCCGAGAACCGGACGTCGAGTTGCAGGTTGACTTCGCCCACAGAAATCTCGGGCCGAGGCAGGTCGGAGACGCGTGGATTCCGATTGGCGAAGATCTCGTAGTCGTCCGTCAGCTGGTCGCCGTCGGTGTCGGCGAGGTAGGGTGAGGTCTTGAAGAAGGTGAACTCCAGGAAGTCGTCCAGCGAGTCGCCGTCGCTGTCTTGGTTGGTCGGGTCGGTATAGATTTCATTGAACTCGACCCAATCGTCCAACTGGTCGCCGTCGGTGTCGGCCGATCGTGGGTCGGTGCCGATGTTCAATTCCTGTGCATCCCACAACCCGTCGCCGTCGGCGTCGGGATTGTTTGGATCGCTGGTTACCTGACGCGTGACTGTTGTCCCATTGAGTAGAGTGACTGTCACGCTCCAACCGCGCACCTCGACGTTGTCGGACAATCCGTCACCGTCAGTGTCCACGATCTGCGTGCCGCTCGGCGGAGTTCCGGGGAACAATGCCGTCGATGGGTCGATTCGCTGCTGACCGGCAATGACCGCTGGAGCAAGCGCGTTACCGGTTTGGTCAGTGACGTTCACGGCTGTAATCGAATACGTCAACTCATTTTGCGAACCAGTCGTCAACAACACCGAGCGATGATCGCTCGAGTAGAAGACGGCACCAAGAATCGGCACAAAGCCTGCTTCCGAGTTCACGTTCTGTTGAACGATGAAGTAGTGTGATGTGTTCAGAGCGTTGTCATCCATCGGCTCGCTGAAAGCGACCAAGACACTGGTGTTACTCAGCGAGGCAGCACCCGCCAAGCGCGGCGGGCCATCGACGGGAACAGAGTTTCCGCCGGTCGTCCCCGGACCAGGGAACGAGTTAACGCTCGAGGATGCCGGGATGGTCGTCGCGCCACCACTGGTATCCGTCGCGTTGATCGACACAACGGTATAAGTCTCGTTGCTTGCCTGCGGTCCGGTGGTCAACTGCACCAGGCGACGTTCGGTTCCGATGAACTGCACGTTATAGATTGGTAACTGCGCACCGGTCGAGTCTTTGATGATGTAGAGAGAGGGCTGCAACGCGTCGTCAGACATCGGCACGTTAAAGACCACCTGGATCGTCGTCGGGTCGGTGGACGTGATTCCGACTAACGTCGCTGAGCTGCCGACACCTTGAAATTCCTGTTGGACGATTGCCAGTGGCGCTCCCGTCGAATCGGACAGGGCATTGGTCGTCGCGATCCGATATTGTGAGTCCGATTGATTGGGCGTCGTGAGCGAAACGACGGTCCTTTGGTCGCCGACAAATGTCGCCGAATTGATAGCCAGGCTGCCGACAACGTTCCCCAGAGCGTCCAGCTTGTCAATTTGGTAGCTCGACGGCGCGAGGGCACTGTCACCTACTGGGCCGCTGAAAACAAGGACAAGATGCGTCGCATCGGATGGGGTCGCTTTGCTGAGCGTCGGAGCGGGTGCACCTTCGAATTGGCCAGCTGTGCCCGGCGGATCAACTGAACTGCCGCCCAAATCGGTCGCTGCGATGGATTCAATGGTGTAGATGCCGGCCACCTGCGGGCCGGTCGTCAACTGCACCAAGAGTCGATCCGTGCCAACAAATTGCGAGTTAGTGACAGGCAAGGTTGCGCCCGTGGAGTCTTTGATGACGTAGGACGCCGGCGTTAAAGCATCGTCGGACATCGGCACATTGAAGGTGACGAGCATCGATGTCGGACCAGTCGATGTAACATTGGTCACCTTCGGCACGCTTCCGAGCCCCCGGAATTCCGAGGCGACGACTGCTAGCGGCGAGCCAGAAATATCGGACAAGCCACTCGTGGTCGTGATTCGGTAGCGAGCGTCGGATTGATGGGGTGTGGTGAGCGAGACGACTGTTCGCTGGCTACCCACGAATGCAATTTCGCTGATCGGTAGGGTGTTAGTAACATTGCCTTGGGAGTCAAGTTTTTCGAGCTTGTAACTCGATGGAGCCAATCCGCTGTCGCTGAGCGGGCTGCCAAACGTCAAAAAGACGTGCGTGCTGTCAGGCGGTATCGCCGCGACCAGGGAAGGCGCAGGAACGCCCACGAAAACACCGGCCGGTCCAGGGGCTGTGACAGGGTTGCCGTTGGTGTCGGTGGCCGTGATGGACTGGATCGTGTAGATCCCGGTTGCTTGCGGTCCCGTGACCAACTGGACGAGGCGTCTCTCAGTGCCGACAAACTTGGCATCCAGAACCGACAATTCGACTCCGGCTGAGTTCTTAACCACGTAAGAGGCCGGCGTCAACGCGTCGTCGGACATCGATTGGCTGTAGCTCAGCAGGATCGAGTTGGGCCCGGAGGGCGTTGCCGTGACCAGTTCGGTAAAGCCAGCGATGCCGTGAAAGTTCCCCGTATTCGTATGCAATCCGTCGTTCTGCAGGTCGGTGACGACCGACACGGTCAGCTTGTAGGGCGTGTTGGACTGAGTCGCGGTTGTCAGTACGACGACCATCCCAAGTGGGCCATCGAACTGGGCATCGGTGACCAGCAGAGCTTCGCCGCTTGCATTCCGGATGTCGTAGTGTTGAGGAGCCAAGGCGTTGTCAGCCATCGGTTCGTTGAACACGACAACCACGTGACGAGGCGAAGTGGCCGCGACGCTGACCACAGCCCCCTTGGGGTTACCGGTGAGCTTGCGGCCCTCGAATAAGACGATCTGTCCGGTGGTGTCCGCGACGTTTTGGACATTGACGGTGTAGCCCGTGCTGCTGGATTGTGGCGCCGTTTGCAACTGCACCACGCTCTCGCCCTCACCGAACTGAGCGCCGAGCACTGCGATAGGCTGGCCGTCGTCTCCCATGACCTCATAATTCTCAGGGTCGATCGCGTTGGCGCCCATCGGCCGGTTGAAGGTTGCGAGGATCGTCGTCTCATTAACCGGGATAACGTCGATAACACGTGGCTGAGTGGTTTCCGCTGCACCAGAGTTCCTTCCGATGTAGTTGATCACGGTCAACGCATCCAAGGTGGTGACCAAGTTGTCGCCTGTCGTGTCGTAGTAGGCGATGGGCTTCACGCCCGGAGCCAGTTCGGGAAGTTGCGAATTGCCACTGGAATTGAGCTTGTTGATGACGATGATTGCATCTAAGGAAGTGACACGCAAGTCGTCATTGACGTCCGTCGCGATGAAATTGTTATGCCAGTCGCCAGCCAACAGACGGCGATCTTCCAATGGTTCGAAGAGCCTTCGGCGAACCGACGACCTGCGTCGTTGTTTCAGGGTGGTCTTGCGATGAACGCGGCGAAGTGATGCGGATGTGAGCCAGGATTTAACAGACATGGGCATGGATTCTTGGGAGGTTAAAAGGGGGCGTCCCGACGTGGATCTGAAATGACTTCACGGAACATATCTGCAATCGCACGGGCAGTGGTGATGCTTAGTTCATAAATGTCCCTAATGTCATGGAACCTTCCGCTGCAGTCTCTCGATGGGATTCGAGACACCAATATGGGGTGTGGCCAATTGACTCAGTCGAGCATTAAACACAGCAAAAAGCGGGGATTACCCTCCCCGTACACAACTCAATTGCGGCAATGTCTCTGTTTCGTGAAATGCCGTAAGTATCTTCCGAGTTCACGCTGGCCAAGGTGAGCCTCAAAGCAGATTTGCAATTGACTTCCGGCTCGCTACTTGAAACCTAACCGGACGGTTTGTCTCTCCAACGGTTCCGCACCGGTGGAGACGGTTTTTTCAACCAAGAGAGGAGCATCGATGGTCTGGAAAACCCGATTAGCATGGGTGTGCATTGCCGTGATTTTTTGGCCGTATTGCTGGTCGGCGTCGACCGGCCAAGAAGCGGCGTCCAAGCTGTTTCCGTTCGTTGTGCCAGTGGACGACGTGTCCGGCGGGGTGACTGACATGTCGTTTCTGAACGATCGACCCGCAGACCCATGATGACGCAGCTTTCCGACATACAGCACGTTGGTCAAAAGAGCATGCACGGAACACTTGTCGAACGGCCGCCCGCCTTTGTGGCGTCCCTTTCATTTCGTTGCCTTGGCGGCGTCGAACGGATCAGCGACTCGCCGGCCACGACCGTCGCCCGCAAGATCGCTCGCTCGCTCAAGCCGCCTTCGGCATCGGCTTGCAGCCTCCACGCGACACGTCGATGCACATAGCCTCGATTGTGCGATCGGCATTTTTCGCCGAACAGCTTTTCGTACTTCGCAACGAGTTGTCCGATGGTCAGGTCGGACAACTCTGCGATTTGCAGTTTCGTTTTAGGACTCATCGTTGGCCTCCGTCGCATTGGCGTTCTTCGTTTCGGTTTCCATTGCCTTCGTGTCCAGCGTCGCTTTGACAACCTTCTCTTTGTTTCGCCGGATCGCTTCGACGATCAGCGTCGCGATCTTGGCACGTTGTTCTTCGCACAATGTTCGTATCCTCCGTCTCGTGTCGAGAACCGGTCTCGACCGAGCACGCTGCTCGATCGTTTTGACCAGTCACAGAGAGCAAGGAAACCGAACTGAACTCAAGCCGATCGGGTAGAGAGTCCGAGTCGATTTCGGAACTTTTTCGTTCCTGCCGCCACCTGAGTGCCGCTTTCCCCAACAACGCCCCCACACGCTGTATCTGATCCGCCTCATCAATCGTCACTAGCGTCATCCGCACCTCCAAAATCAAGAAACCAAAAAACACCGAGCCAAACCCAGCCCAGCCCCCTCAGGGTTACTTATGCAAACCGCGCGAGCAAAATCGTGTAAAGTGAAAACTCAATCGAAGAAATTTCAAATTACAAAAACGTGTGTATGGATCCGTTCGAGCAAATTTGGGAATCATCGCGAATCAACGACTACTCGTGGGGTTACCCCGCAGTCGTGTGGGCGGGTGTCGGCGTGCTCGTTGCGTTGTCGCTGATCCGGCACAATGCGTTTCGTCGGATTCTGAAGGTCGTCGCGATCTTCGGTCTGGCGATGATGGCGACACAGTGGTCGGCTTCCGAGATCCAAGAGAAGTGGCGGATCCGCCGCGAGTGGGCGGATACGCATCCGGCCGAGATGACTGAGCAAGGCTACGAAGCCCTGACCGTCGACGGAGCCAATCTCACGCTCGGTCCACTGATCTACGGCTTCCGATCCGGCCTGATTTTCATCGGGGTCGCAGCGGCGCTATTTGTGTTCCGAGTCGCGGTCCGCAAACGCCCCGTCAAAACACCCGACGAAGCCACGCCAGAAATCAAAACCAAAGTCACAACGGATCTCCCCTTCTCGGACAATCCGTATCACCCGCCAGCGGATTCCGGGTAGTTCGTGGCACCGGAACGGCCGAAAACTGGAGACTCTCTAAAACTCAGGAATTCACCTTAGCCGGAGGTCGTAGAGACAGAGAGTGCCGAGAGTTTTGACCCAAATTGCATCCCGTCGCGGGCGAACCAACCCGACGGAGACTCTCCACCGGGCGAAAATCAGAGACCCCAGCACCGTCACCGAATCGCGATTGCCCCAGCAAAAGAGGCGGTAAAACACGAAAAAAGGCCGGCGACTGTGTAAAACACAATCGCCGGCCAATTCGTTTACCCGGCAGTCAGAGGAGTTTGACTGGGGTTTGTTAAGTTGAGTGGGCCAGACGGTTTACGCAACAATTGCAAAGAGTGTACCAAAAGAGAGCGGGTGATGGGGACGTGAAAAACTATTTCTCTCTCGGGCGATGACGTCTGATAAGTACTCATTTCGCTGCGTTCGTTTTCGCTGATATTTTTCATGCCGATCGGCATTGTCTTTCGTGGTGACCACGAATCAAACCAGCATGAAGTTTCTATTATGTTGGGACATCGTCAAATCAGATTGCATATGTAGCCCATAATTTTGAGTGGGCCAGAGGTTTTACGGAATGCTTTTCGGTGACTCTCTGTACTGGGTTATGAGCATTAGCGAATAACCCAGCCGAAAAGTGCGCGCAACATGCCGCTGGGTTATGGGCGGCGCGACTTTTTGCCTACGTTCGCTCCTGAAGTCGCCGCTGGAGATCTGCTTCAATCGTCGCATGCTCGTACATTGAATGCCTCACCACAGCAGCCACCCAACATCAAAACAACTGAGCACCTCGGTGGATTGCCACTATCGTACTGGCGAGCGGCTTAGCTCGTCCCGTTCTCACTCGCTCGCACCACTCCGATTTCAAAACAATCGGTTTGATGTCTGCTGCGCGATGCGACCGTTTTGACGCGATTTTTCAACGGCACCGCTGAATTTGAGCTCGATCTCGATCCAGAATTCAACCTTATATGGCAAACCAACCTCGGATTTCACCGACCTAAAAGCTTGTTCGACTTTTTTTGGCCACACGCGCTCATCCGCGTGACAACAAGCATGTTCTTGCTCGCACGAACCAATCCTTGTCGGTGCTTGCGACGGGAATCATCGTCTCGCGGAAGTTCGTGCATTTCGGCGCTAGCGTTTGTCTTTTCGCATAAAGAATCCATGTAAGTCCGAGGTTTGATGGGTGGGAGTCATTCGTAATTAAACTGGCGACTCGGACCCGTGATCTGGGCAGCGTGCGGCTGCTTGTCACATTCGCTCCACCCACCAAACACAAGGATACTTCAATATGAAAATTCTCGCTCTTGATCTCGGCAAATTCAATACGATGTGCTGCTTCTTTGACACCAAAACCCGAAAATCACGCTTTCTTACTACCCCCACCGAGCGGCAACACATCGCTAGCGTCTTGAAGAACGCCAAGGTGGACCTCGTCGTCATGGAAGCTTGCGGACCCTCAGGCTGGATTAACGACTTGGCTCAATCGCTCGACCACGCCACGCTCGTCTGCTCGACCAATGAGGAGGCTTGGCAATGGGCCAAAGTCAAACGCAAAACCGATAAAGACGACGCCCTCAAACTCGCTCGATTGGCCGCCATGCGAGAACTCAAACCGGTCCACATGCCCTCGCAAACGCACCGCGAGTTCCGCTCGCTGGTCAAGTATCGCAAAACGCTCGACCGCCGAATCAACAAAACCAAGAACACCATCCGCGCCTGGTTCGTCAACCAGGGCATCACCATCGACTCCGGTGACAAAGCCTGGCACACAGGACGCGAGCACATCAACTCATTCCGCAAACCAATCCAAGACTGTGGACCCGACGAACTTTGGAAAGGGGAACTCGACATCGAGCTGACGATTCTCGATTCTCTCACGCAGCAGATTGACACCGTGGTCAAGAAACTCGAAGCGATTGGCAAAACCGAACCACGGATTGTACGTCTGATGACGATTCCCGGTGTCGGACCTCGAACGGCTGAGATCCTGGTAGCCTGCCTCGACGATCCGCATCGCTTTGAAACGAGTCGTCAAGTTTCGGCGTATTTCGGCCTGGTGCCAAGGCAATATCAATCCGGTGAGACCGATCGCAACGGCCGCATTACCAAGCGAGGCAACCCACTGGCACGCACCATCCTGGTCGAGTGTGCATGGGCATCGCTGCGTTACAACCCGTGGGCCAAGGGCGTTTACGAACGGATCTGTGGCAAACAAAAGACACGCAAGAAGAAAGCGGGAATCGCACTAGCACGCAAGATCGCCGTGATTAGCTGGGCAATGCTGCGGGACGAGAAAGACTGGGAACCAAAGCGAATGATCGAGGTCACGGAGTCGTATGGCCGAATGTCTCCGGCACTGAAGGAGACGCTTCAAACGATGAAACCGAAGGAGAATGCCGATCAACGCAAGAGCCGCCTTCGCAAAGAAGCCCGCGAGGCGAGAGCTGCAGCGGACCATCGTGCATCCGAGACGGATCGCAAGTCGTCAAAGACATCAACGATCAGCAAAAGCCGATCGACCAAGCAAGTAACAACCAGACGCAAAACGACCAAAACGACAGCGACGCGATCATCGCATGCTGCATCCAAACCACGGCGGGCAGGAAAGCTAGTACGCGTAACTGATGCAATGACATCGGCGTAACGAATCAGCCCTGCTCGCCTTTATAAACGCCTCGTTAACAAAATTGGTGGGCCAAGTCATGCTCCGGAAGTTTCCCGAGTTCATGGTATAGCACAGTTTCATAGACTTCGTCGGTTTTGAAGCCGTACGATTTTCTCAATGCCACTTTTGCTTTC
>NZ_SJPV01000034.1 GCF_007860135.1 Novipirellula artificiosorum
CTGGAGATCGAAAGGTAAGCCAGCAGTGGGACGGTCTACAACCAGATTTCCTTGATGGCACCAACGGCTGTAGAAGCACCCTTGTTTGCCGTGCAACGTCGATGCGCAACTCGCGGCGGTTGCATCGGCCTGCGCGAGTTGGCTCGAACGCTTCAGCGTAGTCTTCCTGAGATCCCGGACCAGATTCGGGGGAAAACGCGGCGAACCGGCTAGGCTGCGGCCTTTGGCTTTTGGGTAAATAGGTCCTAATATTTTAGTCCGTTCGTCGTATAACAGTTGAGTCATCGGATCGTAGCGCAACACATGGAGCCCAAGGTACATGCCCGCTTTTCGAAACATCCTTGCTGTCGTCTTTCTCTTGACCGCGATTTCTTCCATCGGGTTCAAGCGAGCGGAGGCCGAAGCTCCCTCGGCCGAGACTCCGAGTGGGGTCGTCGCTCGCTGGCTCCAACTACATCGAATGGGCGATCGCCAGAAAGCGTCAGCCCTGACCACGGGGTCCCGCGACCACTCCGCGGACGTCTTGCTCCCCTCGAAGCGTGGCACCGGCGTTCGCGTTGCGCGGTCTCTCGGCAACGAGCGTGCGGCGGCTGTCGTCACCACCAAGCTGGACAATGTTGGTGACGACGAGCGAGTACTGTTGTTTTGGCTCGTAAGACGCGATGGCGTCTGGCGAATCAACAAATCCGACAAAGAGAATAGGCGGGTTGTGGACGAGCGGCTGCGCGGGTTTTTGGAAGCTGGCGACGTGCGCTGGTACGTTCAACGCGGCCAGTTATTGGGCCGGTGGGAGGCCGGTCCTTGCGGACCACCCATTATCAGTGGTGTTGCTTGCGGGAGTCGGCTTGAATTCGGTGATGACAACCATTACCTACTCGTTGCCTGGGGACCTGGCGGTCCGCCCGACATGTTCGAAGGTGACGACGTGATGCATGGCGTCTGGCGATTAACCACTGATCGCATTCTAATGTCAAATCAGGGTCAAACGCATGAATGCCGAGTCGTCTGGCTGGCAGACAACCTTCTTGTTATCCAGTCTTCTGATGGCGGGGATCGCGCAACGTACGAACGTTGCGACACGATTTCGGTCAGCGACGAAGGAAAGTAAGGGTACGACCCGGCGTTAAGCTGATTGGATCAACACCGGGCTTCGAGTGTATTGGCGCAGATTTTGCCTCAGTTTTGGCAGGCCATCTTGGCGTTCTTTTGTCGTCGATGCACTGTATTAAAACGCATATTCTGTGGCAAATCGAAACACGCATCGATATCGCAAACACCCCCAGGGGTTACTTACTGAGTCCGGGCGAAGCAAAGAGCCATTCATGCCAAAACTCTTCCGACAACAACGCTGGCTTACGAAGAGTGCCGGTTTCACGTTCGGTTTTTGGAAGCTGGATTGGCTTCCCCGATTCAACGTGACGCCGTTTCCTTCAACAAGTCTATCCCGTTGAACGTTTCAACCAGAAGTATTTCATGAGACCTTTCCTTCCAATTGTCCTGGTCGCGCTCACGCTCGCTGCCCAATCGCAGTTGACGTTTTCCCAGCAGCCCATTGCACAGGGAGAATGGACGTACAAGAACGGAAAACCCGATCGCGTCACATTCGTCTACGGGGCGGCATTGACGGACGAGGAAGTCGATCAACTCTCTAGCTATACGAGTCTCACTCAAATCGTCATGGGATATGCGGGAGTCGACTCAGAATTCGTCGAAATTGAAGGCGATCTCTCGAAGCTAGGGCGATTGAAGAACCTGGAGGAAGTCCATCTATGTGTCGACGCTTTGAAAGATGATGATCTCAGGTTTATTGCCCACTTGCCGAAACTCCAAATTCTCGAATTCAACGCCGATAATGGGTATGACGAAATCCACGAGATCCCGGTTTGCACGGATCGATGTGCCAATTATCTTCGCGCAGCAACGACGCTTCGAAGCTTGATAATCCACGATGGGCAGTTCACGGACAAGTTTGTCGATAAGATCACCGAGGGCCTGCCCAACTTAGAGGAGTTGTCGCTGAATTCGGCGGAATTCACCGACGAGTCACTACGACTGCTCGCAGAACGATGCAAGAAGCTGAATTCGCTTTCGATCGCGTCAAACCACTTCACTGCCGAAGGCCTCAAGCACCTCGACAAATTGCCGAATCTGGAGAAATGGTTCGTTAGTTCGCCCGCCTTGCGCAAAAGGAGCAATCCCAAGGAAATCGAAAAACTCTTAGGCACGTGGGAATACGTGTCGGCGACTTATGAAGGACAGCCAAAGGACGTTGAGAAGAAAAACGAAACGATCACCCTAACAAAGGACAGTTGGACGCTTCGACGAAACGGGAAATTCATCAGTAGCTCGACTTGGGAAGTCGATTCGACAAGGAGCCCAAAGTGGCTGACTGTATTCACCCAAGGAGGCAAAGTTAACTTCCTGGGTCGATGGGTTTACAAATTTGACGGCGAGCAATTGGTACTTTGTCAATCGTCGTGGATGGATGAGCGTCGACCCAAGGAATTCATCTCTCAAAAAGGCGATAAGCAATACTTGGTCGTCCTCCGTCGAAAGGACTCAGGAAAAACGGATTGATGATGACGGCCTTGGATTGATGGTCAGTCCATAGGGTTCTGAAACCAACGTCCTGGTTCCGTGCTCAAGACTGGGGAGCCGTCACTTCACAGGACTATGGAAACTAAGAGCCTATCCGAAAACCCAATCGCGAGATTCGAAACGCTCGTGTTTCACGTCCTGACAAAAATTAATGGAACAGGTCTTCGCATAGGCTCTAAGGGCGTTTGGTGTGCCCTTCCCCATGAAGGCAAGACCGTTCGCTACGTGAAGGCGGTTGCATCGACGAATGTTGCTTAGTTTTTGCTAAGTCCTTTTAGCATCTGAAGTTTCGCTTCAGCTCTCGGGACAGAGAGTGGAACGTAGTGTTTGTGCCTTCGCTTGTGTCGCCTTGGTTCGAATCGATTTGGTCGATCCTTTACTCGGTGTTGCACGATCGCGGCGAGCAACTGCTGGTACAGAGAGATCCTTGTTGCACTGTTGTGGTTCCCGATGAGTGCGATGACTGGCTGGAATGCTTCCAGCGTCTGCAGTGTGCCTTTGAAGCTAATCGTACGCGGTAGCAGGCTGTTCTGGGTAGCCGCTTGAGCCATGATGGTGCGGATCAAGTTGTACGCCAGAACGTGTGTCCAGATCTCCTTTCGAACCAGTTCCGGAGTCTTGCCGCGTAGGCACTCCACTTCAGCACAACAGCGTGTAGTCCCGAGTATTTCTTTGCTCGGCGTGTTAATGCAGCATCGCCCGATGGAAGGAAGACCAGGTGATCTAAATCGGCGCATGCCAAGCATAAAGCTCCTCGCTCACCCGCGAGAGTGATCCAGGCCTTTCGCCCAAGTTGCTCGTGACACTCGTCGCAAGTCGAGTCCCGATTGGAAATGAATACCTTCAGATCCGCCGTCTTGCTCATGAATTTTACTCACTCCCCATCATCTGGAGTCAGATACTCCCACATCCCATTCTGGTGCAACCAAATCGGATCAGCATTACTGGCGACGAACTCGTCAACTGGTAAGCCGTCGATTAACTGAGGCCGCGGGACTCTTTTTTGTTTGCCATTGACGAAGACCGTGATGTACTTCTCTTTCCGTTCGCGTCTCGCTCGCTTTTCGGCGCTCGTCAACTTTCGCTTCCGTTTTCGCACCTTATGCTCCGTGCTGCTTATTCAGAACTCTCTGCAATCTGCCATAAGTAGATTCTGCGATATCCCGACCTGAAAATCCACCTCCGGGTTGACGGGATCTTCCAGCCAACCTGCGGAGGTGTTCGCACCGAAGCGTCCAAGCGGTTTTGCTTCGTGCGATAGACTGGTCCAACCGAACGCAGGTTAGGGGCAATCGTGTGGTATCGCTCGAGGAAATTTTCACCGCCTTTGGCGTGCCTACACTGCGCCGGGGATCTGCGCTGCCCAGTCGCGATAGGGATTTAGCGACGGTGGCGGCTGCCGTTCAGCCTCCGTCACGATGGCATTGGGTAGGCTCGTATCGCGTCCGAAGGCGGACGCGATCTGCTTGGCGATCTCGTTCACTGTCCAGGCGAGTCCGCGTCCCGTGCCCGGCGCGATGGAGGTAGTCGCAACGTTGATCATGGCGTGCACGATCTGAGCGTGTAGGTTGCTGTCGAGCGCCGACAAGAAGCGACGAGCTCGGCTCGGTTGGTGGTGCTGTGAA
Organism: Novipirellula artificiosorum; assembly: GCF_007860135.1. NCBI lineage: Bacteria > Pseudomonadati > Planctomycetota > Planctomycetia > Pirellulales > Pirellulaceae > Novipirellula > Novipirellula artificiosorum. Next base: position 4,224 of record NZ_SJPV01000034.1, read on the forward strand.
TACACCAGGTCATACATGTCCCGGTTCCAAAGCTGGTACGTCTGGTAAAGGGCCTCCCAGAGATCGTCGCCAGATCGGAACCGATCCCAGAAGTGGCCCCAGGTTCGGTTGGGACTGAGGTGACTCTCGTAGAATTCCCGCTCCCGCGGGAAGAACTCAAACATCTCGGCGTCCGACAAAGTAGGACGGCCGGAGCCTTGGTGATAACCGGGTCGCCGCGGGCTGACGCTTGTCCAGATGAGTTGTCGCCCAAACAAGACGGCTGCATTGGCCTGCGGAAAGCACAACGCTTCGAGGTACTGTCGCGCGCCCCGGTTTGCCCATTGCGGGATGACCAATGACGTCCGTCCTCTGCCGGCCAAGCTACCGCGAATGTACTCCATCCGCGTCCGTTCAGCGTGTTGACATCTCTCGCACATTTTCGCCTCCTCCATCCAAGCATGATGAACGCTTCAGAAAGCGGTTCCGGTTGGCCGATCACATCGCCGCGAAAACCAGACTCTGTCTTGCAGTGCAAACAGAAACACGGACCGAGTCGATCTCCCAACACCGGTCTGACCGGTATTTCTGTGGAGCAATGCGCGTGCCAATAGGAAATCCGCGGCGGTTGCAACTCGAAACTTCAAAACGGCGTGCTAAGAAGCACGACAATGGGCCAATGAGCGCGCAACCCGACTCTCAGGTCGTGACCTGATTCATTCGGAGCCAATGTCTGGTTGTCGCGCGTCGGCAACGCAGGAACTGAGCCGGGCAAGATGATCGCGCTGAGCCATGAGCCTTGCATGACCGATTGACCGACAGGCTCGGAGTTGTCGGCAGTGAAACGGTCTGCGGCATCGACTTCCGTCACTCAATGACCACAAAACTGCCGTGCGGTGAAATCGTGCGTGTCAGAGGGCTTCGCCGGGGTCAGGCCTTGTGTCCAGTTTGCGATGGGAATTTGCCGCTGAATACATGGCGAAGAAAGGAATCGTGTAAATGATCTAACTTCAGTTCGTCGCCCCCGTCTATGCAAGTAGCGGCGATCGGATGTTCGAGATCGTCGAATACGGCAATGGTGCGAAACTGGCCTTAACAGTTTTGCGATTTCAGTTTTCTAACTCGCGTCGGGTGCATCGGCTTCCGCATCGTAGCGAAATCGGTTCAGCGCACTCTCCTCAGAATCTCGGACCAGATTGAGAGGAAACTGCAGCCAAGCGGCGCAACTACCAGAGGTGTTGATACCGAAGCGGCAGAGCGGTTTTTCTTCGAGACAGCGAGTGGTCAAACCTCGGCATTTTCAGCGATCCTCGAGTTGCAGGCGGTCGTGGACACCGACGCGAGATGCAGACTCTGGTTCAACTCTGGCAGGGTGAAGAGCCACGCACCGCAATTACTTGACGTGGTCAATTGTTTCAGGTAACAATATACGTGGGTGTCCGTAAGCAGGAGAGAATGGAGATGACATTGTTCACGTTGCCAGAGGCCACTATCGCCAAGCAAGGTCGCTCGATTCACTCCAGCACGGGTTACTGGGTGACGCGTCTTGCCAGAGCGATGGAGTGCGACTTTGAGAATCGGCTGAACGCTCACGGCGTATCACGCGCCGCGTGTGCGATCCTGAGTGCGATCACGAATGACGGAAAGACCACGCCTGCATCGCTCGCGTCATTCATCGGGATTGACGCGGCTGCAATCACTCGGCACTTGGATCGCCTCGAAGAGCAAGGCCTTCTCGTTCGGGAGCGAAGCGCTGCAGATCGGCGCGTCGTGAATCTCAAATTGACTCGCAAGGGCTCCCGACTCGTTCCCAAGCTCGTTGCCGATTCAAAGGCGACCAATATGAAGTTTCTGGCCAGTCTGACTTTGGCGGAGAAGAAGGGTTTGCAGGAGATCATGCAAAAGATGCTGGCCAACAGCGATCTGGTCCCGGGAGATATTTAGCGATGCGGACGTGCCTGAGTGAGATGCAGGTGGCCCCAATCTCGATTGGAGAAGAAAAATGATACGAAGCCTTCACGTTCTTGGATCGACGCTCTCGCTAGTCGCGTTCGCGTTTCTCACATCGCTCGACTCGCAAATTTTGCATGCTGACGAAGTGATCACTCCGGGGGAAGCCCGCGCCGTCGCCAAGGAAGCCTACACCTACGCGAACCCGGTGGTGGACAGCTACCGCGTGATTCACGGCTACTTCCTGGACCCAGAAAATCCCGAGTTCAAGGGGCCCTTGAACGAGATCAAGAACATCCCCCGGGTCTACACGCACGAGGACAAGGCGGTTCAGACGCCCAATTCCGATACGCCTTACAGTTGGCTGGGGCTCGATTTGCGGGCCGAGCCGTTCGTGCTGACTGTACCCAAAATCGAAAAGGATCGCTACTTCAGCATCCAGCTCATCGACCTCTACACCCACAACTTCGCCTACATCGGCAGCCGCACCACCGGCAACGACGGTGGCAGCTTCCTCATCGCCGGCCCCGGATGGGACGGTGCCGTTCCCGAAGGCATCACGAAAGTCTTCCGCCCGGAAACCGAACTGATACTGGCGGTCTACCGGACGCAGCTCTTTAACCCCGATGACCTGGAAAAGGTGAAAGCCATCCAGTCCCGCTACAAGGTGGAAAAACTTTCCTCCTTCCTCGGCAAGCCGGCCGCCGGGGCGGCACCGGCGATCGATTTCATCGAGCCGGTCTCTCAGGAGGAGGTCCGCGAGTCGCCCAAGGTTTTCGAGCAACTGAACTTCGTGCTGCAGTTTTGCCCGACCCACCCTTCCGAAGTGGAGTTGATGAAGCGTTTCGCCAGGCTGAATATCGGTGCTGGCATGACCTTCGATTGGGATGCGTTTTCCCCTGAGATCCAGGAAGCGATCGGTCAGGGCATTGCGGATGCTTGGGCTGACTTCGGAGAGCTGAAAAAGAAGGCGGACGCCGGGGAGCTCGGTTCCGGCGATGCCTTTGGCACCCGTGAGCACCTCGACAATAACTATCTCTACCGCATGGCGGCCGCCGTGCTCGGGATCTGGGGCAACAGCGAGGAAGAATCCATCTACCCGGCCTACTATGTCGATGCCAACGGCGAAAAACTCGACGGCTCCCACCGTTACACGCTGCGATTCGCGCCGGATCAGTTGCCTCCCGTCGAGGCGTTCTGGTCGCTGACCATGTATGAACTGCCGACCAGCCTGCTGACGGAGAACCCCCTCGACCGTTACCTGCTCAATTCGCCCATGCTGGAGGGTTTTGTGCGCGACGACGACGGAGGAATCACGCTCTACCTGCAGGACGAATCCCCGGGTAAAGACAAGGAAGCCAACTGGCTTCCGGCACCCGCGGGGCCATTCTCCGCGATCCTGCGTCTCTACTGGCCCAAGAAAGAAGCCTTGGATGGCACCTGGACGATGCCGCCGTTGGCGCGGGTCGAATAATCAGACACCAAAGAGGATCGTCATGAAAATTGGCCACATCACCACACTCACCAGCATCCTGCTAACCCTAGGCTCGACACCCCTCAAGGCCGAAGAAGTGGTCCCCCTGACCATTGAACATTTCCCCACTGCCGAGACGCATCACATGATGAAGGTCGCGATCGACAACTTCGATTGCTTTGGCCAATGGGCCCACCTGCGCGGCTTCACACCAATGGACCAGCAGACCGTGGTGCGAATGAACCGTGACACCCTCTACTCCTCCATCGTGCTCGATCTCACCGAACCCGCGACCCTGGTCAAAGGCGACACTCAGGGCCGCTACCAATCCGTTCTCGTGATGAATGAGGGGCACTTTGCCAAGCTCGTTGCCTATGAGCCCGGCGAATACGAACTGACCCAGGAGGCCATGGGGAGTCGGTATGTCGCCATCATCGCGCGAACCCTCGTCGATGCCGAAGACCCTGAAGATGTCGCGGCGGCCCACAAAGCGCAGGACGGCCTGGGAGTGAAGCAGAAGTCCAAGGGTCGGTTTGATGTGCCCAACTGGGATCCCGAAGCGCTGGGAGAAATGCGCGAGGCGCTCAAGACCCTGGGCAACTACCTCCCCAGTCGCGACCATTCTTTCGGAGCCAGCATTGAGGACGTCGATCCGATCGATCACCTCGTTTCCACCGCGGATGCCTGGGGCGGCTGGAAGCCCGAACATGCGGTCTACCGCAATTTTGTGCCGCAGCAAAACGATGGCAAGACGGCCTACACCCTGACGTTGAAAGACGTTCCCGCAGGCGACAACGCGTTCTGGTCCATCAGTGTCTACAACGAGGAAGGGTTCTTTCAAGAGAACCAGTCCGGCAGATACGTCGTGAACAGCCGCACGCCGCAAGCAGACGAAAACGGAGCGGTCACCATCCACTTCGGCGGGGATTCGTCCCGGCCCAATTTTCTGCCGATCATGCCCGGCTGGAATTACATGCTCCGCATCTATCTGCCAAAGAAACCCTACTTTGACGGCACGTGGAGCGCACCCGAGGCACAGGCTGCAAAGTAGTGACAAAACCCCAAAAGGCCAACTGATCAGAGAACCCCAACTCCATTCACCAAGAAAAAGCAATCACCGTGAAAACAAGCACCACTTTGAACATCGCCACCTTTGCGCTGGTGGTAATGGGGACTACCTGGCCAGCAGTGGCACAAGACGCCCCAAAGCCGAAATACGCTGCGGATGTGCCGGAATTCCTGCTTACCCCGGATCAAGTAGAGACCGATTTCCTCGGCACCCTCGAATTTTTCGATGGGATGCCCAGCGAATCGACAGCCAAGAAAACCTATGACTTTCTCGACCTGTCGCGAGGCGTGGATGCTTTCCTGAACGGAATGCCGGCAGCCTCCATCGATGCCTTCCTCGAGGGACTCAAAGAAGCGGGAGTGGAACCCGGCGACCTCGGGATTACCGAAAGCCTGCTGGATGCCCGCGGCCTGTTGTTGACGGCCCAGTCAACGACCCCGTATGCCTTGGCAGAGATTGACCTGAAAAATGGTCCGGTTGTCGTAGAGATTCCCGGACCTGTTTTGGGCATAGTGGACGATGCCTTTTTCCGCTTTGTCTGCGACGTTGGCCTGACTGGCCCCGATCAGGGTAAGGGTGGGAAATATCTGTTTATTGGGCCGGGTTACGAGGGGGAGATCCCTGAAGGCTACTTTGTCGCGAAATCCAGGACCTACCGGCACTGGCTGCTCATGCGCGTCTTCGTGAAAGATGGTGACCTGGAGGCGTCCACCAAAGAGCTGAAGGAAGGCTTTCGCTGCTACCCTCTCGCGCAAGCAGACAAGCCACCAAAGCAAAAAGTTCACGACCTTTCCGGCAAGAAGTTCAATACCATTCATGCCAACGATGAGCACTTCTATGAAGAACTGAACGCAGTGATTCAATACGAGCCCGCAGATGCCTTCGATCCCGAGCTCGTTGGGCTCTTCGCCGCCATCGGCATCAAAAAAGGCGAACCGTTTGCACCGGATGCGCGCATGCAAAAACTTCTCAAAGACGCGGCTGCCATCGGCAACGCCACCGCACGATCCCTGACCTTCAGTCCGCGCAGCAAGGCAGTCTATTTCTATCCGGATCGCCAGTGGTATTCCTCCTTCGCCGGCGGCAGCCACGAGTTCATGAACGACGGTGAGCTGGTTCTCGATGATCGCATCATGTTCCACTACGCGGCTACCGGAATCACCCCCGCCATGGCCGCGCCGAAAGTGGGAACAGGGTCGGCCTATGCCGCTGCATCCAAGGATGCTGGAGGCCAATATCTCGATGGAGGTAAAACCTACAAAGTCACCCTGCCTGCGCCGATTCCAGTCAACAACTTCTGGTCCTTCATGGTGTATTCGGGGCAACACCGCTCCATGCTGGAAACCGACCAGAAATCGGCCGGCATCGACAGCACGATGCCTTCTGTCAAACCCAACCCGGACGGTTCCTACACCGTCTGGTTCGGTCCTGATGCGCCGGAAGGTCACGACGGCAATTGGATCCAAACTCTTCCCGGGAAAAGCTATCTTACCCTCCTCCGTCTCTATGGCCCGCTGGAGCCGTGGTTCGACAAAACCTGGAAACCGGGTGATTTCGAGCTTGTGGAGTAATTTCTAACAAACATGCAAAGCCGCCCTTACGGCCGCTCTGGACGCCGCCCAAAACACGGACAACAGACTGGCAGGAAAACCAAAAGTCAATCGCAAGAAAAGATCTCCATGAAAGCAATCATTAGTTCAAGTACCGTCATTCTTACGACAACACTCCTCAGCGCCACTTTGTTCGCCGAGGAGAAAACAGAGCCAGTCACCGTCGCCAACTTCGTGCGGGCCGAATCGGATCACATGATCCGCTCCAACATGAAAATGGTGGGTGCTGGTATTGGCGAGTTCGCCCACTTGCGCGAACCCACCACGCCGGACAACCAGCCGGTGATCCGGATGAACCAGGACACTCTCTATTCAGGGACCGTGCTGGATCTATCCAAGCCTGCCACAATTACGCTGCCGGAGGTCGGTGGTCGCTATATGTCCATGCACGTGGTCAACCAGGACCACTACATGTTCGTGGAATCGAAACCGGGCACCTACGAGCTGACGGAAGAGAAGGTCGGCACACGCTTCGCGCTCGTGACAATACGAACCTTTTACGACGCCGGTGACCCCAACGACCTGGCTAAAGCCCACGCGGCTCAGGACAAATTGGAGTTCAGCGGCGGAGGCCCCGGACCGTTCGAGGCACCAAACTGGGACCTCGACGCCCTCGCCAAGGCACGCAAGTCGCTCAGCGATCTTGCCACCCTCGGCTTTGATTCCACTTACGCCTTCGGGAGCAAGGAAGAGGTCCGTCCGATCGACCACCTCGTCGGCGCCGCGGCCGGGTGGGGCGGTTTGCCGGTCAAGGCTGCCTACTACGAGATAGGCACCGTCGATGAGAACGACGGCAAGACCCCGCATATCGTGACGGTCAAGGACGTGCCGGTCGATGCGTTCTGGTCCATCACCATCTACAACGCCGACGGCTATCTCGAAAAGAACGACCTCGGCCGCAACAGCCTTAACCAGTCCTCCGCTAAACCCAATAAGGACGGCTCGTACACGATCCATTTCGGCGGGGACCCTGAGAGCATCAACTACCTGCCCATCACCGAGGGCTGGAACTACGTGATTCGCATGTATCAGCCACGTAAGGAGATTCTGGACGGCAAGTGGACCTTTCCGAAGATTGAACCGGTGAAATAGACCGAGCGCCAGAGCAAAACTCCCATCCGGAAACTTCAAGCGATCGGAACATCATCATGAAAACGAATCGAATTTCACTCTCTCTCCTATTCACCGCCTTGGTCCTGTTTGTGACCGTGCCTGCATGGGCCCAGGACATCCTGCCGTTTCCCGATCCGCCGATGGGCGGGAGGGTCGGGCCGACCATGCAGCAGTCCGTTCACAAGTGGCGCGAGGCCCCGAGTCATCTGCCCGAGGACGCACCCAACATCCTGATCGTGATGCTCGACGATGCGGGCTTCGGACAGCCGAGTGCCTTCGGCGGTTTAATCGAAACCCCGACGCTGTCGCGGCTGGCCGAGGAGGGCATCGCCTACAACCGCTTTCACACCGTCGCGATGTGTTCGCCGACGCGGGCAGCGTTGATGACCGGCCGCAACCACCATCGGGTCGGTGCCGGCCAGATCGCTGAATTCGCCAACGACTGGGATGGATACACCGGGGTCATTCCGAAGTCCTCAGCGACCATCGCTGAGGTGCTGGGCCACTACGGCTATGCGACATCGGCTTTCGGCAAGGATCACAACACGCCGATCGACCAGATCGCCAACGGACCTTATGACCGCACCCCGACGGGCCGGGGCTTTGACTATTTCTACGGCTTCATCGCGGGGGAAACCTCCCAGTGGGAGCCCGTGCTGTGGGAGAACACCACGCCGATCTCAACGCCCCACCCAGAGAATCACGAGGACTATCACCTCACCGAAGACATGGCCGACAAGGCGATCACCTGGATGCGGCGGCACCTCGCTGTGAACCCGGATCGGCCCTTCCTGATGTGGTGGACACCGGGCGCCGTGCACGGGCCCCATCACGTGGCCAAAAAATGGGCGGACAAATACAAGGGCAAGTTCGACGACGGTTGGGATGCCTACCAGCGGCGTACCTTCCAGCGCCAGAAGGAAATGGGCTGGATCCCGGCTGATACCAAGCTGGCTCCTCGCCCGAAAGAAATGCCCGCCTGGAAAGATATCCCCGAGGACCAAAGAGCATTCCAGACGCGGCTGATGGAAGTCTATGCCGGATTCCTCGAGCATACCGATGTCCAGGTCGGCAAACTGATTGACGAACTGGATGAGCGCGGCATCCGCGACAACACAATGGTCATCTACATTCTCTCGGACAACGGCGCGTCGGACTGGGGCGGCACGCGCACGCCCATGGTCATCTCGTGGCCGAAACGCATCAAGCCGGACGATACGCCGCGTTCGCAATTCGCCCATGTCAACGACGTGGTACCGACGATCTATGATCTGCTCGAGATTACGCCCCCGAAAGTCGTCGATGGCCACGAGCAGGATCCGATCGACGGGGTGAGCTTCGCCTACACCTTCGATTCTCCTGATGCTGCGGAGCAGAAGACGAGCCAGTATTTCGACATCATGGGCAGCCGTGGTATCTATCACGAAGGCTGGATGGCCAGCACTTTCGGACCCCGGATACCGTGGGTGGCTGCGATGCCGGACCTTTCCAACTGGGACCCCATGCAGGATGAGTGGCAGTTGTTCGACACCCGCAATGATTTCTCGTTGATGAACGATCTTGCGTCCGAGAATCCCGAGAAGCTGGAAGAACTCAAAAAGCTGTTCATGGAGGAGGCCGAGGAAAACAAGGTGCTGCCCATCGGTGGCGCCCTGTACACAGGGCTCAATCCGCAAGAGATGAAGCGCAGTTCCAACATCCAGTGGACCCTGTTCGAAGGAATCACCCGGATCCCCGAGAGCGAGGCGCCAAACGTGCGCAACGGCAACCTTCGCGTAGAGATCGAAGCCGAGGTGCCGGAAAGTGTTAGCGGCGTGCTCTTCGCCATGGGGGGCTATGCAGGTGGTGTGAGCCTCTATGCACTGGATGGGACGTTGTACTACGAATACAGCGCGCTGTTGCTTAAACGCGACAAGATCAAGGTCGGGGCACTACCGGCCGGTGAGGTCAAAATCGCCTACGAGATGAGAACCCCGCTGGAACGGGCCGCACCTGCCGAGCTCGAGTTCTGGCTCAACGGCAAGGAGGCCGCAACCGGAAAGGTTCAGCGCACCGTGCCCGCTGTTTTCACAGCATCCGAAACCTTTGATGTTGGAATGGACACGGCTTCGCCGGTTGCGAACGACTACTTCGACAAGGCACCCTTCAAGTTCGGAGGCACTCTGAAACGGCTCCATTTCAAGTATCTGGAAGCAGAGTAGGCGGGGTTTTGCACGCGAGGAAAAGACCGAGACTTTACACCAAGGTAAAGAAATGACCATGAAACGACACGCATCCTCGACGGCATTAAGAAAGTGGCTTGGCTTAAGACCACCATCGAGTAGCCCGCCGAGGGCATCTGGGTGTTCGACGAACTGGACGCGATCCGGACAATGCCAACGGCGTGCTGTACGCGCTGGCGGGGTTTTCCGGTGGTCTCACCTGTTATCTGCGAGATGGTCAGCTGTGCTACGAATTAAACTTGTTTAAGATTGAGCGGACCAAAATTCAATCCAGCGGCAAATTGCCAGCCGGAAAAGCCAAGATTGAAGTTGTCACGCAACTGGTCGACAAGATTGGCGGTCCGCTGGACATCACGTTGAAGGTCAATGGACAGGAAGTTGGCCAGGGTCGCGTTCCACGCGGCATGTCACTTCACTTTACCAACAACGCAACCTTTGACATTGGCGCCGACCTCGACTCGCCGGTTTCACTCGACTACTTCGACGAGGCACCGTTTGTGTTCAATGGCAAGATTGGTCGCACTCACTTCCAATACGCAAGCAAGAAGTAATCGGAGATACGTACATGATTACCAAGCATCTCGGTTGGGCGATTTGCCTGATACTCGTGACCTCGTCGAGCCAGTTGGCAGCGCAGGATAATGGCGCCGTCCTGCCGTTTCCGCCTACTCCGATGGACAGCGTCGTCAAGCCGCGACTGCAAGATTCAACGATGCGGTGGCCCGAGCAGCCAAAGCGGCTGCCCGAAGACGCACCCAACATCCTGATCGTGTTGCTGGACGACACCGGCTTTGGCGTGTCGGAAACCTTCGGTGGCGAAGTCCACACACCGACGTTCTCACGACTGGCGAAAGAGGGCATCCGTTACAACGCGTTTCACACGACATCGATCTGCTCTCCAACCCGCGCCAGCCTGCTCACCGGGCGAAATCACACGTGCGTGGGCAGTGGTACGATTGCCGAGCGCGCCGTGGCCTTCGACGGTTATACAGGCATCATTCCCAAGGAAGCCGCAACCATTGCGGAAGTGCTGCGGCACTATGGGTACGCGACCTCTGCGTTCGGAAAGTGGCACAACACTCCTGCGACAGAAACGACAGCGATCGGCCCCAAAGATCGCTGGCCCAATGGCTACGGATTCGATCACTTCTACGGTTTTCTTGCAGGTGAGACTTCGCAGTGGGAACCACGATTGGTCAAGAATTACGATCACATCGAACCGCCGCACGACGAAACTTACCACTTGACCGAAGACATGGTCGATCAAGCGTTATCGTGGCTGGATGATCGTCAGGCGTATGCACCGGAAAAGCCGTTCCTGATGTACTGGGCGCCCGGAGCAGTGCATGGACCGCACCACGTTTTTCCCGAGTGGGCCGACAAGTACAAAGGCAAGTTCGACGACGGCTGGGACGCGTACCGCAAACGCGTTCACAAGCGACAGATTGAAATGGGCATCATCCCAGCGGACACCAAGCTGACCGATCGCGACGAAACGCTCGATTCGTGGGACAGTATTCCTCAAGAGCAGCATGCGTTCCAACGCCGCTTGATGGAGCTCTACGCGGGCTTCACTGAACACACCGATGTACAAGTAGGACGGCTGGTCGATGGACTGGAGAGTCGCGAACTGAAGGACAACACGTTGATCCTGTACATCTGGGGCGACAACGGCTCCAGCTCGGAAGGTCAACGAGGATCCATTAGTGAACTGCTTGCCCAGAACAACATTCCCAATACGGTTGAACAACAGCTTGCGGCTCTTGATCGACTTGGCGGACTCGACGCCTTGGGCACGCCGAAGACGGACAATATGTATCACGCCGGTTGGGCCTGGGCTGGCAGCACGCCATTCAAAGGCACCAAGTTGTTGGCTTCGTACTTTGGCGGAACTCGCAATCCGATGGTCGTCTCGTGGCCGAAGAAGATTAAGCCGAGTGCCAAGGTCCGTTCGCAATTCCACCACGTGATCGACATCGCTCCGACGCTGTATGAAATCCTGGAGATCACGCCTCCAACGGTGGTCAACGGCTACGAGCAGATGCCGATCGACGGCACCAGCTTTGCTTACACGTTCGACGACGCCGATGCACCGTCGCAGAGCACCACGCAGTTCTTTGACAACAATGGCAGCCGCGCGATCTACAAGGACGGCTGGATGGCCTGCACGTTCGGTCCGTTCATCCCGTGGGACTCACCTGCATCGGTGCCTCGGATCAAGAAGTGGGATTCTGCAACCGACGAGTGGGAACTCTACAACTTGGACGAAGACTTTTCACAGGCCAACAACCTTGCTTCGGCCATGCCAGAAAAACTCGCCGAGTTGAAGGCCGAGTTCATGGAGATTGCAGAAGCCAATAAGGACTTCCCGATCGGAGCCGGCAACTGGTTGCGATTGCATCCCGAAGATCGCATCAAGACGCCTTATACCAGCTGGACCTTCACCGCCAGCACGCGTCGCATGCCCGAATTCACCGCGCCGGGTCTGGGACGCGAAAGCAATCATGTCACCATTGACCTCGACGTCCCTGAAAACGCCAACGGTATCCTGTACGCCGTCGGCGGCTCGAGCGGCGGAGTGACGGTGTACATGGAAGAGGGCAAGTTGAAATACCTTTACAACATGTTGATCATCGAGCAGTACGCAGCCAGCAGCACCGACACCATCGCCCCTGGCAAACACAAAATCGAAGTGGTCACGGACATCGTGGGTCCCGGAAAATCAGGAACGGCCACTCTGCTAGTCGATGGCCAAGAGGTTGGTAAAGCCGAGCTGAAACGAACGGTGCCCGCCGCCTTCACCGCCAGCGAGAGCTTTGACGTTGGAGTTGACCTGGGAGCAACCGTCTCACTCGACTACGCGGACAAGCGTCCCTTCGAATTCAACGGAACGATTCGCACCGTGAAGGTGGAGTTGAAATGACAGTCCGACCTCGCCACTTTGTTCGGGAACAAGTATCGCGGATCACTCCGTGTTCGGATCACTTTTATGAATTCCGCTACGACCGAAGGAGAATACCGAGTTCAACTCAGAACCAATCGGAATCACAACCGCAAGTCAACTGACAACCACATCACCTTTCTCAATTGAGAGCAGCTCATGGACTATCAATTCGAAGCCGTCGGACCGACGTTACGAATCGTGACGCTTGTTTTTATGATTGTCTTTGCGTTCTGTATTCTGGGGCTGCTGGTGGTGCTGGCAGCACTCCCAGGGGCACTTGCCAAACGCAATCGGCACCCTCAGGCAAACACTGTCAACTTACTGGGCTGGCTGGGCTTGCCAACGGGCGCGCTGTGGGTAGTCGCGTTGGCCTGGGCCTATTGGGATTATTCGCCGAAGTCAGGAGTACAGGCGATCTCGTCCGACTTAGAGGGACAACTGACAGCGCTTGAATTGGCAGTCAGCAAGCTCGAGTCATCGTTATCAGGAACCAATCAATGATCCCCGCCTTATTGAGCTGTATTTTTGTGGCCTATTTGTATCACTCTCTGAAGTCCGAAAATTCTGCTGGTGATTCCTCTGTCAGCCAAAACGATCAAACGATCGAAGCACGGCTGAGAGCACTATCACTGCGAGTCGAAAAACTGGCCAACCGAATCGATCAGGGAGGCGAGTCATGAGCTGGATACTTGGAGCAGCCTATTGCTTCGTAATTTGGTTGATCTTTGCGAAGCTGCGCCTGATCCGATTGTCGCTTCCACTGGCAATCATTGCCGGATCGGTGGGACCGTTGTTGATTGTCGCCTTGCTTTTTTGCGCTCAGTATTTCCACCCGTTTTCCAGCAGTGCCCGGGTTTTTAAAAAGACCATTCCGGTGATCGCACAATTGAATCAGCGAGGCCAGGTCATCGAGGTGGTTGTCGAGCCCAATCGACCAGTAAAAAAGGGAGACGTTCTCTTTAGGGTCGACCGGGTGCCGTATGAGACACTGGTCAAACAACTGATTGCCGCCGTCGAAGCGGCCAAACAGGGCAAACAAGTCGCTGAGAGTTCGGTCATTCTCGCTGAAGCAAGTTTAGAGCGAGCGAATGCGGACTTGAAGTTCGCCACGGCCCAGCGAGACCGCCAGGAGGAATTGCTCAGTTCCAATGCGACCAGCGAAGCAGATTACGATCTAGCTGTCACTAGGTACAGCGAAGCCAATGCTGCTGTCTCGCAGGCTACCGCCGCATTGACGCAGGCAAGTCAAAACGTTGGACTCGCAGCCACGAAGATCGAACAAGCGGAATCGCAGCTGGCCGATGCCCAGTACGATCTCGAACATACCACGGTGGTCGCTCCCGGCTACGGCTATGTCACCAACCTTCAATTGATCGAAGGTATGGTGGTGGGCAAAGCAAGTGGGCCAACGATGAGCTTCATCCTCGATGAGGATGAAGACAACCGAGGCGTCGTCGTTGCCGGGTTCAATCAAAAGAACTACCTTCGAATCAAAGAGGGGCAGTACAGCGAAGTGGCGTTGTTCGGTTATCCAGGACAGATCTTTAAAGGACGCGTCGTCAATACGATCGATATGTCGGGCACCGGGCAGTTGCAGGCGTCCGGTAACTTGCCAACGACCTTGGGATCGCAAGCTCCCACCCAGTTCGCGGTCAAGATCAAGCTTGACGATGACTCGATCCGTTTACCGGGTGGATCACAGGCGATCGTGGCGGTCTACACCGAGGATGTGCAGATCGCTGGAATCCCGGTCATGTTTGTGATCCGGGCCCAAAGCTGGCTCCGCTATTTAATGTAGCATTCCGGTCGCCGCCCTTATAAACAGAATCGCTCGGCAATGAGAATTCGAGTCGCTGAGGCCATCAAGGAAGGAACTAGAGCCACTCCATCGCTGCTTTGGATATCACTATTGCACTCTACGACAAAACGGACCCACAACATGAAACCGCTCTGCATTGCATTTCTCATGGCCTTTCCGGCCTGCGCCTATGCCCAGGACATCCTGCCGTTCCCTCCAGCTCCTTCGGGTTCACAAGCTGGTGTGACGATCGAGAGTTCAACTTACAGCAAGCGAGTAGAACCCAAACGCCTTGCCGATGACGCGCCGAACATCCTGATCGTCTTGATCGACGACGTCGGAGCAGGCACGCCGTCGACGTACGGTGGCGAAATCAACACGCCGACACTTAGCCGTATTGCTGGATCAGGCGTCTCGTACAACCGCTTTCACTCGACCGCGATGTGTTCGCCAACACGAGCCGCACTGCTGACCGGCCGCAATCACACGCGAGTCGGCAACGGTCAGATCGCTGCGATCGCAAACGACTTTGACGGGTTTAGCGGCGTGATTCCGAAGACGTCGGCGACCATGGCCGAGGTGCTGAAGGCCTACGGTTACAATACGTCAGCCTTCGGCAAGTGGCATAACACTCCCGAGGAACAGATCACGAACAAAGGACCGTTCGAGTACTGGCCGATCGGTTATGGCTTTGAGTACTTCTATGGTTTTTTGGCCGGTGAGGCATCTCAGTACGAACCGACGATGGTTCGCAATACAAACTACGTTGAACGACCTGAGACCAGCGGTGGAAACGACCACTATCACTTGTCGGAAGACATTGCCGACGATGCGATCACCTGGCTGCGAGATCAAAAAGTGTACTCGCCCGATAAGCCGTTCTTGATGTACTGGGCTCCCGGTGCATCACACGGTCCGCACCAAGTCGCGAAGGAATGGGCCGACAAGTACAAAGGCAAATTCGATGCTGGCTGGGACGCCTATCGTGAGCGCGTCTTTGCGAACCAGAAGAAGCTTGGTTGGATTCCCGCCAACGCAAAGCTAACACCGCGAGTCGATTCGATGGCTTCGTGGGAATCGATCCCAGAGGACGAAAAGCCGTTCCAACGTCGGCTGATGGAGATTTTTGCTGGCTTCACCGAACATGCGGATGCCCAGGTCGGCCGAATCATCGATGAGCTCGAGCGACAAGAGCGTCTGGAAAACACGCTGGTTCTTTACATTTGGGGCGACAACGGATCTTCGTCGGAAGGTCTTTACGGCACGATCAGCGAGCAACTGGCCCAGAACGGGATTCCAACCAAAATCTCCCAACACTTGGAAGCACTCGAAGAGTTAGGCGGACTTGACGTGCTCGGCGGACCGAAAACCGACAACATGTATCACGCCGCTTGGGCCTGGGCAGGTAGCACGCCTTACCGAGGCACAAAGCTACAGGGAGCTTATTTTGGCGGCACCCGACAGCCGATGGCGGTCTCCTGGCCTGCCAAGTTGAAAGCCGACAAGACCGCGCGATCCCAATTTCATCATGTTGTCGATGTCGCACCAACGATCTATGAGTTGCTGGACATTTCCCTTCCCCAAGTGGTTAACGGATTCTCCCAAGATCCGATCGATGGCGTCAGCATGGCCTACTCGCTGGACGATCCCGATGCGGAAGGAACGCGTCACACTCAGTTCTTTGACATCATGGCCAGCCGAGGCGTCTACAACGATGGTTGGTTCGCCTCTGCACGTGGGCCGCGCGAACCTTGGGTCGGTGGTATCCCGCCGGGGATACGCGAGTGGTCGCCTCTGACCGACAAGTGGGAGCTTTTCAATATCGAAGAGGACTGGAGTCAGTCGAATGACTTGTCTGAGCAGAACCCTGCGAAACTGGAAGAGATGAAGTCGCTTTTCTTGACGGAATCGGCGAAGAACAAGAACTTACCGATCGGTGGCGGGCTTTGGTCGACCGTCCTTTACCACCCGGAAGACGCGCCTGCACCGCCCTACACGCAATGGTCGTTTTATGGCCCAGTGTCCGGAACGCCTGAATCAGCGGCTCCTAAACTTGGCAAGGTCAGCAGCAAAGTGGCGATGGAAGTCGAAGTGCCCAAAGGTGCAAGCGGCGTGCTGTACGCACTGGCAGGCTTCTCCGGCGGCCTCACTTGTTACATGGACGATGGTCAGCTGTGCTACGAATTCAACCTGTTTGAAATTGAACGAACAAAGATTCGTTCCGAGGCTTCGATCGCAGCCGGCAAGCGTCAGATCGAAGTCGTCTCAAAGCTTGTCGACAAGATCGGTGGTCCGATCGACGTCTCGTTGTTCGTCGATGGGAATCAAGTTGCCCAGGGGCGTGTTCCCCGAGGCATGTCGTTGCACTTCACCAGCAACGCGACGTTCGACATCGGCCGCGACCAGGACTCGCCTGTTTCGCTGGACTACTACGATCGCGCCCCGTTCGACTTCGAAGGCGAGATCGGAACGACCGAGATTCGCTACACCGAAAAGCAGTAGCCGAAAGTAGGCTCCCACGGAAAATACAAACGCGACGCGCGAGCGAATGAATCCGGAAACACAAACTTGCTTGCGTTTCGTGTTTGTACTGAGCTCGATCAACGACTGTGGTCGCAGTTCCAAAGTCGGCTTGATCGACTCTGGCACGCTCAACTGTGGTAGTATCGTCGGCATCCGTTTGGCCAGCATCGTTTTGCCCGAAATCGAGTGCGTATCAGGTAGGCGTTCCGACAACACTACCATCAGCAGAAAAGAGAAGCATGTCAACGAACCAGAAGGTCAGCGAATTCGGAGGCATTTTGAGGGCGGATGGCGGGATCTTTGGCGAGCGCCGAATGGAGACTTTCGACCGCCTGAAGAGACAGTGCCGCTGGAATTCGGCTGCTGTCCCAAGTTGCCTCGACGACCTGACTCAGGAGTTGCAATTTGTTTTTGCCTTCGAAAATCGGCTTGCCTGTTAGCAGATAGAACATGACCGCTCCTAGCGAGTAGACATCTGCTGCAGGACTAACCTGCTCCGGCGAAACAACGCATTCAGGGGCCATGAACTGGACAGTGCCTGCAATTTCGCCTGACGAGGAAAGATGCTCGTCTTCGATCGAAACAGTGCTCTTGCCTAAGCCAAAATCTAAGACCTTGATAAACTGCTCCGCCGTACCGAAATGCGATACCATGATATTTTGCGGTTTGATATCGCGATGTACCAATCCTGCGTCATGAGCTTCGGCCAATGCCATACAGACCTGGCGGATGATCAACAGTGTGGTCTCTTCTGTTTGCTGCCCATGATATTCAACGAGTTGCGATAGAGTCAGTCCGTCTACTAGCTCCATGACGAAGAAGGGAGAGCCATTCTCGCAGACGCCTGTGTCGAACACTCGAATTGTCGATGGATGGGTTAGGCTCGCAAGGATACGAACTTCTCGCTTGAATCGGCCAAGCGAAACGCCTTTCGAATGCCGCTTGGACAACACTTTGACGGCGACTTTGCGATCAAGCTGTAGGTCGGTGGCACCGAAGACTTGCGAATACCCGCCTTGGCCAATCAGCTCGGAGAGTTGGTATCTACCGTCGAGCATCGGAAGGCCGCCGCGCCACTTTCTTTTCAACCGTGTCTTTGCAAGGTAAACCAGTGGTGGGGCAGCGAGGCAGCAAAGCCCGAGCAGAACCGGCGAGATCAACCAGAAATGAAACCAATAAGCAGAGGAAACCTCTTGTTCAATGATAACGCCCGTTGGGGATCCTCCAGGCACCCAGCTCCACGCCCCAACGACGCGTCGTCCGCGATGGTTCACGTAGGGATCAAGGACAAATCCTGAACGTTGTGCTGCACGGGTCCTACTGAGGGCTGCGGAGGCGATTTGAGTGAGCGCCGCTTGGCCCTGGATTGTGGGACGTGCGACCTCGGTATTTGTCGCGTCGCTGGAAGATACGATCTGGCCGCCATCATTGATCAATGTCACGAGCAGACTTGCCGGAAGACTGAGCTAGTCCCCAATTCCTGTACCACCGGCGGCGAAATTTAAGAAACACCGAGAGTGCCCCTGGTCGGGCATTGAAGTGGAATTGGGTCTGTGGAATGGTTGGTTGTTGGTGACAGCAAGGCTGCC
>NZ_SJPV01000035.1 GCF_007860135.1 Novipirellula artificiosorum
CGAAATGCGATCTATCCGATGGTCAGGCGTTAAAAAAGCTCAACTTGCTAGTTGAGCTTGCCGCCTGACTTTCGGATAGATCGTGCGTTGAGCTTTGTCGCCGCAAGGGGATCCAGTCGGACGGGACGTTATCTGGAGTCTATCAGATCCAACACGCCGAGGGGGTCGGGAGGCAAAAAACCGGGGAGTGCCAACTGATCACAACGCGATCGCTTCGGCTCGGGGGCCTCTGCACTTTCTACCGCGTTTCGCATGTCCCAGTCCTCGCGACCGATACCATACTCCTCCCACAACATCCGGACAAAGCCCTTCTGCTGAAGCGTCCCGTACCAGGCTGGGCACGCTTCGCTCTCGCGATCCAATAACTCCGTCCACGTCGGCTTGGGGGTCTGCTCGATCAGTTCCATCCGGTCACTGCCGCAGTCCGAGCACAACACGTCCGGCCGATCTTCGACAAGACCGGCGACCGTTTCTCTCGGATCAACCGAGTTGCACGAACGACCCTCTCCCCTGAGCAACTCCTCGCAGCGACTTCGATACTCGGCTTGACGCTGGTTGCACCAACCGCCGAAGTAGCGCGTTTTCGTCAGCTGGTTCGGCTGAATGTGAAGGCACCACTTTTGAATGAACTCGGTGGTGCTCAGCGTGACGGGAACCTGATTCCGCTCGCCGCCAGTGCGTGCTCCTTCTCGGGCCATGAAGGTCACCTCTTTCGAATCGGCCGCGCTGATCCGCCGGTCACTGATCGGACCGCCCGTTAAGTAACGAGTCAAGTAACGAACCACTTGATTGGCGCTGCTCGATTCGCGCGGTGGCGGTTGGATATACGCCACCCATTTCTTGGATTCCAGTCTGTCGATGAAGGCGTCCCAGTCCTCGTCGTTTCGAAGCGATTCGAACTTGCCGCCGAAGCTCAACTTGCCCGAGCGACGCAGTTGCTGCAACTTCGCAATCGCCCGTCGGCGATACGCTCGCCGAAGCGGATCGACGCGGACCAAGTGATAGCCGTCGGAGTTAGCCGAATCGACCGGCGACTGAGCCCGTTTCCAACTTGTCCCGCTCAACGATGGCCCTTCGCCGGGCACCAGCAGATGCACATGCCAGTGCGAGTCGAGTTTTTGGTTCCAAGTGTGCAACACCGAGATCGCCGCCGGATCGTAATCCTGTTCCGACTTGATTCGCGCGGACAAGCTCTTCCAGGCCGACCCCACCAGCAGGTCGGCCATCTCGTGACGATTCGCAAGAGCCAATTCCGACAGTTCGCTCGGCAGAGTGAACACGACCTGGTAGTAGGTTACCCCAGGCAGAATCAACTTGGACGCTTTGTCGTGGAAGTCTGTGCGTTTACCACCACTGCACTGGGGGCAATGACGGTCTCCGCAGGAGTTGTACCGCGACGTGATCTCGTCGCAGTCGCGGCACTGGAACTTTCGGCCGCCCATGACGTGCGTGCGGCACAACGATAACTTCGCCAGCACGCTCTGGACTTGGGGGCAAGTATTTTCATCGACCGCCGAGGCTGCTCCACGGCGGAGGATCTCCGCCACGGTTAGCTTGGATTGTCCTTGGGTGGATTGTCCTGGCTCGGGTTTTCCTGCTCGCCGGAGTTGTTCGAGTTGTTCTCCTGTGGCGGATGATAGGTCGGCAGTTGCTTCACCGGCAGCCAGTCCAACGGACTGGGGGTGCTGTGCAGGTGCTCGCGGCGACAGTGCAGATAAATCATCGTGGTCACGAAACTGGCGTGACCGAGTAACTTGCTGATCGTCAGCAAGTCCACTCCCGCTTCGAGTAGGCCGGTCGCGTAAGAATGTCGAAGCACATGCGGATAGACGCGTCTCTTGATTCCAGCTTTGATGGCGGCGACCTTCATCGCCTTTTGGATCGTCGTATCGGCGTAGGTCTTCTGCTTCGACTTGCCGGGAAATAGCAGGTCGGTCGGCCTGTACTGTTTCCAGTAGATCCTGAGCTCTTTCAAGAGCCTCGGTGAGAGCGGTACGAGCCGCTCCTTTCGCCCCTTTCCGCAGGCGATCCGAATCATCATCCGGTCCGAGTCGATATCCGCGATCCTGAGGTTGGCCCCTTCGGAGAATCTCAGCCCCCCGGAGTAGAGCGTCATCAGAAAGGTTCGATGCTTCAGATTGGCAGTGCATTGGATCAGCTTGTCGACTTCGTGATGGCTGAGCACGGTCGGCAGAGTCTTAGGTCTTTTGCCGAAGGGAACCATCCTGACCGGCCAGGGGACCGAGATGGTGTGCGTGTAGAGAAACCGTAACCCGCAGACGGCTTGGTTGAATGAGCTATAGGCGACCTTCTTTTCTCGGATCAGGTAAAGCTGAAAGGATCTGACGTCTTCAACGGTTGCATCATCAAGTGATTTTTGGATAAAGTCGGCAAACCTTCTTGCGTGGTAGGTGTAAGCGTCGATGGTTGCCTGGGCCATGTTTCGGATGAGCATGTCTTCGGCGAGCCGCTTGGTAAGTTCGCAAGAACGTTTTTGGTAGGGCGTCATGGGTTCTTCCTCAGTAGAGAGTGGTCTGTCGGAACACGAAGCATGCCCGATCAGTTGAAAACCCATTGCAATTACCGTTACAGGAAGCGCAACCTCTTTAATCGCTTTAACCGTCAAACGGCCAAAATAGTGTGCCGTAAGAACCGTCAGATTCGTTAGCCGGTTTTGGTTGGTCCTGGCCGGTTCGGGAGTCGCGTTAGCGAAAAGAAAAACAGCGGCGAAGCCGACCACCCCAATGCTTGCTGGGCTGGCATGGATGCCAGCCTCCTACCACGCAGGAAGCGTGCCAGCGTTGACGGGACCACCGCCTGCACCGGAGCCGCCCCATTCAGCGTCACCCCATTGTCCACGTGTTCGCAGTCACCACGCACTGCACCGGAGCACTTCGATTAAGTTCAACGGCGGTCGTAACCGGGCGACCGCCAAAGACTTTCCATTTGTAAACACGCCGCCGGTCGCTCCGATTCACGACTTGGTTCTGGCTTCTTGCGGCGATACCGATCCGGCCAGTTCCGATCGTTGGCACCAGCGACCACTATACCACCGAGGGTTCGACCGCGCAACGTCGACGAGATCAAAGGGGTCAGGCATCTTTTCTGTCTCATGCTTGATGTGAAAACGCGGTTCCGTTTCATCCCAAGCGATGGCAGGTCGCAGCTTGTTGGATGCGAGGTAAAGCTCGAGGCACATTCGCGTTCATGAAATTCGGAGTTTGCAAATACGACGCTGTGAAAGCCGATCGGCACGAAGGGGCTGGCTACGAAGTTGGCTACCGCGTTCCGTCGCAGCGTCACGAACCTCCGAAACAACTGATCAACGTCGTAGTGACCTGCAAGCGTGATACCCGACGGCTAGAATATCGAGATGGTCGCTTTTGCTCCATCCTGTCGTCTTTGCCCACTCGAGCCAAATCGCTCGACACGCAGCCCACGTACCACGAATGCCCAGTTTGGATTCTCATCATGGTCACTCCCTTCATCGCTGTCGCCGCCGCTCTTTTGGCCAGCCTGTTCCTCGCGTCCGACGGGGCTGCGCAGCACTATTCCGAGCTCTGGGGGGAGCGGGGCGAGTTGTGGGAGCCGGGTCGGCCTTTGAATGACTTCAGCGACCAGGCGGGGTATCGGGGCGGGACGGTGCCGCTGCCTCGCCGAGAGGTAAGGGTGAGCGTCAAGGACTTCGGTGCCATCGGCGACGGGGAGGCCGACGACACGCAGGCGATCATTGACGCGATCGAGGCGTGCCCAGAGGGCGGGGCGGTCTTCATTCCTATCGGGCGATACAAGATCACCGACTGGATCCGGATCGAGAACCTTGAGAACGTGACCATCCGCGGGGAGAACATGTTCGAGACGGAACTTTGGTTCCCCCTAGGCCTGGAGGACATCCACTCCGCCCCGACCCGGACGACAGGCAACATCCCCACGACGCGATACTCCTGGGGCGGTGGGTTCTTCTGGTTCGACGACGCGGAAGAGCTTGGCATCGAGAACTTCTCGTTCATCTTCCCCGACCGGCCTTACGAGGAGCACTTTAAAGAACGCGGCTACAACATGATCCGCCTCGACGGCACGAACTGCTGGACTAAGAACGTCCGCGGCTACAACGCCGTATCGGGCATCCGTGCGGCAGAGGCCGCCGCGGCGGAGCAGTTGGAGTGGCGAGATGCGATGTGAGGAGCTCTGCGGAAGAACCGGATGGCCTGATACTGCGTCGCCGGGACGCTGGTTCGATTTTCCATTTGTAAATGCCTCATGCCGTCCTCCGGTTAACGTCATGGTTCGCCGTCTGCGGTAAGTTCCGTCAGTCGCACGGGACCACGATTTAGCAATCCATCAGGCTCCGCAATCATCGTCCTAACTCGCGTCGCGTTCCGAAATTCCCGCAGTATTCTACCGTAACTATTCGATGCCGATCCAGAAAGATCCGTCGTGATCAAGTACGGCATAAGAGAATCGTCGCGTCGAATCATCAGTTGGAGTTCAGATTTCGACTCACCATGTGAATCCCGAAGCGTGACGCCAATGAGTGCATGTACCTCCGCGAGTTCAAACACCTGTTGACCGCCAAGAATAGAGACAGTGGAGTTCGCTGCAGAATAGGAAACAAGAGGGCTGCGTGAGCGCAGGTAACACAGGCGGATTTGGTGCCCAGCCACCGGGCCGACGATGGCGAGAATACCGATCAGCAATAGTAGCAGCCAAATCATTGGGCCGAACTTCGCACCGGCGTCGTTTGCGATTGCGATCCAGATGAAGCCAGCGTAGATCAGGCCAATCACGGTCGTCATCAATGCCATGGATACCCATGTTGACATGGGAGGATCGATGTCAACGGAGTTGAGACCCTTCGTGAGTTCAAGCCGGAAATTGTTTTGGTAGAAGTGACCAAGCAACCGCAAATCGGTAGGATTCAGTTCAAGTGCTGCGACGTCTTTCATTTGCTTCGACGAACGATACGAATTGGCGGACGGCGGCGAATGACATTGCGATGGCCAAACAAACCCGACTCCGCCGGTCAGCCACATTCGCTGGCTATCTGCAATTGTGAATTCAAAAGGGCGGTATCACCCCAGCATCGTGCAGAGATAAAAGAACACCACCGGCCATTACGACCAGTGAGAGGAGTGCCAGCAAGACCGCGTGACCGCGTGTTCCCATTGAGTAGCACTTTGCAGCGTAGAGAAGCATAGCCGATGAGATTAGTAGCGACAACAAAAACACGCCCCCGAACCGACCGAGATCAATCGCGTTGATGGCCCAAAGCCCGCCGGTAAGTAGGGCAGTGAACACCTCGAGCGCTGCAAAAACGAATGCAATGATGGAACGACCAGGAAAGCGATGTTCGAGCCAAGGAAAAGTTCCGCCCTCGACGGACGCTGGAGCCGAGTAGGGATTGAGGTCAGCGGGCATGGCTATTCGCTGATTTCATGATTGGTCCTGCAGTGGTCTTCAATGTCCATTCGCTAATCCTGATCTCGAAAGCATCTTTCCGCAAGCTTCGGCCCAAGGCTTTGGCATGACCTCGTGTCGCAGCAATGCAATCTCAGCCTGTATTCGTAGTGATCTCGCACGGAGCAAATCATCTGACGAGTAACGTCACCGAGCACGGCCATTGGTGAAGTATTGGAGTGACGCTGTTGCTTTGGACGAACCTAGGTGGCACTTTCATCGGGTGGGAAGTCTGGCCCGACTCCGGAGCCTTCATACCAAAGTTGATCGATGATTGACTTATCGCGGAGATACCAACTGGCCCAGCTCAGCGGTGTGTCCTTGTTGGCGTCACGGATCGTCGGATCGGCGCCAGCATCCAGCAGCAATTGAATGACCTCTGGACTACCCCACGCTGCAGCTCGATGCAAGGGGGTTTCACCCCGCACGCGAGCGTCCCGCCACAGTCCATACGTCTTCATTCCAGGTTTCGTTCGGGCATTGGGATTCGCGCCATGGTCGAGCAGTAATCTGGCCGCACGAGGGTCAGTGTTGCCTGCTTCACCATGCAGCACTGTTTCGCCGCTATGTGGGCTTGAACGGTTGACGTTTGCTCCAGCCTCCACCATCAGCCGCAGGCACTCATAATTCCCACAAACACCAACGATCACCGGATATTCAACCTCATTACACTGCAAATCTGGAACAGCACCATGGTCCAACAGGTATTGCGTTACATCATAGTCGTTACGTATCACGCGGTCGCCGCGAACGATGCATACGGAGCGTATGCCGGTACCAAGAGCAACGATCCCACGCATCCGTAGATTAGAAAGAGTGGGCCGAACTGCGAATAGTGTCTAGCGAGACGGCAACCCAATAGCATCAGTGCCATTCCGACAAATACTGATCGACAGTTGTCTAGTCGGATGTGCCAATTGAGCGAATCAAACAATAGGACTCCGGCTGCGGTAGCAATCAACCAAAATAGCAGGAACGCGATGCACTTGAGAATCGATGTCATTCAACTGCTGTCGCAAAGGGGGAACGTCATCCAAACGGGTTTGACGTGGCACGTACGTTTGGCCTGCACGACGGATTGCATCGGTCAGTAGGGGAAAAGCACAGGCACGTAGGTGACGCTAGTCTCCGGATGCGTCAAGCGAGGATTGCCAGCTGGGTGAGACGAAAGCGATCATCGCGATTTGCGGCGTCCAAAAGACACACAGAAGAAATAGGAGATTGACGTACTGAGAGGTGTCGGATCCGAGTAACGCAAGCAGCAGGGGCGAGGTCAGCAAGTCCCAGCCGGCGAACGTCCAACGTCAGCGGGCCCGGCGGTTTGATTTTCCATTTGTAAACGGCCCCATGACGTCCTCCGGTGGACGTCATGGTTCGTCATTGGCTTGGGAAGCGACGAGGAATGTCTGTGGATCATTATTCGGTATCAACACCAGATTGTCATCGGCTGTGGTTGCCGCAAGATAGGCTTTTCCAGCAACGACCACGGATCCAGCCGATATAAAGTACCACGTTTCCATCGATTTGCCCGCATCGTCTGGCGAAGGGATCCGAACGGTGTCTGTATCAACAAACGTGTATCGCAAGCTAGTGACTGATCCATCCGGTGTGGTTTGCTGAACATCCCAGGACCCGACAAGGTCGATACCGGCCTCGATGAGCTTCAATTCTTTGCCGAGGCTCTTGGATACCGGTTCAAGCACGCCTGAGAGCCATTCATCTCGCGCTCGTTGCATCGATTCCTGCTCTTCTTTCGATTCCGCCACCGCACGTTTTACCGATGAGAGATCTCCAAAGAACGCCTGTATTCTATCATGGACCCCCGAGGTCGCGTTTACCACCAGCGACTCAAGCGACGGAACCGGTGCCATCGAGCATCGACCACCAAGATCCTGCCACTCGGTTGGGAAAACGCTCGCTCGTGTTGCTTCAAGCAAAGACTGGTAGTCCAGCGGGTCGCCATTCTTGTGAGTACCGTCCCCAGTTGCACGAATGAGATCGCCAATCTGGTAGACCTCGGGATATGGCTCTTCAGCCTGGCGTTTTGCCTTCCCCGACGCGTAACCATTTGGGTATCCCGCGCGATAACCTGCAAGAAAACCAGCAACGCAAAGGCACAGGAATAATAAGAAGGCAATCGAATAGCGTAGAGAGTTGCGATTCACGATGATTGTAGTGATGAAGTGACTGACAAATTGGGTGAACAAAGAACATGCGATCTCGAGTCAAGCGGAGCGGAACCGAAGGATAAACTCGGTGTTGAACGGAGACGCTTGGCTTGGCACCGATCTGTTTGGGACGATGCGGAGTGATTGCTGCCACTCACCCATCGTACGAGTTTAACTGGCTGAGATGGCCAGCTGCAACACGCGACACGGAGCCTGTGGCGAGCAGTTATACAGGTGGGGTTCACACCCGCTTGCCTATCAACCATCCCCAGTCCGCACGTTCACGGCCTGGGCACGTGCTATTCTGCGGGGATTAGGATCTCATTGCCCTTAAGCGGTTGCAGTTTTACAAAGGAACCTTCCGTGCCGCCAACGATGTGGGTCAGAGCCTTCCCGTTTCCGGTTCGCCGAGACAATCCGATCGAGCCACCAGAAGCGTAGGCCTCAATGTTGGCTGAATTAATTCGGTTGTCGTTGGTCAGGTCTACGATCGCGTTGGAATCGTTGGCGATGATGGCGACCTCGGACTTCTTGGAACCGTCATGCATCCGCAGTTGCGTACTGTTTCCGAGTGTCTTGAGAGTCGCCCGAATGGTACCGCTGTCGTCGACAAGCTGAAACTCCTTCGCTCGTAGAACTTGTGGTATTTCTGGTTTCGAGCTGGCGCCCATGGTAACAGCGACAGCGATGCATCCCATGGACAGCAACGCGAAGATACGCCAGATGCGAACTTCCCGTTCGATCTTCGCTAGGCGATTAAGAAGAAAGTTCTGTTCAGACATGGTGGTCTCCTATGTAAATGAGGTCTACGTGGTGTAACGGCCGGTCATGAAGTGTCCAGCGGAACCAACCCGGTGCGGAGTTGCAAGAATAAAGTCAGTAGGGACGACCGAGCTGGGTCCGTTCAGTCTTCAACCACGTCGGTGACATGCGTGTCCCGATTCAACGGTGCGTTCATTGTCTTGGAGGGCAAGTGAAAAGTCAATCAATTGCCAGTTGTGGAGTGCAACCAGTCCAAGGCAAAGCGGATCTCACCCTCCCAGGAATCGCGTTCAGGTGGTTCGGTCATATGTCGACCCTCATTGCACGCATGGTCTCGGACTGCCACGAAAGTTGCAGCGGCTATCGGGACGACGCTGATTCCACCTGTCTGTGGGAAGCACTGACGAAGCTGTCGTGGCTCAGGTGAACGTTGTCAGCCGATGAACGGAACCAGTCCAATTAGAATTCCCAGAATCGTGAAGACGACGAATCCCCAAAAAGCACCCGCCTCACAAGATGCACGTGTCGGATTTACGTCGTAGGCGAGACTCGCCGATGTTGCGGTAACAGCGAGAATCGATCCCGCAAGGGAACCAATCGCAAGCATGCCGATGGCATAGCCGCGTACCAGGTCGCCACGCACCGTGTCGCCGCCATGCGCCATTACGGCGATGTAAGCAGAGAACAATGCGAAAGCAGTGGTCGCAAACGCGATGGATCGGATCGAAACGCGAAACATGTTAGGAGCTCAGCTTAAGTTGAGCGTATTTAGACGGCGAACGATGGACATCACCGAGGACGCGCGAAGGATTCTCCGCTGCCAAAACGCTTGGCTCGCGAGACCGGGTGCACGAACCTGTTACCCGCCGCTTTCAATACTGGCGAGCTCCTCGTCATTCTCGTCAACGACTCCATCGCCATTGATATCTTCGTCGGGGAGTCTGTAGCCGGAACGGAGCGTGCGTCCTTTGTGGATCGTGCCATCTCCTAATCGGACATTATATAGCCGCTTCTTGATCACGCAAATCAAAATGGAAAGTCGGGCTTTTCGGCTACTATAGTCACATCCTCGTCCGCAGTACAAATACCACGAATAGTTTGGTGGAGCCTATCCACCTCCGCAGTTGTGTCAAGAAATCCGAATCGGCCCCAACTCCATTTCTTGCCTCGGGGCGTTAGCACGGTGGCGCACAAGTCAAGATCATCCGAATCATCAATTCGAATGCCGTAGATTCCAATGCCGCACGAAAACTGAAGCCCCGCGATCGTCACCCACCAGCCCCAGTCCTCGCACACCACCTGTGTTGCCTGGTAGCCGTTACGAGCCAATGCGTCTCGCAAATACTCGGAGAACGCCTTTCCGTACATGCCCTCGTTGACAAGCTCATCGTCCTCTCCTGGCATCACCCCAAGTTTTGACGATCGAACGTGTAGAAACGGATTGGAATCCATGTAGTGAGTTTCGGTCCAGATTTGTCGGCGAACGGCAACCGTCACCGCGGACGGACAGTTGAGATTCTATTTGTAAGGCTGTGCAAGCCGTCCTGCATGTGCACGGCATTGTTACCCGCTGTTTGAGTTTTCGGGTTCGGGTATGTCCATGGATCGAAGTCCGTCTGTGAAACATTCGATAGGGAAGTCTTCAAACAGTTCAGGTTCGGCGTTGTGTAGTTCTTCGAGCTTTGTCGCCATCGTCTCGGGATCGACAAACTGAATGTACACCGCCACAAACTCATCTTCTTCATCGTCGCGGCTGAGCTGGATTGCAAATCCGGAATCCTCCATTCGCCATATCCCCATTGTTGGGTCATCGGCGAATGTAGGTTGTTCGTGCTTGCCGAATCGAGAGTTGATTGCAGTGCGAAGTGTCTCGAATGAACGTGAGCGTTCGTAGTGGATCATCGCACCGTAACAAACATCGTCTTTGTAGTCGAGAACGACCTGTTTTGGTGACCAGTTTGTATTGGCAGTGGTCAAGAGCATCGGGATCGCATCGGTTGGGGAAGAACCGAGGACTGCCTCATTGAAGAGCTGGACGCGTGCATCAGGCGGCAATTCATTCTCGGGCATCTGGTTCGGCTCCGCGCACCCAAAGGTCAGCGAAAGAACGATGAGGGCCAGAAGATGTTTCATTTTGGTCGGGTAACGGTGGGGATCACGCGGTCGCCGCGAGTGATCTACCATTCTTGTAAAACGCGGCTCAGCGACTCGCGTACATCATCGTGGTTATCGGCCGTTCTGGATCGTCTCGTTTGCGTCAACATCCAGGGAATTGCCGCAGGACGGACAGGCTGGACACTCTGATACCAGCGTCTCGCCGCAGTGATGACAAAACGGAACATCGCTACTGACCGTAGCGTCATTCTCCACTCTCCATTGTGCGATAAGACGCTGCACCTCTGCTTGCGTGCAGTCGACAGCGCACACATCGTGCAGCACGTCGAATACGGGGCCTTCACCCATATGCCCAATTTGACGAGGGGAAACGAGGCGAGCATTGATTCCCGAGGCCTGTATAAATGCTGCGAACGACTCTGCGTTTTGGTAATTCCGCGATCGGTAGACCACGGTCGGTGCGGGAAGAGTCATGCTCGTTTCTCCAATTCCGGTGGGGCAACACAAGGGTCAGCAACGGTTACGGCACGTTCGCGTTTCGCCGCCGACATCACAATCGGCACAAGTTGGTGACGACGGGGGCGCGAAATCTTCAGTTCGATTGCGGCAGCGATGTGCGGGCGACCGCCCAAGACTTTCCATTTGTAAACGCGTTCTCGGTCGCTCCGGTTCGCGACTTGGTTCTGCCTATTCGGCATCGCGGTGTGACGTGACAACCGCCTGAGGTGGCGGCGCAATGATGACGGCCACATATGGCAGCCGCTCGTCGACCTTGGCCGGCTTTCTTTCTATGCCAACAAGAATCTGCACAGGGCCAACTGCTCGATTGCCAGGTTCATCCAACAGCGTGATGTTCGCCTCGCAGCCACCGAATGGCAACCAGCCAGCAACGCTAACCGACAAGCGACCGTTTTCCCGTTCAGGAATGTCTCCGCCGACAGGGCAATAGCGGTGTTTGCCGTCAAGACGACCATCCCATACGTCATTGTCTACGATATCGTCCGCAAACAGCCCATCACAAACAGGCACCCAGTCTGTGACAGCAAAATATTCGGACTCGCCCAGCTGCTTGAGCTGCTCTGCAACCCAGGACTCAACGACAGAGCCGTCCTGCTTAGGAGTGCGCGAGGTGACAGGCACGATGACTTTGACGAACACCTGGTTGAACCGTCGCCGCGCGGTCGACTCCGGCGTAGGGCCCTGAGCGGGTAACTCGGCAGCAATGGCTGCGACCATGTTGAAAACCAGTAGACAGACGAAACGATGGCGACTCATCTTGGACCACACCACGTGTCAGGAGTAGGCAGAACGGAAACGATCACGTGGGCGCCGCGAACGACTCACCACTTCAATAGACTTAATTCGGCGACTCACGTGCATTCGTCTGGCTCTGCCATGTCCTCAGTACGGCGAACGTTTTGCGACAGGTACCGCCACACGTCCTCATTGTGACGAGCTGACCACTCATGTGCCAGTCTCGGGACGCGAATAGGCTTGACGGAGTGTCCAGACGAACGATATTGATCAGCATCCGATCGCATGCAACCGTTGGTTCTGCGATGTCTTCAATCCCATTCAAAGCAAACCATTTCTACCTCACCTGAACCGAGGACGGCCTATGTGGTTTCCATACAAATAGAAACGTCTCATGCCGTCCTTCGTGTGAATGGCATGATTATCTGTCCGGGTCACGACATATCGGGTCGGAGATGACCCACATTGTACATTTGCGACACAGGCGTGCGATCATCACGATGGCCGGAATAGCCACGAGCCAAATCAGGATTCCCCAAGCCGAAAGTCGCGGAAGCCAGAACACGGAAATGATGAGCGTCGGCACTGCGATGGCGGACCCGAGAATCGCGATGGGTAAGAGCATGCCCAAGAAGACGCACCTCTTTCTGGCGTCAACAACGCCAATGGCGGTAAGCGCCGTAGCACCACGGGCCCAAGAGTACAGAGCGACTCCGACAAGAAGCACGCCCGTAACACGCAAAACGAAAACATCTACGGGCCACCGAGTAAATGATGTGACCAAGGAAGTGGGAACTGCAATCAAGAATGTCAGCGTAAAGAAGTCGCAAACAAAGAAACGAGCATGGAATCTGAGTCCACGATCAGCCAACGCGACCGGCTGGAGGACCGTGTACCCGAAAAGGGATCCGACGCCTAATAAAACAGCCAACAATAAAAGGCCAACGATCATCACGGTTTAATACGGCTCACTTCAGCATTGGTAACTGCGAGACAGGCAACAATGCAACCAAATAACGGGGGACGCTCGATCGAGCCACCACTTGTTTCAGCGCTGACGCATCCTCCGGTTAACGTCCTGGTTCGCCACAATGTAGCGAACGGACCGCCGGACGATAGCGAAGCAGGAGATTCTCATCAAGGGCCGTCAACAAAGTGCGACACAAGTACCTCCCCATTCGTCACGTCACCGTCCAATACGATAGCAACATTCCAGACACGCCCCATGAGAAATCCAGCGTTGCTGTTAATTCTCCTGCAGCGGAGAAAGTCAAGGTCTTCGTGATCTGGCCCCTTGTCGGCCCAATGTCTCATCTCGCGAAACACACCATTTCGAGTTACCTTGCAATCGAATCCTTCGCCCTCCATCAGTGCGGTCGCGTCTTGGAGCGATGTCCCAGCCGGCACGAGTGAAGCGACGGACGAGTGCATTGCATCCGGATTCTTATGGTTGTGGGTGGTCCGAGTTGCGCTGCTAACGCAACCGGCGGCAACCACCGCAACAAGCACGAAAAGGCTCCAGCGAATGCAACGGGTCCGTTTCATCAAGAGGTGGTCTCACTGCCCGACTGCGGATGTCCGCTCTTGCTTTGCATTGTTTGGCTTGGTGTCAACGTGGCGTTTGGTGAGTTTGTTGCTGCAGGCGCAACGACAGGTAGAGTACGACGCCCACGGGTGTTGACCGCCGCGATTGTGAGGCCATGCAGGATTGCACAGATGGCAAGAACGGTGAGCAGGTCTGGAATGGTCCACCGCCGATGATTGAATGCGTGAAGTGAACGGTAGTTTGTGTAACTAAGGCCGAACCAGATGCATGCGATCAATGCTGCGGCAGGTGCGAGCCCCTTTGTTCCGAAAAGAGACGCCGCACCAAGCACGATAGCGATCCATGTTGTGGCTATCATTAGTACCGCTATCGAGAATCGCAATGCATTTGAGCTGGACGTCATGGTTCGTCGGCCTTGTCATCCGATTCAGAATATATCGGTGTATCGCCTCGAGCCACTCGAGCTAGAACGAGCGTGCTTCCAGCGATGATAGCAGTCAACCCTGCCACCGGAGGATTGAGTTCGCATGCGAGGGCGAAAACAAAACCGAGCGGCAGTAGCAATATTGCAAGCGTGGATAGGGCCAGCCGGTCCAACGCGACCAATCGTGCCGAAAACCAAGAGAGTAGCCCGGCAACGGCACCGATCGAGGCGTAGAGGCGGAAATAGAACGTTTGGTCAATTCGTGGAATCGGCCAGTTCAAGTGAACGATGGCGATCAGCCCCAACGCCAGAAAGCACCATGCAAGGATCCATGTCGCTGCGAACGCGGGACGGAGGATGAAACTCGTACCTCTGCCAACAGTTGGAGTTTCGACAGTGGGCGATTCATAAGGATTCACTGTAGACACGATCTGTCCGACCAAAGGTTGCGGTAACCAGGCCGCCGCCGACGACCACCAACGTCATAAACCGACTCGGCGACTCCCCGTCCATCGCATGATTCTGACCAATCTAGCCGTCAAATTGGACGTATGTTGGTTTCCAGCTGGCTTCAAACTCCAGAAGCAGATCAAGGTAATATACCGGGTGGCCTGAATAGATGAGTCGAAAACCGTCGGCGAAATTGACTACGGATTCAAGCTTCCAGTTAGCGAACAGCTGTGCCTCAGACGCATTCCAGCGATCGTAGCCAGTGCTTTCCCCAAGATCGCAGATTCCCTTACGATGAAGCGAAAAGACCCCAGCCGTTCCGAGATTGCTTAGCTTTGCAAGTCGCGTTTCAGAATCGGCAAGAAGCTTGCTGATAATGTGCACAGCGTTTTCTGGATACGGCCAATCAAGGTTAGGGTTGAGAACGATGTTGACCGCACACCTATCCCCCATGGCGAGCTGAGTTTCGTACGTGCAATCGTGAAACGTCTCACGGCCAGATTCGAATTGTGATTCGCTGAGAGTAAGCTCGTCGAACACGCTCGACTGCAAAGAGTGCGGTAGCATAACGGACATTGGCACCAGCGGTCAGCACTTACAACATGGCAGAACGGTCGGAATCACGGGACCGAATTTAGGATCAACCATCAAATATAGTCGCTTTCGAGGCCTCCGCGTCCAACCCATTGTTACTGGCCTTATCGTCAAGATAGGACCAACCGCACGCCAGACATCTAGCTGTGTCTGCCGTTATGGCTGCTCCGCAGTTGAGGCATTGAACTTCCTCCTCACCGGGACCATTTGCCAGCGCGGGAGGATCGAGTGATGCGTCAAATTCTTGCCATTTGGGCCAGGAGCAATGCAAGCACTCGCGTGCCCACGGAATCCGGAGATCAAGAATTTGCGGCCACAGCATGGACACGGGAAGCGAGCCAGGCGATGTCCGGCAATTGCATATGCGGCCATCCAGCACAGCGCAACGGGGATTGCCAGCACATCGACCCCAGTGATAGCTTTCGACAATGACGATGCGAAAGCACACGCAGGCAAGAAAGCTACCAGCAGCAGCACGTGAATTGTACGGCGATTGCGATAGTCATCCCAAGCCATTTGTTCCATGGTTCCTTGTTGCATCCCGTAGCGGCACCGTTCACCGGGCCCAAGCGATCGATCATCCACTTCAAAACGCGTTGTCGGCGGCTCCACGTTCATCGCTTGGTTCTGCCTATTCCCGCGTCGCACCACGTTTGGCAACAACGCCCGCGAGTTTGAGTATGTCGTCATGTGAATTGCTGGCAGGTTTCATTTTGAGTTGGGTAACGGGGGTATTGAGTGCGACGAGAAATATGTTGCCATTTTCAGCGGACAGATCATTTGGTCTTCCGTCGATCAGCTCAATGGTAAAACGGTTCGGTCCAGTTTGATTGTACTCCGCTGAGAGGCGGGCAGTGGAGGACTTACCATCTAACAAAGAAAGCGAGAATGACGCCTTTCGCCCACCGTCGATGGAGTATCGGTAACCGATTATGGGCCGATTAGGGTCTGAAAGATCGTCGCACAGCACGACAAGACAGACGAGTTTGTTGTTGCCACCACGCGTCACGTAACAGCAACACCAATCGGCGGTCTCGGCCGTGTGACACCGTATTTGCAATGAAAGCGATTCGAGTTTCCAATCGGACAAAGATGTGGATGAACCACCAGTAGCTCCCCCAGACTTGAAAAACGTCCCCTGCCCGCTCGACTCTCCAAATGTGTTTGGCACGAGAAAGAGGCAGCATGCAATGAAGATTCTCTTACGCATTTGTGGTTAGAGTCACGTTGGAGTTTACCGAGGTCCGGCAGAACGTTGGAATTCACGGGGCGGCGAGAGTGAACATGCAAGCAAACGAACGAACCTGCCGCCGTTCCGTCACCATCGCATGGTTATCGGTCGTGTTGGAAACCCGTAGGAATGGAACATCCGTGGAATGGCACAAACGTGGGCTACTGGGAGCGAACGTAAACCTCCGGCTCTGAAACCGTGGCGTTCCAAACGGACGCAACACGGTCGTCAATGTATACTAACCGAAGCGTTACAGCGTAATCGGAATCAGGTTCAGCGAGTAATAGTTCGCCTGTTGGCGAAATGCTCCAGAATACGCCACACATTCGTACCTCCATCAAACTTTCATCGCCTGCCTTGATTCCGAGATGAGGCAAATCGTCTTCTGGCGGCCCGCCAATGTTCGCGGTTGCGGCAGTTTCGTAGAACCCGAAGTCGGCAACGCGTGAACTCGACACGAGCGAATAATGCCAGCCGATGATTTGCGACTCGGTCCATGCGATTGAGGGCGACGACGCAGTTGCAACCGGAGCTGATGCTGCGACGCGAGAGCGGTTCACCGCAAAGTAAATGTGATAAATCGTTTCCCGCCATGCAATGCACGCAATCGAAAGAAGGGCAACTGCACACAAGATGACGATTCGCCTACGACGCATTCTTTTGTCCAATAACGTCGGTGGTCACCCGGTTCGAGCGGACGAGCCACCATCAAGCAAAGTGTTTTCGAAGACTCGGGTGCACCACTTGGTTCGTCGTGGCGCGGAACAGGACGCGTTTCCCAGGTGGTCGCTTTTTCTGTTGTAAATTACCGCACGATCTTCAAGATTACTTTACCCGGTACTATCCACTCTGAATTCTTCGCCAGGTCCCGTACTGGCACAATCCGTCCCAAAATCTGCCCCGGCGCAACTACCTGTCCCACCTGGATAGGTTTACCCTCGGGTATCACCATGCACTTCACAGGTAGCTCTACTGATTGGCCTTCGGCCAACCCCTGAACTTGCGATTCAACGAAACGAATACGAGCTTCCAACGCTCGTAGCTCATTCGCGATTGAGTCGAGCTTGTCGGAAACGGCGTTCGAGCCAACTTTGTCAGGAGCTTCTTCAGCGAAGGACCAAGACGATCCAAATGTGACGGAAAACACGAGCACAAATACGGCGGGCAATGCTCTCATTACCATTTCTCCTTGATCTACGACGAAAGAATCCATGTAAGTCCGAGGTTTGATGGGTGGGAGTCATTCGTAATTAAAATGGCGACTCGGACCCGTGATGCTGACAGACGGTATCTGTCAGTCACATTCGCTCCACCCACCAAACACAAGGATACTTCAATATGAAAATTCTCGCTCTTGATCTCGGCAAATTCAACTCCGTCTGCTGCTTCTTTGACACCAAAACCCGAAAATCACGCTTTCTTACTACCCCCACCGAGCGGCAACACATCGCTAGCGTCTTGAAGAACGCCAAGGTGGACCTCGTCGTGATGGAGTCGTGCGGCCCCTCAGGGTGGATCAACGACTTGGCCCAATCGCTCGGCCTCTCCACTCTCGTTTGCTCGACCAACGAGGAAGCTTGGCGATGGGCCAACGTCAAACGCAAAACCGACAAAGACGATGCACTCAAACTCGCTCGATTGGCCGCCATGCGGGAACTCAAGCCGGTCCATCTGCCCTCGCAAGAGCACCGCGAGTTCCGCTCGCTGGTCAAGTATCGCAAGATGCTCGACCGACGTATCAACAAAACCAAAAACACCATCCGTGCCTGGTTCGTCAACCACGGCATCACGATCGACTCGGGGGACAAGGCGTGGCACACAGGACGCGAGCACATCAACTCATTCCGCAAACCAATCCAAGAGTGTGGAGCCGACGAACTCTGGAAGGGTGAACTCGACATCGAACTGACGATCCTCGATTCATTGACACAGCAATTGGACATGATCGTCAAAAAACTCGAAGCGATTGGTAAAACCGACCCACGCATTGTACGTCTGATGACGATTCCCGGTGTCGGACCTCGAACGGCTGAGATCCTGCTCGCCTTGATCAAACACGTAGCCACGATGGACAACCAGTATCGGCCGCCTGATGCCTTGACATCGACGAACGAATCGGACCATCGTGGCTTCTCAAACCACTTCTACACCCAACTCTTTTACCAACACAACCTATTACGGAGATTCGGGAAGCCCAAACATCATTCACTAAGACCGACGCCAAGGAGAAGACCTACCCAAGTGTGAGAAGCACCGAGACAAGTTGACCCTGATCTTTCGCCTTAGGATCGATCGCTGTAGCGAATCGTAGAACGATCAGACACGTCGCCCTAAAGAATGTGCCACACCGATGGAAGGTAGCTTGCTGCTCATTGAAGCCTCCAGGCAAGCTGCACCCACCACGAGCTGATGATCGCACAAGTGATCGTTGAACCGTGCATGGATAACTGAGAGGACGCAGTCCGCCGTGAGCGGATCTATCAGAGTTCAAATGCGTTCACACCTCGAATAGTCGTTTAATCAACATCCTTGACTGAAAGTCGCAGTGATTCGTGTGCGGATCACTCCCTCGAAGCTCACCAACAAAGGCAACCTCCGCCTGCCCAACGTCTCCACCGCCAGTCGTTCGCCAAGCTCGCTATCGCGAGTGCGGGGCGAGCGACCAACAGGCGGCTCCGACGAAGGCAGGCTCCAAAGGAGATTCCAACTCAAATGACATAACAACAGGAAATTGGAAAAAGTGGAAACCCGCCACTTGCAAAACCTTGGACTTCATAGTCGTTACCGATCAGCCGGCGGCGACGGTTGATCATCCACTTCAAAACGCTTGACTTCGCCGCGCGATTGCATCGGATGGTTCCCCGCAGTCACCGCTTCAGGCCGTCGGGGAGGTAGCGTCAAGTACTTGCGGCCGGATTCGCGTTGGCGACGCCGGGTTTCCTCAGCAATACGGTGGACGTCAAATCCCGATTCCGCACCAAGGCGATGCTTGATCTCGCGAATTGCGTCAGTTGGGTCAGGAATCATCTTCGGTCAACCTCAGTTGTTCGGGCGTGCAAATGACAGGAGGTACATACCCCGCCTCGCGACACGTATCACCAATCTTTCCTTGCAAGTGCGGATTTAGAATGTGTTTGAAGTTCCAGGTCACTATAAATTGTACACCGTGAACCGCCGCCGTAGCGATATGCAAAGCATCGCGAGGTTCAGTAGCGGGAACGGCCAGACGTTCAATCAATAGGCCGGCAAGGGCCTCTGCCTCGCTAGATTGATCTAACAGCGGAATTTCACGAATGACTTCGAGTCGCTCAGCGGCTGCCTCAGGATCACCGTCAGCACATTCGTCAAGCGTAAGTTGGGACACAAAAACGCGGTAGCGGTTCGGTGCGTCAGTCCACCAGTCGCGAGTCAATTGCTGGCGGTCAGAAACAGAGGGCTTTGGATGAAGCCATCCGGCGAGAACGAAGGCGAAGATTCGAGTTCTATTGATTCTGTCATTCGAGTGAGCTTGGCCCTGCTGAACGCGTACAACCAGAGATCGCCATTGGCGTCAGAGAACACTATCGTTTCGCCATCGGGAGACGCGTCGAATGAAACGTTGCCGTGTTCGATCGTATTTAACGCCAATGGGCAACCTACAGAGGCCGCTAAGACGAGAAGCAAGGGGATCGGGAAGAAGTGTCGCATTGGGCAACTATCCTTATGTGCGACCTTTCGCGTCACGCTGTGATTCTCGAATTATTTCATACACTTGTCGAGCGTTGTCGATCATTTCAAATGACGGAACGGCGTGCTGATGTGATCCGGGCCAATTTGAACCGCCCATCCAGTTGTGCCATGGTGGTGTAGGGCCCAAAGTAATCGTGCCCGAGCCATCGGTTTTCTCGGTCAGTGCCACGTCAGTAAGGGTATCGATATTGAGTGATTTCACCGATCGACGAAACAGGCCGGAAATAATGATGGCCCTTTCATCTGTGACGCCGTAGTAAGTCTTGGATCGTTGCCGTGCGTCAACGAAGAAGCGACCAACAATTAGATAGAGGCCTACAAGAACAAAGGGAATACCCCACAGCATGAAGAAGAAGGGAGCGCCGCCCATCACCACAGACGCTTCCCAGAAAACTGCGAAGCCACCCCACATCAGGCTGAATGGTATCAGGAACGCGTCAGTTGCGCGAAGTCGGAGGCCGAGCGGAGGGCGTCCGTGCCAAAGTAGCTGTTCGTTGCTACTGAGCTCAGGGTTGATCTGCGATTCAGCGTCGTAACACATATCCGAGTTTATATTTGGATTAGCACAGAACGGGACGAATCACGCGGCGGCGGCGAAAGACTTAGCCATGGCCAAAACGGCGACCACCGCCGCTCCGTTGCAACCGATGGTTCGTCGGTTCGGATTGATCTATGCCTCAGGTCCAGTTGATTGATTGTTGCTGTCCTGCTTGGTTTTCGCGAATCGAGCCAAATAATGCCAGACCTTCTTCAAGTCATCATCCGCGTATTGTCCGGATACAGCCGCGTTACCGATAATCGCGGGTGTAAGCCAACCATCAACGGCGAGGGTCGCAGCTAACTCCACATACCGCTGGCCACGATACTCAGGGAACTGGTGCACAGTGTCGATCGCGACACGAAATCCAGAATGCCATTCTACGCGGACGGGCAACGTCAGCGCATCCGCCTCAACGCGTGTTCCGACATAGCATGGGTCAAGCACCAATGCCTCAACATCTTGTGACAAATCCACAGGCCCATGCACATGCGCCTCGATGTATCTATCAAGATCATCGCGGTGATCGGAGTCACAAGCTTTGATCAGCCCCATGTGCGAGGCGTTTCCGAAGCGTTGCGGTTCGAACACGCTGTCCGGGTAACAGAACGTTGTCCGCTGGAATACGTGAGCGGCAAGCCGGAAATGGGAGGATCCAAACCGAGGTGATGCACCGACAGATCGCCGCTGATAATTGAGCGCCCCGTATTTCGGTCGCCGGGACGCCGACTCCAGATCATATGCGCCCGAGAATATCCGACTCTCCCAGCGCCAACGATCACCGCCCTCGAAAGCGGTCAGTCCACCGTTGCTGGTTCGTGTCTCGAACTGAGAGCGTAGCACGCCGTCCTTTGCCAGAACCTCTAGCAGGCTCGAATCTCCTAAGGTGCGGTCTGGATGGAAGTTCACTGTGACGCGCCACGCAGGCTCAATCGGTGGTCCATCCGAGCGACTGGCGATGGCTGCCAGTGCGTTAGACTCCGGCGATTCGGGAGGCACCGTCCACATAGGTTCTTCTGTGAATGCTCTGTGAGTGCATTGTCCGACGAACGGTAGACGTCATGGGGGACGGACGATGGATTGTCCTTACCAGCAAACGCCGCAAGTCGTCCTCCCATGCACATACTCTTAGGTGGACTTATTAGATTTTGAAACGAAAATGGCTTCTCTCGATGTAATAAACGAGCTGAATCACGAGGATTCGCTCACTTGGTGTTAGTGGTCGTAACCAACAATTTGGACAT
>NZ_SJPV01000036.1 GCF_007860135.1 Novipirellula artificiosorum
CCCACACGTTTGCCAACGATCCCAACACACGGTACGTCATTTTCGTTCCGCATCGCAGCAACTTAACGGTTTTGACTCTTCCCATGGGAAACGCAGCTCGATCACTCTCAACTCTCCTCGGTTGGACCACCCTAAGTCACGAAGCAACTTCATTTCGGCGCGGCGGTGTGATTCACTGTCTGCAGATTATTGGATCGTCTTCTGCCGTTCGGGTGATCAGGCCGTTTGCACGAAGCAGCAATCCTGGCGGTTCCATAAAGAGACTGACTTGTTCATTGGAACTCGAAACGGTGGTATTCACGGAATAGTGTCAGAATATCAGTCCAATTTCCGCTCCACCATCACGCGATTACGGCCACCGTTCTTTGCACTGTAGAGTAGTTTGTCGGCGCGTTCGAACCAAGTTTCGTGATTGTCGTTCGCTCGTAACAAGGCCCCACCAATCGAAGAGGTCAACTGCCCCAAATACTCATGGGTATCGTTTAGCGTCATCTTGTTTTTCGCAAAAAACTGACAAACTGTTTCTGCGAGATGAACTCCCTCGTCCATGTCAATCGAATTGAGAAAAATGGCGAACTCATCGCCTCCGTAGCGAGCGACCGATGCATCTCCGGCTAACCGTTCGATATTGGTTGCGACAAAACGTAGAACCTGATCACCGGCTGCATGACCGAAGGTGTCATTGACCAACTTGAATTTATCCAGATCCACAAGCAGCAGGAAAAAGTGCCGCTTACCCCGCTCTTGATGTTCCAGCGCGCTGGCAATGATGGTGTCAAAAAACAAGCGGTTGCCGACACCCGTCAGAGGATCCGTCATCAACTTTTTTTGCGATTCGAAATAACGATCTCGCAACGTAGTGACTTGGCGATGCGATTCTTCAAGACGGCTTGCCATCTGACTGAGCTGCTCTTGCATTCGGTGGTTACTCTGCAGCACCGATGCCACACAAGCTTTCAAGTCATCGACCGTCGCTGCATCTTCATCCAAACTGGCACTCGCTGAGCGAACTGAAGACTGGAATGCGTTACCTGCCGATTGCTGATCATGGATGATCGATTCGACCGAGCCAATGGTCTTGGACAAGCCTTCTCCGAGCTGCTGATTCAATTCGGCTTGGTCACCACTCGTAAAGAACTGCTGATGTAGTTGCTCGAGCAGTTCGGCATCCGCTGATTCAGCATCATTGACAGCGTAGGAAAGCTGTTCACACAGGGGCGTGTTCGATCCCTCTGCGTAGCGATACCACACTTCGTAGACATCGGGGGTGGGTGGCGTACGAAACTGGGCAACAAATCCGAGAGCTTGCTTTGCGATCGCAAATGGGGTCATGTGATCCTGGTTGGAAGTTGCTTTGGACGGATCGGTTTTGGGGGCAGTGCTCAACCGAGACTCCTGATATGAGGTTCGTTCCGATGTCTAACTGAATTCATTTATCGGAAGTTGGACGTGGTTAGCCAATCCCCCTCCTCACGTTTAGTTGCTCATTCAATTAGGAAGCCCTTTTCGGTCCATGCGGGTTTAGTGTGGGTAGAGATCGAGCCCGCCATAGTAAAAGTAGATCGCTGTTTTTGAAGTTCTCACGGTTTCTGTCGCCGCCAACGCGGCGTTTGATCGACATGATCTTGCTGTTGATGCCCTCGGCAAATGCATTGGTGATCCCATGCGTGCAGTAGCTGACCACATTGGTTTATCAAGCGATTTGCATCGGACACGACGCGAGCCCAGCGGCCGACACCGGCAATCGAATATTGCACTCTCCACGATCGATGAAACCAGTTGCAGTTGGCTGAGTGCCATTCGTGCAGGCGGAATGACCATACGGATGGAGCGGACCGAAATGCGGAACGTGTCAGCAAGTTTGAGACGACCTATTTTGCAATTTAGTGAACGGAGCCAGCGTTATCGAGTGCCAGCCCTCCGAAACCCCATTCGCATCAAGTTACGACATAGCCAAGTCGGCGCGATTTTTCGCCGCATCTCACGCTACGCAGTAAGGAGGTTTCTGTGCGGCAACAAAACAAACCTTCTTGGTAGACATGTTGACGCGTAGACGGGGGAAAGAATTCGGTGACCCACAAGCCAAGTTGATCACGATGATCATGTCATCCCACGTGACAAAGCTTGATCAACTTGATCATCTTGAATATTCTGTCTCGATTTGTCGCTCCTGATCCCAATGCTTAAGCAGACGTACCGCTGCTCGATTCCGTCCTTGCTGGCGAACGTAATCGCAACAACCTGGATGCTTCGCTTGCAGCTCTGGGGACTTATCCCACTTTGCCGCTTGCCTCCATCGCCAGCGTACGTCCTTACTTGTCGCAACCGGGTAGGCGCCCGTTAGCATAGCCAGCGAATCGAGTACTTCGTGGGTGACGTGCCGTGTCCTTCGGTTAGCAAGGTCGGCGAGCAGCTGCACCAACACATTTTGGTGGAATCGATGGTTTGTGGTCTGTTGCTGGAGTTGCCGCTATCACTATTTCTGTCGTTCCTTCCGGGGCGGCCCGGGCTCTGCACCCATTCGATTGGGTGCTCAGCGGCAACGCCGGGCCGCCACGGATCCAATCACAGAGTAATTTGCGATGACTCAGCCAACCAAGGTACCAAAAAAAGTCGGGGTAAAACGCAAGAAAGACGCGCCGTCAGGCAATAAGAAGCCTTCCTACACCGGCCGACACAAGCGACCAAAGATTGATGATGTAATCGCGGTCATCGACGGAATTAAATCGATTCACGAGGCGTGTGCCAAAGTGCCGATTATTGGTGCCCGCGATTTCGACCGCCTGGTTGATGACATCAGCAACGCGGGACTTCTTGAGCCGGTTAAGATCACCGCAGCTGGGCAGTTGGTTGACGGTCGATCCCGCCTGATGGCCTGTCATGTCCTGGGCATTCCGATTTGTGAAGAGAAGGTTATCGTCACCGACCAGGACCCGGTCGCTATTGCTAGGGCCAATCTGTCGCGTCGTCACCTAGCTTTGGATGCGATCAACAAAACTGCCGACCAATTGGCCATGCTCGCTGTTGAAGCATTGAAGGCAGAAGAGCAAGCGGCCGCCGAAAGGAAAAAGGTTGGTAATTCAATGGGCGGTAAGGTCAAAGCTACCGAGGGCAAGTCTACGGGCGCGGCGCCCGTAAAGCAGAAGCGGGAACCAAACTCGGTGGAAATAGTCGCCAAGAAAACGGGTGTGCCTCAGCGAAAGATCAAGGCCGCCAAGAAGCTGAAGGAGAAAGACCCAGAACTCGCCGAACAAGTGGAAGCTGGCGAAGTGTCACTTGAGCAAGCTGCGACGGAAGCCGGCGTAACGAGACCCAAAAGTGAAAAGTGCAAACCGAATCCGGGGTGTAAGTCGGGAAGTGCCGGCAAAGCACCAGCGTCTTGCAATCAACCCACAGTGGTTTTCGACGACGGACCGATCGTTGCCGCCTACAGGGAGGTTCGCGCTGTCGCAATGCTCTACGGCGGGGACTGGCAGGTTTCCGTTCATGATGATTCGACCCGCTGCCAAGACGCAAAAAAAAAGGACGATGCGATTGCGATTGCCCTTGGAATGGTGAAGGACGTGATAGCGAGGCGGGCTGAGTTGGTAGAGGCGAATTGACACTGTGCCGTTCGCGAGGGATTGGCAACGACTGCTGTATAGGTCGTGCCGATGACATTGCTATCCGAGACACGGGTCATCGCCATCATTGGAAACACCTTTGATTGCGATGACCATTTTCTTTAGCCCCTGGTGGCTCGGGGGTCTATTCTCGAAACCACTACCAAGCCTATCGGACGCCTTCGGGTGGGGCGAATTGATGCAGCCAAATCCACACGGGTTACCTAGCTCTCGATCGGGGCCGATGAGTCCCTGATGTCGCCGTCTGTGCATTCTGGCGCTGCCGCAGCACGTCCCTCGCCGTTCTCCATTGCAAGGCTTCAGGGCCCCCCTCAGGTGTCATGGAGCCAGCCGAAACGTCGCTTCATCCGCAGCGCCAACCCATACACGCAGGATCGTGTCATTTTTGTCGTAGCGATTCAGGCTCCGTCTCATATCGCATCGCCCTAATAAAACAACGGCGAGGTATTTCTTAGCTCGCGGCTTCAGTCACGCCGGTCATCCGGAAGCGTTAGGTGGCCACTGGAGACCGCACAGGCCGCCATCCAAGGT
Source organism: Novipirellula artificiosorum (assembly GCF_007860135.1). Classification (NCBI taxonomy): domain Bacteria; kingdom Pseudomonadati; phylum Planctomycetota; class Planctomycetia; order Pirellulales; family Pirellulaceae; genus Novipirellula; species Novipirellula artificiosorum. The sequence goes on from NZ_SJPV01000036.1 coordinate 4,155, forward strand.
CTTTCATCTCCCAGCCAACGACCGACTCGTTTTGCAGATTCACTATCTCGTTTTGTCGACTCATGCAACACCGATAGCGACATCACCGGCAACAGCACGCCGGTTCGGTTATTCTGTTGGTGCGTTGACTACCAAACCGAGTCCAATTCGGCGAATGACGCCAACCAGTCAACTGCATCATCCATTCGCAAAGTTGATATCGTCATGAAGAAGAAGGTGGCCAAGAGGTCTGCGGCAAACAAGCCACACAAGAAAAGGCCGTCCAATCAAGAGCCCTTGCACGAGAAGATCGAGCACTGGGATAAGCTGTTCCGTGAAACCGGTAAGGCTGAGCGAATCGCCAACTTTTGCCAGATTAGCAGGGAGTCACGAGAGTTATCGAAGGTTTACGGCGAGGGACAGGTCATTGCCTGCCTACGCGTCGTTGCAGGCGAGCATAAGACCGCCCGTCGACTGTGGAAGCTTAACAGCTTGCCAAAAGGGATGCTAACGCAAGCGAAAAATCATGCGGCGAAACTGGTCAAGGAGGACGCGAAACAAGCAGGATCGTCTGGGCGTCGGTCTATATTCTCAGCCATACATCTACTGGAGTTCGTTGGGATACCTGATTCCCTTGAGGATAAGCGCCAGAAACTGTTCAGCGATTGCCTAGAGAAGTGTTGGTCGCGACGAAGGCTGCAGCAAGAAATCAACACGATGTATGCCAATAACCCAGGGGAGAGTGCCTCACAGGGGCGAAGAGCAGTTGTAAGGCCGCTGCAACGGGCGCGAGCTGTTTGCACTCATGCAGAGGCGATGAAAGCTGCACTCGAGGACGTCCTCGATGACAAGTTCGTGACGAGCGTTAGTCGAACTAAGGCAAGCGATCGTAATGCGGCGATCGAGCAGTTCGGTCAGGCGATCGGTTTGCTTGAGTCGATTCGCAACCAAACCAAACGAGCAATAAGAAATCTTGGCAAAGCAAGTAAGGCGCTGGAAGAGTAACAGGTACCAATGGCTGAGTAAGTCCGGAAGCAAAGCATGGATCCTCCGAATGGGCATGAACATGTTAAATGACGACGGGCCTTCACCGATCCGTGGTGCATGGTTCGGCTTCGTCGACTTTGCACTACCGGCACGCTTCCCCAGGACGCGTCCTGAGTCACTTCGAGGCATCCGAGGTAAGCCGTGAGTTGCCACTGTTTTTTTTCAGATGGCGGCCGGCTTCACTTCGAAAATGCTCCTCAGTCTCTGGTTCACTCTCCATAGGCCAGATTCGACACTGTCACGATGTTGATCGCTTGCGGACCTGCTTCAGGTACTTCTGGTACTCCGCTTGTATTCGTGTCCATCGACGTGTCGCACGATCTGTGGCTGCATCCCAGTATTTGGCTGTTTTCGTATCCGTGGAAACTCGCAAGGCGCCGATCCCACAACGCATCATATCCATCCACGCTAGGGAAACGGCTTCGGCGTAAAGCCTCCCTATCCCATCGTCGACCTCTTCGCTCAGAGAAGCGGAGATGCCATCGAGTTTCGATCGCAGGAGTGCCTCCGTTTCCGGTGACCCGGAGGCGAATTTCAGCAACTCGTCGCGAGCGATAGCGACGAGCGAGGTTGCTTCAGCGTACAGGCCCGGTGTTGCCGCGATCCAGCCTTCTAGCTCTTGCTTCGCGACTTCATCACCCTGGTTTGCAAGGCGACAGGTCTGCTTGAAGCGTTTGATTCGTGGTGGCTTCATAGTGATTGCCGTTGATGGGGTCTGAGTCAGCGTGTCTGAGTCAATCAGTTGCACCAGGCCGTCAGTCACCAACCAGCCAGCCGACCATTTTTCCAATCGTACGAAGTGATGCTCAAGCTTGGTCGCGATTTCTATCTCGTTCCGAAGATCGGCCTCACGGGCAGCACGGTTTGCATTCGCGAGCGTCTTTGTCCGCATCAGGTAGGAAACGACGGGATCGTCCATGGATCCGATGTAGCGTTTTCTAAGACGACCGTTAACACGTTCAACCGTGGTGACGTACTGCTTCAGTGTTCCGCGTCTTCGCTCGATGGACATAATCGATTTGTGTAACACGAGGTCGGTACTTCCCCAAACATCAAGCACTGCGCCGCCGCTGCCGCTGCTTGGCCGGTTTCGACGCCGGATGCAATTGACCGGCGGTGACCTCTTTGTTTTCTAACGTATCACACAAATATTTCGTAACGCGATTTTCGAGCATTTGACTGACGGTGACGCCGGTGGTTGCTGGCCGGCCCCCAAGACTGCCAAACTTCGCTTTCAGCGTCGCTAGTCGATAACGGTCGGTTTCGGCGATGATCTCGCCCAGAATGAGTAATTCCAGTTGTTCGAGCTCTCGCCCTTGGAGTGTCGTCAGGTCGTGGGTCGTGCCAAGCAGGTGCATCCTAGTGAGCATGTGATCGCAGGCACCCTGTCCGCCAAAATACGCCGCCCGATACAGTGCCTTGCGTCGATAGCACACCGATTCGTGCTTTGACTCGATTATGTTCGTCACGATCCACGAGCGAGCGTCTAGCCGGTCCATGACATCGAAAAAGACGTCGCAGTAGTCATCAATGATCATTGGGTGCAAGCCTACCGAAGCCGCCACCTCCACAGGATCCATTCGAGCCAGCAGGCGGGCCTCGATTGCCAGTCTGCGGTACGGGTCATAGTGAATTGCTTCGACAGCTGCGACATCAATGATGCGATCACCGAATAGCTGATCATGCAACCCATCACGAACATGGCCGATGTGGTTGACGATCTGCCATAGGATTGGGCCGTAATCCGTCGCCCGTCTTGCCGTACCTTTGCTGACCAGGTTCTGTGCTCGTGCCCAACGCCAAGACGGACCATGGCTCGTGAGACCAGTTAGGCGAACGGTCGCCTGTGAAATGCGTTCTGATCGCAAGTCGTTCCCGTTCAGATCGTCCGTCATGTTTTTTTGCTCTCCGTCGTCGTAATCAACCTGATCAGCAAGGTTCATCGATACTGCTTGTCGTGCGACTACATAAACTTGACCATCAGGCTGGGAAAACCTGCCACGTTGCCCTCACTGGGGGTAGTTGGGCATCGCATACGACGCGTGGCTTGGGCAGCCGAGCGACACCAAGAACCGGTGGCAACACGGGTAGTAGATCTCGACTGGCGGAAAATGGCAATTTCCGAACTACTTTCGATATGCCAACCAGTCGTCGTGATGCATCCGCACACTTGGCAATAACGCTATCGAACGCTGCCCTAATCAGGTAACAATCGCGATGACGAAAAAGTCTGGCAGGTTGTTGGTGATCACCATAGGCGTGAATACTGGCTTACTTGGGAACATCGCGCCGGCAACTCCCGCAGCGAACGATACGCGTTGCAACTGGAGCCCATAGGGAGGCTCATTCGCCATTAATGTCATTCCGACGTAGTACGGAAAGCAGCCACCAGCCCTGTATCAAACGCAAGCGACTCATGGGGGCACTTAGCGAGTGCTGGACAGTTTTCTGCACCTTCCCAATCATGAGGTGCTGGGCAGTGCGTCCGCTGGCCGACAATCGCTCCGTCTATCCTGATCTATTGACGCTAGTGTTTACGAGTTTGGTCGACAGGCCAGGCCCCATTTGGTTGACGCACGCAACGTGGATGTAGTCTGGAAGCTGCGGTGTTGCATTGATCTTGTTTGTCGAAGTGTCGAAGTGTCGAAGTGTCGAAGGGGTTGGTAGCGTCAGACGTGTAATAGGAATGACACTCAGTGCATATTCAGTCGTTTGACCATACGTCTAAGCACTTCAGCGTTCTCTTCGACACTTCGACAAAACAGGCTAACTCCTATAAGGAACACCGTGATTCTTAGCGTATGCAACTTCGACATGAAACCGACAGCACTTCGACGACTTCCCTCAATTCAGCCGAATGTCCTGAACGAGGACGCCGTGGGAACTGCATCAAGCAAGGCTGATCGATGAACGTGTGGGCACTCGGCAAACGAATCGTCGGATGCCAGCACCAGTGATCCTGATGGGTGATATGGCTAGCGCGTCGCCCATTGTCGACATGGATCTTTGGTAGCGAATAGCCTATTTCGAATTGTGCTGTCGCCGGAACTCGCTCGTGAGTCGGTCGATGTCCTGCTTGGATTCGTTCGGCAGCAGTTGGTATTGGTTGGTATTGCGTGGTTTGTTGGCCACCAAGGTGTACCTATCACTACTTCGAAATGCCATTGCTGAGAGTCGTTTTCCCAGTCGCCTTGGCGATGGCATGGCTCCTGAAAATGCGTCCTGAATTGTCAATGCAGCGACGCGATCATGAAGACTTGGGGATTCGCTAAATTTGACCATCTCCGCAGCAAGGTCTTTCGCGGTCCACCAATCATAGCCTGGCGTCGGAACCTGCGAACACGGTCTGAGCTGGGCAATCGCCTCGATAAACTCCGACGCTTGTTCTGCGTCAGCGTCATAGGCTCGATCGTTGGTTTTGACCAACTCTCGAAGGTCGTGTCCGCTGAGTTCCTCTATGCCGTCAACCACCCATGTCGACCATTCCGGGAAACTCTTGATGGGGCGTTTGTCATCATTCGGCGAATCGTGGTTCCACAACCAACACCAAACCGTCAATGCGTGTCCCAAGAGATCGTTGCGATGATCTGCGACATATTCGCTTAGCTCGCCAAGAACGAAGGCGGCCTTGTCCTGACACCTGATGTTCAAGGTGATGACTCGACGGGCGATTTCGTCGGTATAGGAAATATCGTTTCCGGTGAAGAATACGGTCGCTTCATTTCGCCGCGACACGCTTTCGCTTGAACCAAGGACTCGGTCTGACCAGACACGACTTGTTCCAAGCTTTGCAAGAGATGCACTAGCAATGGCCGTCCCTCGCGGCACGTTGTCAAACCAGAGAATGCTGCGGTAGTTCTTCAACTCAGCCGTTATGACCTTTCGCATCTCATCATCCTTACGGTCATATCCTAGTGCACCCATATGGGATGGTGAAGCAATCTGCAGGATCGACTCCACTATCAGTGACTTTCCCGCGCTTGGGTGATCTGCCGTTACGGCGAAGAAGGGTACACAGCCGTCGATCGCAGATCGTCCCACACAAGTGATCAGTGCACTGACAGCGCCAGTCGGGCCCTCCTCATCTGAGAAGTCAAAGTCATGGAACAGGGCAGTCAGTTGCTCAAAGCACTGCTTGGCTTGCTGGCGTGTCGGTCTATCAAGAACGTAATTGCTTGGGTCCCATCCCGACGGGACTCGCAACACGAATGTCTCTGTGGCAGAATCATAACCCGCCTTCACGACGACACGCCCATCCGAAAGAACCCCCGGTCCCGGTAGCACTGATTTGATCCTTGGAATCCCCTCATAGTCGGTCCGGTGATAGGTGTTCTTTGCCAAATCCGCAGGACAGGATTTTGGAACCATGTTTCCGTTCCTATCCGCCGATTCAAAGAGGCAAAACCGGTCGATTTGGGCAGGCAAGGCTTGAGAACTCAGATCGAGAAGCGTCTCGGTAGTCGGATCGAATCGGCAAATCTTCCCTCTTTGATCGCGGAAGAATCCGTTCTGCGCCAACAGGTCCAAGATCCGTTCCGCTGCTTCGCCCATAAAATCGGGCCCGATCAGAATGCGAGGACGAAAGTCCGGTCGATCGAGTTCATGCTCCTTGGCAAGAGTCTCGAGATAAGTGTCGAGTGCTTCGCCATCCAGATATCGGATGTACTGAGCGTCCCCGTCGGGAATGTCATCAATCCCCTTGTACTTGGGATCCCACAGCATCAACCGACATGGCATATCTCGCTGTCGGCACTCGCTGATCGCACCAATGAGAGCCTTTGCAACATGCTTGTTCGTGCGATGATCCGAATCATACGCCCAGTCAATCCCAGAGACAGCGGTCTTTCGGGCCAATTCGATCGCCGCACGATACTGAGACGCCCCTGGCATCGACACCGCAGGCAAATTCATATATCGAGTCGCGAACTCGGCTTTGAATTCACCTTCGGCGACAACAAGAGGACGTGGGGGCTGTTGGTTTCTATTTGCGTCTTGTAGAAGGTTTCTTGTCGGAATTGGAACATGAATCAAGCTTGCCTTATGACCGGAATCATCAGAGCCGAGATAGCGGTATTTCCCTTTGTCTCCCGGCTCATCCAAACGCAAACGCAGCCGCGTAATCAAGCCGAATCGATCACGCATGGGTATGACCATCGCCTTATCGCGTGGCATGTCAAAGGAGATCTCCCCATGGCTCTGAGAGAATCCAGGAACCGTTGCTATTAGCTCAGCTCGGTCGTCATCGGTAAGATCCTCATAGCCCGGCTCTACCTGAACGCGGTAATCAACTTCACTGGTGATGTCGAAAGCAATGTCTTCAAACTTCCTAGGATCCGAGTAGAGTGATTTGATCCCCATTTCCTTTATCGCGTCATTGTCGAATCCCCGCTCCCGTAGATTGTCGCCATGACGCTTGCTTCGCTTCAGCACTTTCACGACAGCCTCGTAACAGATGTCTCGGAGCTTAGCGTTATAGAACCAATCCCCCACGACCGGCTCCACGACCCATGGAATATAGTGCTTCAGCATTGCGTCACGCATCTCCTCGCCGCCGCATTGACACCTATTGCAAAACACAACGACCTGTGTATCGCCAGCCTTGACTTGGCATTTCGTCGAGGAGGCTGCCGTAAAGCAACTAGGGCATTCGATTGAAATCGCGTCACTGCTTAGCGATTTGCACTTTACGCCAGCGTTCTTCAGTCTCTCGACATACGCTTGGAACTTGTCCTGGGTCCTAGCCTTCGACTTCAGAGGGTCCTGGATCTGCCGCGTGCCCTCTGACGTGTTTTTCATTTTGACGTCTGACGCTGCTGTTGCCGTCGAACTGGACGTCGCACTCCTTTTTGATGAACCATGTTTCGTCTTTACAGATTTTGTAACCGACATAGAAAGGTATAACCTAGCAGACGACTAAGCAGTCTCCGATCAACCGCACTCTGTGGTTGATCGGATGAACGGTGGTCGTCAGGTTCACCGCTCAATTGCCGATTTGGGTTTACCGACCCAAATCGGACGCACAGAAACATCAGACACCCGCGCGAGTTGATCCCCAAATTCGCGCGGGTGCTGTGCGTTATGAAGCGGCTTTCATCTGCCGATGACCCAAGTCCACCATGCGTCCCCTGTGGGATCGACCCGATCGCTTTCCAGGCTATCGCGGACCAGACAGCCGAAATGCTGGATGGACTCGTCCAGCCCCACAACTGGTTCGTGGGGCGCAATGCGCTGCCCAGCTACGGCATGCGAAACTGACACCGAATCGTCTAGTGAAATCCTTCGGAGTTTGGATCACTGGATGAAGCAGTGACCGGGGCATGCACCTCATCGACCTGAGCTCAGTGATCTTTTTCCGCCACTGTCAATAGGTGTTTTGTTGCGTCACCAAACTGTAGTCAGGTCCTGGTCCGGCCGTTCGACGTCAGACTACAACGCCTGACCAGTAGCTAGCCCACCTGGACTCGATGGTCACTGGGCTGGGTAAAACGGCACCAACAATGTCCCCTGGCCTTCCCGAATCGAAACGACGCTGTTTTCCTAGAATGCATCGGTGGCGGTGACAAAATCGCTTTGTTTGTTCCTGCGAGGAGGATAAGATTGAAGGTGTCGACGTTGCGGGGTATTCCACTAAGTTTGACCGCCCCTGTCCTTTGCCTCTTGCTCATTCTCATCCGGTACCTATGCACGACAGTTGTGGCGGCTTATCACTCGCAATTCGGCATAAATTCAGCCGTCCTCGCTGGGCGTGTACTTGGCTGCGCAGCGGCGTTAGTTCCCCATCCTGGTCTTATCTGTGGGCATCCGAGCGATGTTTTGCTCCGTTCGACTGGCAGCGATCTTTGCGGGATGTAGCAAGAGCACATCGTCCGATGACGAGCATCCTGGGCTGGCAGTCCGGAAATATTCGATGCATCCGGGATCTCACCTATCAAGGCAGGTACTCAGTGGAGAGGTGGCGTCAGATCGTCGTGCGCGAAGATGATCAACGGGGGCTACAAGAACTGCTGGTCCTGGGGAGTTACCGCTACCAATGATCGTGCACGACCTTCCCCGGGACGCGTCCCGGGGAAGAGGCATTCGCGTGCAGTCAGCATCTCGGTCACGTAATGCGGAGGCTGACGCAGTTGGAAATCGATACATTGAGTTAGCGAGAAGCATCGATTCCATCCTTGTTTGGCCACTGTACTTCACGACACGGTCTCGTTTTCCGAAGTGCTTCTAGCGGCGTGCGTCACGCGTGGTTATCGGCAAAGCAGATGCTAACTCGGCCATGGAATGTCGAATCGCCCAATAATCCGAATGGGCCTTAACAGTCGGCCTACCCACGTGTCTCGATGTCTCCTCCTTTGCAACATCGCCTACGTGTGGTGGCACATCCCGGAGGCATACGCGGGCTGGGACACGGGCAACATGCTCGTCTAGTTTTTACGGCCCCACGACAACGATTGGCCTGATGACTGGGCTGAATTGCAGAGTGCGGTGGAATCCTCACCTGATCGGTTCATGCGAGGACGCCATTCGGATCAACATGACCTCCGTTTCGGCGTGCCCGCGACCGGGTAGAATGGTCGAATTGCACGTTGTACCTGACATAGGATCCCTACGCTGAATTGACCAATCCGCCAGAGACAAACCCGTACTCACCGCCGAAGGCCGTATCGGACTCGGTTGTCCGTATACAGCGTCCTCGGAAGAGTGTCTGGCTACGAAGACTCTTGGTTGTCCAAGCCGCCGTGATCGTTTGTTCGCTGGCAGTGGAAGCGATTGAGCACGAGTCGATCGTCGGTTCCGGGCCAATCTTAGCTTCGGTTGGTTTATTGATTGCGATTGTCGCTTATCGCCAACGCGACGTCGTCGCTGTGGTCTTCGGCTCGTCGGCGGTTGGTTTCGCTCTGCTTATCGTGTTTCTAATCAACTTCTATCGATGGGCGCCGGCCGAAGGCGATCGACCCATTACGATCATGGCGTTCGCTTACGCATTTCTCGCTTTGCCGTCAGTGTGGTGGTTGGTCACACGTCGCGCTTGAATCGGCAGAACGCTCGTGGGTGCTGCTCACTCTACGTTCCATCGTGGCGGCATGATGGGCTGTGAATGCTTCGAAGGTAGATCGTTCCTAGGAGACAGAACCTCACGTTTTTGGTGTGGTTTGCATTCAGTGCAAAAACATGCATCGACTCACATCGCAGTAGGTGTTTGCCTGTTGCAACTAATTCGTATTCGTCGAGGACAACATGGTCGCCAATCCAAGTACTCCAAACCGCAATGATTCAGAACCTGATCCACTCCGTCTGCTTACCGAGGATGTCATCCCGCTTAAAGATGTCCCAGCCGAGCTTCCCAATCGCGTGGACGTTTCAAGCGTCTGGCGTTGGGCAATGCGAGGTGTTGGTGGCATCAGGCTGGAAACGGTGAAGGTGGGCGGGAAGAAGCTAACAAGCCGCCAGGCCGTCACCCGGTTTATTCGAGCCACGTCGAGAAACTAGGGCAGTCAGTTGCGGACCAGCACGCTTGTTGGGCTTCGTTCTTATAGAACGGGCATGACACGCCCAATTCGGTGGCCGAAAGGCCATTGGTGAATCCGGGTGTGTGAACCGGTCGTCCGTTTAGGCCCGCCACAACCTTTACTCGCTTCGAGAAGCCGGTTCGAGTAAGTCTCGTTCGCTTGGTCCGAAGCACATTGACCCGACGCCGTGTCGCTCGCCCGTTGGGGCGAGCTAGTATCACTGGTTTTCAAGATGGCGATCGCTACTCAGCAAGGCCCGGAAGGACGCGGGCTGCTTCGATCGCCTTCGCTTCCGATTGCTTCGCGTAGTGTTCGGTCATGGAGACGTGTGAATGGCCAAGCAGGGCCTGTGCTGCTTCCACACCCAGTGCATCACGGACTTGCGTCCCTGCGGTGTAGCGAAGCTGATAAGGCGTCCATGCTTCGACACCGGCCTCTTTTGCCGCTCGTTGAACGGCTCGCCGGTAGCTATCTTTCGTGTAGGCATCACCCGGTGGTCGCTTGGGGTTTTCCTTGCACTTCGAGCCTGGGCGGTCCCCACAACTCAGAGGCGTTTTGCGTGCTGCATGCTTTTGGTCGCGATGCCACCGGATCGCCTCCTTAGGTGAAAAGCAAAAGGCATCCGAGCTTCGATCCATAAAGGGCTGGAGCGCTGCCCTCGCATCACCCAAGATTGGGACTGCCTTGGTTTTGCCACGGTGGGCTGTTTTGTGTTCCGCCGGTCGGTAGATCCACGTGTTTGGGTCGGTTTGGTCGATGTCGGAGGGCCGCATCTTACAGACCTCTGACGGTCGCATTCCGGTGGCGACTTGGATACGCACCATCGCCCTCACCACCGGAGACAGTTTCTTGGCGGTCGCAGCAACAATACTCAGCTCCACCGGCTTTCTTGGTATTGATTCTGGTGCGGGCGTTTGTCCCCGTCGCAGCGGTTCGAGGGTTTGAAGCCGAAGCAAGATGTTGACGTCAATCAACTCACGGCTGATCGCGTGCTTGAAAATACTGCAAATGGACCGCGTTTGCTGGTTCGCGTATCGTCGGTTGTTCCCGGAGGCGACGAACAGATCTCGAAGTTCCGCCAGCTTTCTCGGCCCAAATTGGGCAGCCGGGACGTCACCGTATTCGTCCTCCAGTAGCATACAGAGGTTCTGGAGAGTGCGGCGATGGTGAGGGTTGTTGGCGTACTTGACCTCGATGTACTCGCGAAACTCGGCCGTGATGCAGCGAACGGTGACCGGGGCATCCGCAAGTTGGCGGGGTGTCGCGATTGGCATTGTTTTGCCATTAGCGTTGTACTCCGCGAGCAGCGTAAAGTACTTGGCCTTCGACTCGGGCGAGTCGTATTCGCCTAAGAAAAAGTCCCTTCCATCCAGTGTTACGCGGGCTTGGCCGGAAATGTGGTATCGGTATGCGGGGGCGTCAACCTTGGGGCGTGGCATGCAAAAACTCTCCATTTGGAGTTATTGGGTAAGCCTTACCCAATAACTAATTTTGGTGAGTCGCACGGTCAGGTTGACCGGTAACGCCAGAGAGGCGTTTCGACCGGGAAATAACGAGGTTTCAAAGAAGAGTCTACCAGTGGGCGATACAGGAACCGAATCTTGCGACGAAAACAACGTGAATTGCGGGGTGAAACCGCAAGGCGAGGTTTCGGCGGTTGCATCGGCGGTTGCATTACACCCGGTGGCACCCGAGTTGTTGGCCATTATCCGCAAGTGGAAAGCAGAGCACGGCCAACCGCTTGATTAGGCCGCGAAAAATGCCTGCTGAGGCGACTGCGGGCCTGGTTTCGAGGGGAATCGTCGCGGGGTTCAGAAAGTGCGTTAAACGCCAAGCCAGGGCGGTCAGAATAAGTTATGACGTCAGATAGCTCAGGATAGCGATCATTGGTTGGATGCCTCTCGCTAATCAAGTTGTAACAACCAAAGGAGTTGATCTTTGTCGTCGTTCTTAGCAATACGGTTTTACCGCTCTGCTCTGCTCGGCCAAGTTCGATGCAGCTTGCAGTCACAGCAATCAACAGCTGCGGCTGATGTTCTGTTGAGCCAACAACGCTCGCCGGTGTTTCGGCCAAGTCGCTGTCCTTGCCGGCAAGGATGTATCGCCGTCTCTAATCGATGAAAATGAATGTCTAACTCATGCCATCACATTCGCGAATCATCTTTTTGGAGCTTTCGGACTCTTATTGTAGATTCAACGGTACCGCTCAATGTTCTTTCCATTTCGCTCCTTTGCTTCACTGTCGAAACCATGTCTGCCTTCATTCATGCCCCCATCCAAACCATACACCCACTCGTCCATGACCTGCGGCAAATTCTTCGGCTCAGTGCTCACCAAGGCAGTCGTCATCATGGGTCAAAAGAACATCCGACAATCAGCCAGTACGCCCGGTGGTGCGACTGCACGCCACAACTGCTAGGCAAGTTCGCCAATGGCAAATCTCAGAGCTTGGGCCACGAGATCGTCGACGACCTTGCTGCACTGACCGGACTGTTCCCCTCGGCCACGAGCGAGCAACGAATGGTTCGCTTACAACAAGCCGACGTATGGCTGGCGTCGCCGGATTTGCGGGCCAAGTTTCCTCGAGTTCGCCACTTCGTTCTGCGGTAGCCACCTCGAAAGAGAACCTGCGACGAAGTGTCTTTTCGTTTTCGAGAAAACAGCTCCGTTTACCACCAAAGCCCAATGCCCCAGTAATTGCTCACTCGAAAACAGGTGGAATTGGCCCCATTCCACCACTTTTCGCACAAGCGTCGAAACGCATCTACGGCCTCGCTTATTCGGTGTCGCAAACAGTAGGAACAAAGGCTTGCCGTCTCAAGCGTCGCCAAACGTTTGCTGTGACGCAAGTTTGAAACCGAGGACCAGGATTTGTAACCATCGCATCACCGTTTTGAGGCCCCGGAACGGTCGAAATCGGTTCATGTCGCGTTTTCACCGGCGAATGGCTGCAAATGCACCAACGAAGTCGCAAGATTGGCGCAGAAAACCGAAAACCTAACACGTTTGGTCGCATGGTGATTTCCGCCTCGCCCAGTATTCCCGTCACTTCTCTATTGATCGATCGAGGCTCATGAACGCTTCAAAATCCCTTTCACTCACCGACTCGATACGCCAAGCCTTGCGGGACGCCGCCCAGCGGAAGAGCCGGCAGGCTGGAGGCAGGCCAATGCCAACACTTCGGCAGTACGCTCGATGGTGTGGCTGTTCCCCACAGTTGCTCGCCGACCTTGCTAACCGAAAGACACAGCACGTCCCCCACGGAGTTCTCGATTCGCTGGCCATGCTGACCGGCGCCTACCCGGTGACGACAAGTAAGGACGTACGCTGGCGATGGAGGCAAGCGGCGAAGTGGGATAAGTCCCCGGAGCTGCAAGCGAAGTATCCTAGTTGTTGCGACTACGTCTGCCAGCAAGAACGGATTCGAGCAGCGGTGCGTCTGCTTAAGCAGTGGGACAAGTAGCGACGAATCAAGACAGGA
>NZ_SJPV01000037.1 GCF_007860135.1 Novipirellula artificiosorum
GCAGGAAGCGTGCCAGCGTTGACGGGACCACCGCCTGCACCGGAGCCGCCCCATTCAGCGTCACCCCATTGTCCACGTGTTCGCAGTCACCACGCACTGCACCGGAGCACTTCGATTAAGTTCAACGAAATGCATCACCGAGTCTGACAGCTCTAAGCCGACCTCCTTGGGCATCGATTACTATCGGATCGATGTGACGCAACACGCGGCAATCAGAGGTGCTCACAGCTTTATAGTTCTCTGCGATATTGTTGACACGCAAATCACGAATCGCGAGGCTGTGCTGGCCACCGGCGGCGACCATTGAGAATTTCCCTTGCGGCACATTGACTTGACCTTTGAAGTTGGACCCCCACCCGACCAATGTGCCATCCTTCCGGATTGCCAAGCTGTGCTCACGGCCAGCCGCGATCATCGAAAACTCACCTTCCGGCACATCGATTTGCCCATCGCTATTGCGGCCCCACCCGGCCAGCCTGCCATCTCGCCTGATCCCAAGACTGTGGTAGCCACCCGCAGCAACTGCCAAAAAGGCCCCCTTCGGGACAGATGATTGACCAAAGTCATTGTGACCCCATCCAACAAGTGTACCGTCGCTTTTAATTCCCAGGCTATGTTGCTGTCCGGCCGAGATCGCTGCGAACTGTCCGTCGGGAACCGTGGCTTGGCCGTGATGGTTCCGACCCCACCCGACCAGCGTGCCATTCGTACGGATAGCCAAGCAGTGGGTACCACCGGCTGCGATCGCTGTAAACTCACCCTCCGGGCCAGTCATCTCTCCGACCTCATCGCCCCAGCCAACGAGTGTGCCATCGTCACGGAGCCCTAGGCTGATACCCCAGCCTGCCGAAATCGACGTAAACCTCCCAGCTCGTACGGTGCACTGCTCAAAGACATTGTGTCCCCAACCGATGAGCGACCCGTCCGTCCGAATGGCCAGACTGTGATAACCGCCAGCCGCAATGGCGGTGTACTTTCCCTCGGGTACGGTTGCTTGACCAGACTCGCCGTAGCCCCAACCGACGAGCGTCCCGTCGGTCGTGATCGCAAGACCATGATATGCGCCAGCGGCAATAGCAATGAACTTGCCGGTTGGCACTTTGCATTGGCCTTGGGCCTTCATACCCCATGCGGCCAGCGTTCCATCTGAACGGAGTCCAAGGCCATACAACTCACCGGCCGCAATGGCAACAAACTTGCCCGATGGAACATCCGGCATACCGGCAACATCCCAGCCCCAGGCAATGAGAGAACCCTCCGATCGAAGACCAATACTGTGATCAAGTCCCGCTGCAATTGCTTCGAATTTGCCCGCCGGTACGTTGGCTTGGCCGTAGTTGTCGCGCCCCCAACCAACCAGCGTACCGTCTTCACGGATCGCCAAACTATGATGTAATCCCGCTGCCACGGCTCTGAATTTCCCCTTGGGTACATTGGTTTGGCCGCAATTATTGGCACCCCACGCGGTCAGTGTACCGTCGACACTGATTGCCAAATTGTGATCCCGACCCGTCGCGATTCTCCGAAACTGGCCAATGGGAGCGGTGGATTGGTCCGAAATATTTGCACCCCAAACGACAACCGTACCGTCGCTCCGCAGACCAACGGAGTGCCGAGTACCAGCAGAAACAACAGCAAACTGACAAAACGGTTCCGGAATTTGGATCTGCCCACTAAGATTCGAACCCCAGCCAACTAGCCTGCCCTCACTCAAGATTCCCAAACTGAATTCGTGGCCCGCAGAGATAGATTTGAAATCGGCCTCCGGTGCCGTGGCGCATTGCCCAAAGTTGTCATTGCCCCACGTCACAACCTCGCCACCAGTGCTGTAGGTCGGTCCAGTTGCCATTGCGATGACCTTTGTGTGCGAGTCGAAAGATAAGACGTTCTGCCTATAGGGTATTCCGATACAAGTTAGCAATCTGTTGTGAATGCGTGCGCTCTCAGATGAGAGCGTTTGATGACGGACTTTGCCCTCCGACGACGTGGCATAAAGTCCATGCACTATGCACGCGGTCTCTTCAGCAATAATTGGATTATACTGATATTCGGCGCGGAGTCCCTGTTTTCACCGATCGCATTTGCATGTGCCGCCAAGTGCGAGAAGACGAGCCACTGGCGAATTGCCGGCGGATTTGATTGCGTCTGCGTTCGAGACGGCCAAGGATCCCGGATCGGCCTTACCCCGACTCGATCTCCGTCAGTTTTCGTGCGTTAGGTTGCATCGCCCAGCGCGTTGAGGCGGAAACCCTTCACTGCAGTCTTTGCAAAATCTCAGACCAGATTCCGAGGAAACTGCGTTGAAGTCGCGAATCGGCTGAGGTTCGCGGAGGGGATGCTCAGATGCCGCCGCAACTGCCGATCTCTTGGGAAAGAGTCATCCAGTACCGACTGTTGGCGCATCTTCGGATCCTGCTTTAAGAAGTGCAGCACCAACTGCCCCAGGATAAACCTCGCAATCTTACTGCCTTGTTTGGTTATCGAACCGAGTCGGTCCTGGGCGTTCCCGGAGTTGTGGCAACCTGGAGTCAGCCCAAAATAGTTCGCGAGACTTCGCGGGCTGGGAAACCTTTCAATGGGGCCGATACGGCTGGCCATTGTTAGACCGCTGTAGTGGCTCACACCGGGGGCGGTCATCAGAATTTGTGTCGCGCTGAGAGTCTTGCCTAGCTCGACCTGACGCGCTCGCTCGAGGATCGCCATGAACGGGCTGTCCATCTCGGCGAGCTGCTGAGAGAACGCCTGGATCTTTTCGGGACGGGTACTGACTTGCCGACGTAACACCGTCTCCCCGTCCTCATTGCGGACACAAACGGTGATTTGCTTAGCATGTTGGTCGATGGCGACGTACAACATCACTGGGTTCTCCTGGTGGTTTGGCGAGGCAAACGGCTACGCCGTGTTTAGGTTTAGTAAACAAAACCAGGAGAACCTATTTTGTTGAGGCCGTCGCCTCTTTCAAAGACTCAACCGCTGCAGGTTGCGCATGTTCGAGCGGCAGTGCCTAGCATTTCCGAACGCAAAACGTTAATTCGGCGTTAAGGGGTGCGCACAAGTATCGCAGATTCGTTGACCATCAGAATCATCATCGGTTCTTCGCTTTTGCTACCAATGATTTTCATGACGCAATCCAACACT
This sequence comes from Novipirellula artificiosorum, assembly GCF_007860135.1. Classification (NCBI taxonomy): domain Bacteria; kingdom Pseudomonadati; phylum Planctomycetota; class Planctomycetia; order Pirellulales; family Pirellulaceae; genus Novipirellula; species Novipirellula artificiosorum. The sequence continues at coordinate 3,139 of NZ_SJPV01000037.1, forward strand.
CTCGGCCGTTATCGGTTTCTACCCCCTACGCATCGAGAGTTATATGAGCCCCAAACGCCGAAGTCTGTTTCGTTCTTTGTTTTCGCAGCACAAACAAGATAACGTTCGTCAACGAAGTGTTAAGAATCTGCGGATTGAAAGCCTGGAGTCGCGGCAACTGTTGGCTGCCGACTTTACTTTGGAACTCCTTCATATCGCGGACCAAGAAGCTGCTGTAGCGGCAATCCAAGATGCCCCCAGGCTTTCCGCCGTCCTGAATTCTTTGCGCTCGGAAGACGTTGCTGACAGCACACTGACGCTTTCCTCCGGTGACGCGTTCATCCCGGGTTTGTTTTATGACGCTTCTGAAAGTGTGTTTGGTTCCGGCGGAATCGCCGACATTCAAATTCAAAACGAACTCGGCATTCAAGCGGTTGCCCTTGGCAATCACGAATTCGACTTTGGAACCGCGAATTTGGCAGGTTTGATCGACGGTAGCACGCCCGGAGATTTCTCTGCACTGGCAGGAAGCACACTTGTGGGCCTGGATTTCACGGGAACCGACTTCCCCTACTTGAGCGCGAATCTGGATTTTTCAACGGACGCGAATCTTGCGCCGCTGGAAATCTCCGGCGGGCAAGCCCCACAAGGCGGCGTTGTGACCTCATCGACGGTCATTCAGATGCCTGGCAACGGCGATTCGATGGCCGTTGGCGAAAATGGCTTTTCAGTCACCCCAATCTTTACTGTCACCGAGACGTTTTCTGGCACAACGGGCGCGTTGAATTCGAGTACCGCTGGTGATTACACACCACCTGGTATTCTGGACGGAATTGGAGCGTACGAGTTCGACTCTGACACAGTACGCGTTTTCGCCACCCATGAATTGGTCGATGGTGACGGATACGCGTACTCACTTGCGAATGGAACCTCAATCACTGGGGCTCGAATTTCATACTTTGATATCGACAAAACGACTCGACAAATTGTTGACGCTGGGCTTGCCTATGACACGATTTACAATTCCGATGGTACCGTGTTGGATGATGTATCCGACTTCGTTGAAAGCCGCTCGGGCTTCACAAGATTCTGTTCCGCAGTGCTCGTTCAAGCAAACGGATTCGGCGCCGGACGAGGCCTAGCTGACACAATTTTCTTCGCAGGTGAAGAAACTGGCGGCGACATTTCAAATGTTTCCGGGGGCGAATGGGCCCTTGATGTTTCGACGGGGCAACTGTGGTCGGTCCCTGCGATGGGTCGCGGTGCTTGGGAAAACGTAACGGAAGTGGACACGGGAACAACGACCCACGTCGCTTTCGTCTTGATGGATGACACTTCACCGTTTGATGCCGATGGTGACTCGGTTGACGAAGCCGCGCCCATGTACATGTACGTCGGAGAAAAGAACTCCGGCACAGGCGGTTTCTTGGATCGCAATGGGCTCGAAAACGGCAAGCTGTATGTATGGGTTGCAGACGACGCGGCGATCAAAGATCCGTCAGACTTTAACGGAGCTTTGAACAATGTGCCTCAAGCGGGAACGTGGGTGGAGATCGATAACTCACAAGATCTCGCTATGGTCTCCGAAGATGGTTCCACAGGCTATGACGAATACGGATATCCGACGCAAAAGACACTTTGGACACGGGCTGAAGCACTTGGTGCATTCGGTTTCTCTCGCCCCGAAGATATCGCCACCAACCCAAGTGACGGGTCAGAGTTTGTGTTTGCGTCGACGGGACGGTCGTCAGATTTTGGTGGCGCAGACCGAATCGGGACGCTTTACACGGCCACCGTCGACTTTTCCAGCATCACTACCCCGAAGGCGACTGTTACCATCATTTATGATGGCGACCAAGATCCAACTCAGGCACTACGCAGTCCCGACAACTTGGACTGGGCTGATGACGGATGGGTCTACGTCCAAGAAGACCGCGCCATTGGTGGGATCTTTGGCCCGGGTGCGGTAAATCCTCACGATGCATCGATTCTTGCAGTAAATCCGGCTGACGGTTCCGTGGTTCGCGTTGCAGAGATCAACCAAGACGTCACACGGGGAGCAGTTGACGAAAACGTCGCTTCAACTGGGCAACAAGATATTGGTGATTGGGAAAGTAGCGGTATCGTTGATGTATCAACATTGTTCGGAGAGGCGCCCGGCACATTGTTTTTGTTTGACGTGCAAGCACACGCTTTGGACGATCAGGGAAGGTTTGCAGAGACTGCCGGAACGCCTGCAGCCCGACTGGTTGATAGCGATTTAAAGGAAGGCGGCCAGTTGGCGTTTCTTTCCCGCGGAGCGGACTTGGGAGAGACTGTTGAAACCGTTGGTGTGATTGGTGCGACGACTCCAACACTGGCAAGCATTTCAAGTCCTGGTGATCTGACGGTAAGCCCAGAGCCGTTCGCCGCGAATCCTTCCGATGCAGAGTTGGATGCCCTGGCGGCGGAAATCCAAACAGAAGTCGACGCGCTGTTGGCTGCGAATCCGACGATGAACAAAGTGATTGTTTTGTCGCACATGCAGCGGCTGAACATTGAGCTTGAATTGGCAGAAAGACTATCCAACGTCGACATCATCGTGGCAGGTGGATCGAACACTCGGTTGTTCGACGCAGACGATCGGCCTAGAAGCGGCGATAGCGACCAAGGAGAATACCCACAGTTCGTCACCAACGCGGACGGAACTTCGACGGCAGTGGTCAATACTGACGGAAGCTACAAGTACGTCGGTCGATTGGTGATTGGTTTCGACGCGGCCGGAAACATTGATCCAACAACTTACGATGCAGCAGTCTCGGGTGCCTACGCAACCGACGCACAAGGAGTCACAGATCTTGGCGCTGGTGCTATGGTCGACCCTGAGATTCAGGCGATTGTGGATGCGGTCGAAGCTCAGATTGTTGCAACCGAATCCAACGTGTTTGGCGTATCGGATGTGTTCTTGAACGGCAACCGTTCGGGCGTGGACTCACCTAGCGACCCTGATGGTGTGCGTACTCAAGAAACCAACCTTGGCAATTTGACCGCAGATGCAAACTTGGCAGCAGCTCAAGCAGCCGACGGGACCGTGATGGTTTCGCTGAAGAATGGTGGCGGTATCCGAGCATCGATCGGCCAAGTCGTTGTGCCTCCAGGTGGTACTGATGCCGTTCGCCTTCCAAATGAAGCTGTCATCGATAGTTCAGGCATCGTCGTAAAACCCGAAGGCGGTATCTCGCAAAACGACATTGCGACGACTTTGGCATTCAACAATGGCCTGGTGCTAATGACCTTGACCCAAGCCGAGTTGGTTGGGTTGCTTGAACATGGTGTGAGCGCAATTCCTGGTGTTTCTGGTCGCTTCCCGCAGATCTCGGGACTTCGGTTCTCGTATGATCCCGCGTTGCCAGTCGGAAGTCGTATCGTTAACGCAGCGGTCTATGACGAAGACGGTGTCGTAGCTGTGTCTTTGGTTGAAAACGGTGATTTGGTCGATACCGGTGAATTGATTCGGCTGGTCACGCTCGACTTCCTGGCAAGTCCGCGGTTCGATGCGTCAGGGAATTTCGTCGGCGGTGGTGATGGCTATCCGTTCCCAAATACCAACAGCGATCCGGCAGTTGGCGAAGTTGCCAGTGCGGCCGATCTTGCCCGAATCGATTTCCAGCCGCTTGAACAGGCTATCCAAACAGGCGATGCAACATTCGCCGATGACGGGACAGAACAAGATGCATTGGCTGAGTACCTGAACGATGTTTACCCAGACGCCGCCAAAGCGTTTGGTATGGATGACACCGGTCGCAACTGGGACAACCGAATTGTCAACTTGCAATTCCGATCCGACTCGATTGGAACTCCCGTCAGTGATCCAACGCTTGCCTTTTCCGCACTCAGTACTTTTTCAACAGGAGTTTTTGACGAATCGGCAGCAGAGATTGTGTCTTACGATCCAGTCACACAACGGGTGTTCTATACCAACGCGTTTGACAATGTGATTGGTGTCTTGGATATCAGCGATCCGGCCAACCCCGTTGCTGCACCATCCATCAATCCGATTGGGTTGCCTGCAAACTCGGGCGGTATTAATAGCGTTGACGTATCCAACGGATTGGTGGCAGCAGCCGTTGCGGCCGACGATCACACAGAAAATGGTATCGTGATCATCTACGATACCGATGGCACCTTCAAAGCATCGGTTGAAGTCGGCGCGCTTCCCGATTCGTTGAGCTTTTCGCCAGATGGCATGACCATCGTCGTTGCGAATGAAGGAGAACCGGGCGACCTAGAAGATCCTAATCCCGCAGTAGACCCCATGGGATCGATCAGCGTGATTGACTTGACGGACCTTCGCGCAGGCGGCTTCGTGACGGATTTCGACGTGACCACGATCGACTTCACGTCTCTGGACGGTCAAGAAGATGCTCTTCGCGCAGAAGGCATCCGCATCTTTCCAGGTCGCGCCGCTTCGGTCGATCTGGAGCCGGAGTTTGTCACCATAACGCCTGACAATTCGATGGCGGTGGTCACACTTCAAGAAGCCAATGCGATTGCAATGGTTGACTTGACCACCAAGACGCTGGTCGGAGTCGAGCCACTGGGCACAAAGGATCATTCGATTCCGGGCAATGGCTTGGATGCAAGCAACCGCGACGATGAAATCAACATCCGGCCTTGGCCCGTTCAAGGCCTGTACATGCCAGACGCAATCACGTCATTTGAGCAAGGTGGCCAAACCTATTTTGTAACGGCGAACGAAGGCGATTCGCGCGACTTTGACGAGTCTCGAATCGGTAGCTTGACGTTGGATCCAACCGCGTTTCCGGACGCCGCATTCCTACAAGACAACGAAAACCTTGGCCGGTTGAAGGTTTCCAACATTGATGGCGATATTGATGGCGACGGTGACTTCGACGAACTGTATTCCTACGGTTCGCGATCATTCACGATTTGGAACACTGATGGGGAAGTCGTTTTCGATTCTGGAAATCAGTTTGAAACCATCACAGCCGACTTGATTCCGTTCGGGTTCAACGCGACCAACGACGAAAATGAAGCCGACAACCGAAGTGACGACAAAGGCCCTGAGCCAGAAGCGGTCACGATCGGTCAGTTCGGAGATCGTACCTTGGCCTTCATCGGACTGGAGAGAGTCGGTGGGATCATGATTTATGACGTGACCGATCCTTCGCTCTCGAGTTTCGTTGGTTACTTAAATAACCGCGACTTCAATATTGAACCCTCAGATGATCTTGCAGGTGCCGGCGATTTGGGCGTGGAAGACTTGGAGTACATTCCATCGGATCAAAGTCCAAATGGTCAAGCACTGATTGTTGCCAGTAATGAAGTCAGCGGCACTGTCAGCATTTTTGCGTTGAATGAAGGCTCGCGTGCTGAGACACAATTGGTCGTCGTCTCGGCTCCCACGGCCGACGATTCGACCACGCTGCCGTCTGAAATCGACACCGTCCCCGTTGGCGGCACGTACTATGTCGAAGTCTGGGTGCGAGATTTGGATCCCGGCTTCAACGGTCTGTCCGGCGGGCATGTCGATTTGAGCTACGACACGAATTTGCTGGACGCAACTGGCATCGTGCATCAAGACTTTGACATTTTGCCTTCTGGCACGATCGACGATAGCCAAGGAATGGTTGATGATCTTGGTGGCGGTACGTTTGAGGTAGGTCGCGGTGCGGATTCGACTTGGTCGCGTCTTGCCTATGTTGAGGTCGTTGCGACCGGGGCTGGTGAAGAAACGTTTATGCTGGATCCAGGTCGCTTGCAGTTCGGACGCCTCGGCGGCGGTGGAAACATTCCATGGCGTGCCGTCGATCTTTCAGATACAGCAACCGTCACTCACTTGGACGCTCCCGGCCTTCAGCTTCGCGTCGTCGATGCTCCTTCTGATGCAGACGGGGACGGTGAAGCAACCGAGATTCCACCCAACAGTAACTTCGTAAACGAGTTTGAAACGTTCTATGTGGAAGTCTGGATGGATGCCGCTGGTGCACAGGGTGTCGACAGCGCGACTCTTTCGCTTGACTACAACACAGCGATAACATCCGCGTCAGCGATCATCCCAGGTCCAGGTTTCTCTCTTGTCGGCGGCACCATCAACGATGCGGCAGGGACAGTTAGCAACCTGAGCGTGACAGCAGACCGATTAGTGGGCGACGACAACGCCGTTTTGCTTGCGACGGTTGAGTTCTCGCGCAGATCAACTGACAGTGTGATCCTTGATCCCACAACTGGTAACGTCACCGGTTTGGGCTTGGACCTGGAAGTCACCGACGGAAGCGTCGGAATAGGGGGTGTTTCTGCGGACGCTGGGGTCGGCACATTGCCAAACACCGAATTGTTCGCCATGCCCTATGACTTTGACAACAACGGCTCGATCGACTTTGGTGACTACGCTCACTTCCGTGACGCGTTTGGCCGTTCAGTCGGGGATCCGGAGCCGCCATTTGCTGCCTGGGCGGACTTCGACGGGTCCGGAATGGTCGACTTTGAGGACTTTGATTTGCTGGAAGCCAACTTTGGATTGGGGATTGGTGATGCCAGATTCGTTTTCGCAGACGGATTCCCCAACCCAACTCCGAGTTCATCAACGCTTGTTGCGTCGTCGATGGCTGAGGGCGAGGGACTACGCGAAGCATTCCTTCGTTCTGGACCATTCCACAACTATCGCGATCCGACGGACGTCAACAACAGTGGCCAGACAACCGCATTGGATGCACTGCAAATCATTACAGCACTGTACCAAGAACGGGACAACTTCGAAGCGTTCTTGGATGTCAGTGGGGACGGAACTGTTTCTGGGCTGGATGCGGTTCGTGTGATCAACCGGCTGAACCAAAACCAGCTTGAATCCGAGTTTGCCCCATTCCGATCGGATTATGTTCGCGATCAAAGTTCGGACGTGTCGGCCGCCGACCAGTTGGAAAGCGAATCTAGCTTGGGTGCGGTCCAAGTTGACAAGGTCGTATCAGGTTTTGCCGGCCAACCCAACAAGGATTCGTCAAGTGTCACTGTGCCAACTACCGAGTTTGGCGACGACATCGAGATCGAGATCGAGATCGAGATCGACGGAATCGACGAGCTTTCATCCGATCTCGCCTCGATGTAGCTCGCGATGCGTCACCCAATCGTAAGCTCGGATGGGTGAGCGTCACCGATTTTGGCACAAGCAGCATTGCTGAATCGATCGCGTCGTTCAAGGTAACGGTCGCGATCGGTTCGCTTTGTGCATCGTCGTACGATTGGATCATTCTGACCGTCAAAGAACGCCCGGAAATCCTTGAGCCGATTGCTGAATTGTCACGTACCAGGAAAGGGATCAGCCGCACAATGCCCCTCCCGGTACTATCTATGCGAAAGCGATAACGCGCGTCCCATAACCTGAGCTAGAAAGTTTGCTATCTGTTGGTCTCACTATGTGGGGCGAACTAGGGGATAAATAGAATCCCTAGTGAGGAAGACATCGAATAACCCAGAAAGCCGTTTACCCGGGTTTCCCATAACCCAGAGAAAAGCGCACTTCAGATCCATGCCTCTGAATACCTGCGCAGTGTCAAATACTACGACTTCATAACCCAGTTTTCGTTCTCGCCGAATCGCGTTCAAGCCTCACCCGCGTCCGCCTTCCCAGCAGGTTTCACAGATTCAGTGGCAACGCGTGCAACGCACTTGCCCGGGATGTCATGGAACATGCAACAATGATCAACCTTGAGAGCCAACCCCTTCAATGACACAAGGAATTAGACTGGTGAAGCTTGGCATCCTTACCGACATTCACGAGCACATCGGACCGCTGGATGCCGCACTTGCGCACTCTAGCTCTGAGAATGTCGATCAGGTGATCGTGATCGGTGACCTTTTCGAAACCGGCGAGCAAATCGAGGAAACATGCCAACGGTTGGCCGATGCCAAGGTGGTCGGCGTCTGGGACAATCATGATTACGGGCTCTGCCGAGAAGTCGATGACGAGACGCTCGCAAGTTACAGCGATACCGTCCTCAACTTCATGGGCTCGCTACAACCCTGACTCGATATCGGTGATTGCTATTTTATGCACAGCGAGGCCGATTCTGGAAGCGTATGCGCACGATCATCGTCGGCTCGCGGAGCAGGCGGATCGAATTCGAGCATCTCGTCCGTGATCTTGCCATCGATCGTTGGATCGAAGTTTGTCGTCCGCTCGATGCGAATGTCGTCCGATTTGATCCGCTCGTCAATCCGTCGTACGAGATAGGACTGCTTATCGATCCATAGTGTGACTTGCTCGTCGCGGAAGCTGTACTCCAAACGAAAGCACTCAGCACTCTGAAGGCTGCCATCTTCGATCTGTCTCGGGTCGATGAGGTCCAAGTCAACCCAACCGTCAAGGTTTTTTGGCATGAGCATCGCCGGAATTCGGCCGACATCTCCCCCTGTGAATCCAATCGCTTGAGCCATGGCGAGTTCCAGTGACTCCGGTTTTTGGTTTCCCGGTTCAATGTCCCATGAGGCTTGAACGTCTTCCCCGTCGGCAGAGATAAGTAACTTATCATCATCCTGGTCCTTGATTTCGAATCGAAACCGGTCGGGACGCACAAATGCCGTATCGAACGAATACTCAACAGTAAATTCGGGTGAGACAGTGTTCTCAAGAAACACAGACTTGATGACGCCGGAATCACGGTATGACTTGCACTCGGCGTACGTTTTTTTCATCCGGTCGAGTATCCGCTCAGTGACTTTGCCGTTGATGGTGGGAACGAACGTTGGCGACCAGTCGAGTGTGACGAACAAGAAGGTGACATTGCCGTCCTTTGTCGCTGCGGTCATCGACTCCATAGATCGGTCGTTAGTCATGTTCTCTTTCGAGTAACTCAAGGCGAGCAGTAATTCTGTCTGTTCAGACTCGATTGACTCCAGATCGGCGCGTTCAATTTTATTACTGAAGGGTGCTACGACGTCGATCGAGAGCCCCTTGTCTTCGTTGACAGTTGCACTGCTTGAAGGGACTGGAGATTCGACAAACAGAATTGCGCTCACTCTACGTCCTTTCGGACTTCTCGCAGCATCTTTAACCTCCAGGCGAACCTTGTTGGCGAAATCAGCTGGAAGCTTTTCGAAATCGAATTCCTGCATGACTTCGGTCTTTCCGTTCTGAGCGAGTAGTAATCGCACCTTCAGATCACCGACGTCACGGCCCTTGAAATTCCAGTCGTAAACACTCGGCAGTCCCGCCGTCCCCTTGTTTGCCGACTTGCCGGTGATCTTCAGTTCGGGCTTGTTTGCTTCCGAGGTACCCTTCGGCTTCCAGCTTACGGCTTCCCAATGCAGGATGACGACCAGAAACTCTGCTCCCTGTTTGGATGCCCGCACCATGGCTCCGAGGTCGTCCATGCGATGCCTGGTGCTGCCATTCTCATCGGACGGATATTGAGCCCGGGTCAAAAGGAACGCGATGTCATCTTGATCGATGTGCTGAGCATCCCAAAGGCTCTGTGATGATATGGAACTCAGACCAAGCCCTTTTGCAAAGGAGACTGGCCCGGACTTCGATTCGCCGTGATCGTTTCCAAATGAGAGATCGAGTGACAAAGCCACCTGGTCATTCGGGCGATCCTGACTGTGGAGCACGAGCTGACCCTGCCGGTCACCGTGACCGGCGTTCAATTCGAGTTTCGTTTGATAGGCGGTCCGCCGTTCTCCATTCGAAATGTGCAGGATTTGGGCGAAGACCATGTCCAATCCGCGTCCCTCTAGCTTCCATGTTCTCTTAACATCATTGCCGAGATTTGTCGATTCCTCCTCGACACGCATAATCTGCAACGTTGGGAATGCGCTACTGACCTTAGCATTGTCGCGATCAGTTGGTTGACCATTCTGCGGTCCCACCATAACGCGCGTGATCTCAACCCGTTCGTCCACGATGCGGATCGCGTCGGTCAGATTTTCGAGCGTGTATTTTTCGCCGTTGACTGTCAGAACTTTGTCGACCAGCGTGAGGTTGTATCGACCGTTGGCACTCTTGAAGGAATGGGTTGTGATTCCCGTGGCATCATTCTGATGGGTACTGGATGTTCCGCCCAGCGGCTTCGCTCCGGAAGTATCAACGATCGTCAGGGGGTGTGTCCCCAGCGTCGTGTAGTCAGACTGCGGCGTTACTTCAATGTGCCCGTTACCATCGCTCAAGTAGGTTAAAAGAATAAAAGCAGAAACGGCTAAGCAGATGATCATCAGGAAGTAATTGTCCGTCGTCATCCCGTTCTTGCGCTGATCGTTACGATTGATGACCAGCGTTTGGTGAACACCTAACATAATGCCGCCAATTGTGCTCAGTCCAAGCGATATGAGGATGCTATACCAAAACCAATCAGTTTCACTGCCGAACAATCCCAGGGGAACGAATTCGTTCACGACGCAAAGCCCGATAGGAAGTAGCGAAGTGTAGAGCAGGAACTTTGCCACCACGGGCAGTCGACTGGGCTTCGAATCATCAGACAGGTTTTTTTGCCCGCCCGAACCGGCATTGTTTCCACCATTTGAGGCAACTTGTCGAGGCGAATTTGCCTCACTCGGTTGCCACGTACTCAGGAAAGACTCTAGCGCTTCTGCAACCTCCTTCGGCGTGAAATATCGCTCATCGGGATCCTTGGCCATCATCTTGGACGCGATGGCCACAAGTTCTTCAGGCACGTCGTCGCGCACCGAATTCAATGGGGCGGGTTCGACCTGTGCATGACTTCTGAGTTTGTGCATGACGCTACCATCGTCAAACGGCACCTGACCGGACAGCAAGTAGTAGAGTGTCGCTCCGAGGCTGTAGATGTCGCTGCGAATGTCGGCGTTGCGGGCGTCCTCGGCCTGCTCCGGCGAGATGAAGTCCGGCGTTCCCATGATCGCGCCGGCCGCCGTCAATTCACCGCGAGCTTCGACTGAGTCAGCACCTGCCAATGCTTCTGGTGCCAACGAGGCAAGGCCGAAGTCGAGGATTTTTACGGTGCCATCTGCCGTGACCATCATGTTGTGAGGCTTGATGTCGCGATGCACCATGCCGCGTTCATGTGCGTGCTGCAGTCCGATCGCTGCCTGCCGAATGTAATCGCATGCTTCGGCGAATGGCAATGCGCCTCGTTTCTTGACCGCCTGAGACAGGTCAACTCCGTCGACGTATTCCATCACCATGAAATGGAAGTCACCAGCCTGATCGGCGTCGTACGCGGTCACGATGTTTGGATGAGACAGTTGCGCGGCGGCCTTCACTTCACGATGAAAACGATCGATAGCTTCCGCTTTCTGAACCAGTCCGCGATTGATGACCTTCAACGCCACTGTTCTTTCCATCTTACGGTGACGGGCTGTATAGACGTCGCCCATGCCACCCTTGCCGATCAGGCCGAGAATCTCATAGCGAGGATGTTCGCTCAGAGGTTGAGGAATGTTGTCGAAAGAAGCCGAGTTAGCAGTTACACTGTCGTGATCAGCCGTCTGATCCGTCGGCAATCGGCCGGCTTCCTGCAACAAACCTGCGAACGTGTCTTCGGACGACAGTGAAATGATGGTCTCACAGCAAGGCTTGCAGTCGCTGATATGACTATCGATCGCGACCGCTCTTTCCTCCGGCAATTGCCCAAGGCTGTAGGCACTCAGTTCCTCTCGGCTCGGGTGGTCGTTAAGTTTCGGCATGGGAATCTCTTGGTTTACAGCTCTGTCGCGGACACACGACGGTGTGACGTTGGTCAGCGATTCAGCGTCACTGGCTGAGTTCGGATCGAATGAATCGCTTCTAGTTACCAAGACCCGCTCGCGAGAAATCTTGTCAGCTCTTTGTGAAAAAACTTGACGACGACTCGATCAGGCCTGCTGACTCTTGGCGTAACCTCCTAGTGACACGAGACTTAGCGAGACAAACCGCGTTCAGGGAAATTCCCATTTCCTGAGCTACCACGTCCGGTTTCGCCCCTTCTAATGCCACGCGATAGAACGCCTTCCAGGTATTCGGCTCGAAGTGCGGCTCCGCAAGCGTGAGAAGTTGCCGGAGAACATACTGGTCGTGCTCCCGATCCCAGATTCGGCTCATTTCGCTGGCCGGGTCGTCTAACTGCGCGATCCTGGCATCGATGTCCGAATCACCGCGAGCCTCTGGACGACGACCCCGACCTCGCCAGAATATGCGTAATCGGTTGACTAGTATCGCCTTGAGCCACCCGCGAAAAGCCCCTGGCCGCCCATGATGTTCGAACTTGTCGAGATCCTTGGATACGGCCAGCAACACCTCTTGCACGAGATCGTCAGCATCGCAGTCCTGGACGTCGTATTTCCGCAGCCATGCCCGGATCAACGGCGCGTACAGATTGACAAGCCGATTCCAACTTTCGGATTCGGGTGCGTGACGGAGTCGGTGGAGCAAGCTGAGCGACGTTTCATTCATGTCCGACCGGATAGATCCTTTCACGTTGATTATCCGGTCTTGGAATCGCCGCGCCAATTCGCGTTACGACGCGCGCAGCTGGAACTCGCCTGATTTCACGCCTTCCGCCAGCCGGGGACACAACTCTAACTGAAACGATAGCGATTTGCCAATCGCGTGTCCGCCATCGCCGGGGCCTCGTTGGTTCGAACACGAAGCGTTCGTCCATCGTGGAAAATCTCCGACACTTTGCCACTGAGAAGACGTCAACGATTGTGGGCGAGACTCGGAACCGAAATGGATCTCAGGATGCCACCACTCCAACGGCCGCTTTGGCTTAGGCTCGCCGCTGTCCTGCTTGCCGCAATGGCGGGCTGGTTCTGCTATTCGTCAATCGCCGCGGACAATGCGTCAGGGTTTGGCGCGTTCGTCGCACTATTTTGCATGGCGTTCGTAGGACTCGTTCTTGCAGCACTCACAAAACCATTCCAACTGTTCCCGGCAAAAACCTTCACCGACTACCGTGGTCTGGTCACCCAAATTGTCGCTCTCAATTACGCAAAACTGTCCAAGCGACAGAACTCATGGAACGCCACCGACATTCGGAACGTACTACAACTGATCATCGTTGAAGAGCTCGGCGTCAAGAAAGAAGCGGTCACGCCCACCGCCAATTTCGTTTATGATTTGGGAATGGATTGATTCTCCGTTTCTTCGGATAGATTGGCTGACGAATTCCTCTGGTCGGTACGGCAACTTGATTCCCCCAATCATGATTTTGTTTTTCATTGTCCTGTTTCCACTGATGTGGTGCGACATCTCTTTGCTGATCGCGTTTCTGAGCGGTTGGTCGCGACTAGCTGAGAGATACCGATACGATGCAAGAATAGAGTGCGAGTTTTTCTCTTTTCAATCCGGAAAGATGGGCGGAGTGGATTTCAATTCGTGCTTGATCCTGGGCGTCTCGGAGCGTGGCTTGCTAATGTCAATGCTTTTGCCGTTTCGCATCGGTCATCCACAACTACTGATTCCATGGTCAGACTTTCACGACGTCCAGGAGAATCGATCGCCTATCTTCGGCTCGTATATCCTCGCGTCGGTCGCCATCAGTCAACACCGCAAGGAGTCCCAGCGAGGGAGTAGGGACAATCTGCAATACTAACGTGACAGGCCACGATTTTCAGTGATGCTAGTGTTTAGGGTTGGGAGCAAAAGTTGACAAAACGAGAAATTGATCAAAAGGCGGCAATCATGATTGTCATTGAACACTTTGGTGACATTCCGCCAGGCACAAAGTGTTCCGCCGTGTTCTTTGACACGGCGAGGATTCGTCGAGAAAAGGAATTCTACGCGAAATTGTACAGCGAGAACGGTGTTCATGACCTGGCAATCCTGCAGGCGATGGTGTCAGCGAATGTGCCCGACGACCCCTATTGGTTGGTCTCCCTGAAATCCGGCGATGGTGCGCTGGGCGATGCCACTCGCCTACACAGGGTGGACGACCGAACAGGAAAAATACTCGCCG
>NZ_SJPV01000038.1 GCF_007860135.1 Novipirellula artificiosorum
GATGCGGAGCACACCGCCGCCGGGCTCCGAGGCACTCGTAGGAAGCCAACACAGTGTGAGCAGCGGATTCAAAACGAATACAGTGACCCATAAATAGCGATGCATTGCAGCGGCCCCCCGACCAACTACCAGTTCATTTCAACTCAAAGGACGCGACCGCGAATGGATGCACCCATTTTTTGTCTTTGATCGACCTCCTCGCAGGGGAGGGATTATGCCAATTCTACAGATCGGACTGATTTTCCTCGTAAATCCGGCTTTCTTGGTCGTAGGGCGGCCTCGCCGCCAGCCAAGAACTTCGCCTCGGACCCCGATTTCGCCCACCAAAGCAAGGGTTCGCCTGATGTGAAAGCAAACATGGCATAGAGAAACCTGCGCGGTTTCAAAACCGTCGAAGTCCAGCTGGAAAGCGGTGCGTTACGATCAACTCAGAAAAAACCTGAGCATGGCGCGGCCACTCCTTTGGTTATCGAGGCAGAAACAAATTGGTGAATTGAGAAATGTCCTCTCGTGTCTTCTGCATTTCAGCACCTCCGTTGGCCAGATAGTCACGATATTCGAGCAGTTGTTCTCGTAGCGACACGCGTTCTTGCGCAGACAGTTTGTCGATCTGCTGATCGATTTCCCTTCGATGAGTTACCCGATCCACAAAAGCATACAATTGATCATACATGGATCCTTGAAGAGAGGCTCGGAACGTGCTGTCCAAACCCTTCGACTGGGTTTCACGCAACAGGTTCAGGTAATTTTGAATCCGTTCCACAAGCGGATCCGAGGAGAGTGATCTCTCATTCGCGTCAATCACGAGGGCATATTGCTGGGCGACTTTGTTTGCACCAATCTCTTTTCCATACTTCCGGCATTCTGTTTGAAACCTATTGAGACAGCGAATTGCTTCTAGGTTTTCGGCTGCTGGGGATTCGAACCCGGCGCGACGCAGGTAAAACGAGAGTTGGGCGAGCCATCTCGTTGTCTCTTGCGGTTTGGCAGAAAGATCATCGTACCGTTGCTGAGGAATTGCTTTGATTGGCTCGATGACATCGCTTAGTCGTTGTAACTCCACCAAAATCGCGCATCGCAGTTCAAGCCATTTCCAAAACACCTTCGGTCCAGGGTTCTTAATCTCTTCAACAAGAATTCTTAAAGCGTTGTCGTCGTCTCGTTCCTTCCCGCGAGCCTTCAAGCAATCAGCATAAAACCATAGGTAATCGTTCAGGTCTTGTTGCTCCATTGGGCTTTTTGCAAAACCTCGCAATAGGCTGCAAGCTCGTTTTACATCATCAATCGCATCGGCAAGGTTACCAATTTCCGCTCTGATCTGTGCCCTACAATACAACCAATCTGCCTGAACCACGGACGATTCGCGTGGGTCAAGTTCTCCGAGATCCCCGTCAGCGAGCCTCATCTGCTCCACCAAACCGAACTCTTTGGCGTATCGAAACCGGCAGCGAGCGAGGTAGGAGCGAGCCTTCATCGACTCTCCTTTGTTCGTCTTCTTACAGGCCTGTTCGAAGGCTTGGATGGCTTTGAGATAGAATTGCTTCTTTTCCGCAGCGGGCAAATCGCAATAGAACGCCAGATCCTCACTGGAGTTTCCAATCGCCATGTAGGCCTCATTGTGGGTGACGGCTAGCTTCCCACTGTCGCTCAACAAATCACGAGCCTTCTCCGCACTCGCGAGTGCACTTCTCAAAGCCTTACTCTTGAACTCGATTTCATCTTGTACTTCAAAGACAACTAACACCACTGTATTCGCATGCCTCACATAGACTTGGTACAGCTTCTTCAACTGCTCCAGCGACATCGCATCAATCTGTTCCAAACGCTCGACCGCTTCGGCAAGTTCCGAAGCCGCGATCTTTAACGCCTTGGTTCGTTCTTGCGGGTCAGTCTTGCTGCGTGCGTAATGGTATTCCAGGAAGGCATCGGCAACGGCAACATTGGGATCCTGGGCATCAATCTGCTTCGCATTTTCGACGTATCCGGAAAACACTTCCAACTGTTCCGGCGTCCATTGATTGCCAGAATCCCGTTGACGTTGCTGCAAAAACTCAGCCGCGGAAATCAGGTAGGCGACTTGTTCCGCCTTGGAGGTTTCGTTTCCGGCAAGCCTGGCAAGTGTTGCTGCCGATCGTTCAAGCCGTTCCAGCCGTCTCAGTGAGGATTCCGACGAGCTTAAATCGAGCGACTCGCATTCACGACCGATGTTCAGATAGTGCTTCGCAAATCGGGTCAAGATCGCATCGGGTAAGGATGATTTACCCGTGCGCAAATCCTCCTCAATTCGGTCCATGGCAGGACGAAGAAAGTTGTCGAGTGTATCGCGTTTCGTGATTGCAGAGTCCATTAATGCAATCTCCGTCACGGCGACGGTTGCTTGCAGTAGTTTCGTATGCGCGCCGACGTCCCCTGTGTTTTCCTGGCAAAACGCAAGCTCGCACTGAAACGCGGCTCGAAAGAACTGGCCGTTGCGAGCAAGCGGCGGCGTATTGGGATCAAACAGCAATTGCAACTCGCTGGGAGTCCGCAGATTGGAATCGAATTTCCCCTCGCGTTGAGCAGTTGCCACTGCAAGAACGAAATCCTGGATCCGATACCGTTGCACGACTTCCGACGGACTTGCAACACCGCTCTCAAGTACATCCGGCTGCAACCACCATTTCGCTTGATCCACTCGCTCCGCTCCCCCAGCCCCCTTGCCATCGTTGCTTTCCATGAAACGCAACTGCAAGACTTCGTGGTCTTTCACTCCGGATTCGATCGTGGCCAACTCAAGCAGTTGGCCAGCAATCCACTCGCAACGCTCCGCTGCCAATTGATTTCGAATCGTCTCCGCATTGGAACCCGTTTGCATTTGGTACCAAAGATTCGCTGCGTCCGCAGGGGCGTTTTCACAGATCGAAATCAAGCCGCGGAGGTAGTCGAAATAGCCTGCCGGCAATTGATCCGATACATTCCCGAACGCATCCAACTGTTCCATTTGCCGCTGCAAATCGGCAATGGTTCGGTTTCCTACAAACGGGATCTTTCGTCGGGCGCCGATTTCGAGACTGATTGCGGACGTCAGAAGCTGATGAAGGGGCGAGTTGCTGTTGCTGCGAAGCCGGTCGATGATCCCGTTCAATTCCGCATCGTCAAATTGTTTCGGCCCTACGTTGATCGCGGCCATCAAGAGGAGTGAGTCAATGGCTGGCACCGAAGACTGCGGTGAATCGCCGACAAGTCTTAGTCCCTCCTGATGGATTGCCCTTGCATCGTCCAAGCTGATTTTCTTTGCTTTTGCCATCACATGAGTCAACACTTCATTAACCCATGGACTCATCGCACCAAGAAAAAACGTGTTGACGGAGGGGTCAACCTGCGACAACTTTGCGTTCACCTCTGCCAACAACTTACCAGCATCCTGCGGTGCATCGACTTCAAGTCCACCACTTAGCATCCCAAAGAACTCCGATTTCTGCTTGACGATGAGATCACGGAGATCCAGATTTGAATCCTGAAACTCCTTTAACGCGTCGGCAAAATCGTCCCATTGTCCCTCCACCATTTTCCTCTTCATCGCATTCAAGTCTGCGTCGATGAAGATGTCCGGCCAGGTTCGAGTGATGCGTTCCCGCAAACGGGGTTGACGCTCGGTCGCTTGCTTCAATTGAGCAATGAAACCGTTTTTCCCTCCTTCCATCTCGCCCCAACGCTTGCGGGACCATGCCGGTAACGTTTCGGACTCTGTCGATGCGAAGACTTGTTGAGCCGCCTCAAGGTCACTCAAGACGTTGCCATCAGCGTAATGGCCTGGCAAAGCATCTTCATCGTGATGTAGGAGTGCACGACAGACGATTGCAATCGACTCTCGTTCGGAAGGATTGCCACGGGGAAGCGAGTTTCGGTACTCAAGCTCTAGCTCAGGCGTGAGCGATTGTCGATCCAAGGCTGCAATCTGAACTCTGGCTGAAAGCACGTCCCTCTTCAATTCGCTTGTCTCGAGCTTCTGCAAATCGAGCAAGTTTAGCTTCGAGTCACCGAGAACCGTCTCGATGATGTCAAGTTCTTTTGAGATCGCATCGTTCGGCGAGGCGAATCCGCCTTGGACCAGTTGAGAATGGCATGCATCGACCCACTTCTGGCATGTCGCCAAGGTGAACGTGCGGATCTGCATTTTCAATTCCGGGTCGGCACCGGAAAAGGCTCTTTCGACATTCCTGATAAGACCTTGATGGAGTGCAACCTTGGCATTGAATGAGACTTGAGATTCCGTATCGACAAAACCGAAATCCTTTTCGTTCGCGCGAACTTGCTCAAACAGCACTTCGGCAGCAAACACGCCGCGTCCAGTAAACCGTCCCCACGACTCCGGTGCAACCGAACGCCACAGAAAACCGCTGCCGACGATCATTGCGACAAGCAACACGCAACCCGCTATCAGTCGTGGCAGCGTGATCGCTCCGCCGGACTTCTCGACCCCACTGGCAACCGCCAGCGCCTTTATCAAATCGGTACACGAATCGAATCGCTTTTTCGGGTCAGCCTGCATCGCGATTCGCAGTACTTTGCGTTCCGGCGATGTCACTTCATTCAGATCCAGATTGCCGGTCCCTTTCGCCAAAATGATCGTGGCTTCTGTGGTGATGTCAAATGGCAATAGACCGGTGCGAAGTTCAAAGTAGGTGACTGCCAAGGCATACTGGTCCATCGTCGAACTGTAAGTCTGCCCCCCCAATACCTCGGGTGCGGCATACGCCGGCGATGCGAAAACGCGTCGCGTCAACCTGCTGTCGCCTTCCATTTTGTTGGCTAAACCAAAGTCGCAAACCTGGACTCCGCCGCCAACCAGCAGAATATTTTGCGGCTTGACGTCGCAGTGATAGATCGCATGAGAATGATTGAGTAAATCAATCGCCTTAGCGGCCTCACGCAAATACAAAACGCACTCCTTCGGCTCCAACCCACAGGCAACTTTGCGATCCTCGCGATCCTGCGGATTCAAGCCTGCGTTCAGCCTGACCTGTTGCAAACGGTCGTGCAGCGTGCAATCGCCTAACCCCATCACAACGATCAACTGCTCGGCATGGCGTTCGTCCTCGGCATCGCCCGAGTCATCGTCAATTGTGCGATTCGAAGCAGGCGGCGAAGAACCCGCTTGCATGGTGGCCGTCGCCCAGTTGGAATCCTCACTCGACGAATCCAGCACGACGCTGGTTTCTCCTTCTTCAAGCAGATTGCCCTGACTGTCCTTGGTCCAAAATCCGTGGACCGGACAAAGATTGGGATGGCGGATATTGCGAAGCGCTTTGAGTGCCTTCAGTTCTTTGCGACCACCAATGTCCGACAGCGACCGAACCACTTTGATCGCAACCTCGGTTCCCCCCGCCGCACGGCCCTTCCATACGTCCCCCGAAAAACCTTTTCCGAGTCGATGAACGAGCGTGTAACCGGGGACAACCTCTTGCCCCTCTTGGTACTGTAGCTCACTCGAATGGGACCCTTGATTGCTCATCTCACCCTACCGCATCCAAAACGCCAGGAACCTTCCACCCACTGGTTTGGGTAGCCTACCCCGTTTGACGCCTCGCAATTGCTTTTCGCACGATCGCTGGTTCGGAGGGAAATGTTGGGTATTCGTACCCCACTCTCGAATGTTCCTCCCCAAAAGCATTGTAGCAAAACCGATGGCAACGTGGCTGAGGCCAGCCGCGTTTCGCAAATCCGTGGTGGCGCAGATGGATCACGGTTTGCCGTTGAAAACGCTTCGAAAGCTGTGCAAACCAGCATGTCATCTGAATCGGAGATACCCGTTGGATGCGAGAGAGAAGGGAACCGATTTTGGATCCCGGGGCGAGCGAGGGACGCCTGCTGCAACAGGATCGTTCGATCCCATTGGCGAGGGTCAGGTAGGGCATTTCTTCCAGCACCGATATCGGAGTCGTCCGGGTGGGGCTAGTGCTGGTTTCCGCTGCCTGGGAACCGGCCTACCAAGATGCCAGTGCAAACCTCCCAAAAAGCCCAGTTCCCCAGCCTTACTTAGTTCCATCGTGGGTGGTTTCGGTGTAGTCTTATACATTGCATCGTGCGTAACAACCGGTACTACCTGAATAATTGTACAAAGGCGTTTGTCTCATGTTTCCCCGTCTATTTGAGCTGATTCACTCAAACCCAAGAAAGAAACGCCAGCAAATCGCTCGGAAACGTCGTGGCGCTCGCGCACGCGGGGTAATGTCTCGACAGCTGATTCATGAATCGCTCGAGGATCGGCGGCTACTGGCAGCGTTGACCGTCAATTCGTTGGATGACAGGACGCCGGAAGGCGAAACCGTTGCCGTCGCTCCGGCGCCGCTTGCCGCTGGGCCGACGACTTTGAATGCCCTCCCCACCGCCAACGATCAAGTCTTCATCGTCGGGACGGATCGTTCGACGCCTTCGGGCTTTTCGCATTCGGGCTTTCGTTTTGATCGCGACGGGACCTTTAATGACAAATTTGCCTTTGATTCTGGGGTTGTCGCCACGATTGCGACCAACGGCACTGATGTCTTTACCGGGAATTTCGGCAGCAATGTAATTAGTCGGTATTCGCCCGATGGAGCATTGCTCGGCGTTTTCGCAGACACCTCGGCTCTTGATGGCAATCTGTCGAACCTTGAGTTCGACAGCGCGGGCAACCTCTATGCGTCGCATGCCGGATCCGTATCGCAACCAAGAACGAGCGTTCGATTTGATCGTGCCGGGAGTCTAACGGAAACATTCTCGGATCCTCGTTTGGTATTCCCCCAGGGTATTGATGCGGATGCCTCGGGCAATGTATGGATCGCAAACGCGGCTGGTGTCGGGGTGGGCGTGGAGTTATTCAAGTTTTCTTCTTCCGGTTCGTTGCTTGGCCAATTCGACTTGAATGACATCGTGGGTAGCCCCAGCGACATCGCCATCGACGAAGCGGGAAACCGATTGTTCATTGCGGATGAGTTTGGCAGCGATTTGGGAGTCAGTGCGTTCAACATCGAGAGTGGTTCTCCCGTACTCATCGGCTCCATTGCAACACCGGGCCTCACGGGAGCTCTCGGGCTCTCTTACGATTCTGCCTCCGGTAATCTGTTTGTGGCTGATGATTCAGGATCGCTGGAAATCGCGACGTCAGGTGACGTGGTCAACACCTATGCCACAACCGAATTGGAGGGTCCCTGGGATATCGTTGCCTTGCGAACCGAGATTCCGGATACCGACGTAACCCTATCTAACGGTATTCTGACGATCACGGACAGCAACGGGGGGGATAGCAACGATGACCTGACGATCCGTTATGCCGATGGGATCTACACCATCACGGACAACGGTGGTCTCACGATCGATGCATCCTCGATCCCCGGGGCAACCGGAAGCGGAACGAGCACGGTCACGATTTCTGATGCCAGCGTTGCCAGCCTGATCGTGAACACACTTGGGGGCGACGATTCGCTAACCATCGATCGCAGCGGAGACGACTGGACCGTGCCGATTGCCTTCAATGGTGGTGATAACAACGATGAAATTTCGCTGCTCGGCGGCACTGCGACAACTTTGTCCTTTCACTACGCCACCGAGAACGATGGCGACATTGATATCGACGGTGCGACGATCCAGTACACGGGTTTGGAACCCATCACGTCGACGATCACTGCTGTCGATATTGTGTTGAACTTCGGAGCCACCGATGAAACGATCACCGTGACGGCGGTAGGGGCGGGACTAACGAACGTCGATTCTGATACCGGCGGCGAGACGACGACGTTCGCCAATCCGACCGGATCGTTGACCATCAACACCGAGGCCGGTGGTGGCGGTGGTGCAGATACCATTTTGCTACGAGGTTTAGGATCCGGTTTCGATGCGAACTTGAGTGTAAGTGCAGGAACCGATGATTCGATCACCTTGCAGACATCGTTGACCAATGTAGGCAGCGGCAATGTTGAGCTGTCAGCTGGAAGCGTTTTGTTCGATGACGCGAATCTGTTGACGACTGGGGCAATCTCGCTCGCCGCGACGGCTGGCTCGATCACAACGAACAACATCAATGCGATTGATCTTCAGGCTGCTTCGGCGACGCTGACGGCGAGCGATGGGGTTGGTACTTCGGCAGCGGGAGGTTGGCTCGATACGCGTGTTGATTTGTTGGAAGGCAGCTCCGGCGCGGGCGGTTTCTTCGTTCGAAATAGCGCCAGCTTCGCGATTGGCGGCGTGGGGCCGTTGGAAGGCGTGAGCACGACGAGCGGCGATATTGAGTTGCAATCCTCGCTTGGAATGATCACGGTCGGCGAAGATGTCGTTTCCGCTTCGGGATCGATCTCATTGACGGCAACGGATTCCGCAGGTTTTGGTAACGACTTGACGGTTCAACCGAGCGTCATGGTGCAAGCATCCACCGGTTCGGTCACGTTGCGCGCGGGCGATGACTTGATGCTTTCCGATGGTTCGACGGTTTCCGGCAATGTGGTCAGCTTGCAGAGTGATTTTGGTGACGCGGACGTTGGGGTGGGAACAACCGTTTCGATCCTTGGCACGATCACCAGCACGGTTGGCCCTGCGATGGCCGATGCGGTCGGTAACGATGATGATCTGATCATCCTCAATCCCGGTGCGGGACAATCTTCTGATGCGATTACCCTGAACGGACGTGCGGGCAACGATCGGTACAACATTTCGTTTGGGCGACTTGCTGGCGATGTGAACATTGCCGATACCGTTAGCGGGAATGACCAAGCGAATTTGTTCGGGACCACTGCCGACGAAACGTTCAACATCGACGGACAAAACGGCGGCACGATCGAGAACGTGACAGTTGGCGAAACGGTCGTTTACGCTTCCACGCTTGAATCGCTGACGTTGATAGCGGGCGATGGCAACGATACCTTTACCGGTTCCGCTGGAGCCGACTCAGGAGTCGAACCCTCTTTCTCAACACTGATCACGCTCGACGGCGGCAACCCTGTCGGTACTCCGCCCGACGATTTGATGATCCTCGATCCGCTGGGTAACGCGTTCTTGCCAACGGTCGACACGATCCAAGTCGATGGTGATTCCAACGGCTCCGTTGGCGAAGCGACCGATTTCCGCATCTTGACATTCTTATCGCTCGAACAAGCGGTCGACCTGAATTCAGCAAATGTTTCGATCGTCGGAACAGCCGACGACGACATTTTGACCGTGAACGCCACATCCTCTGATTCGGGAACGGTTCAATTGACCAGCGGCGGTGTTGCGGGTCCCATTTTTAGCTTCAGCGGAGCCAACAGCCTCTCGTTCTCAGGTCTCGATGGCGACGACGTCCTACGGATCAATAACCCGGTGGCCGGGTTGTTTGATCCCGCGGATGGCATCAGCTTTTTTGGTGGAGCTCAAGTCAACGGCGATTCGCTCGAAGTTCTCGGCGGAGCTGCGAGTATTGTCGAACACGTCTTCCTGAACGACCACGACGGCAGCATCTTCTATGATGGCGAAGTGACTCCGACCATCAGCTACACTGGCTTGGAGCCGGTCATCGATACGATTACCGCAACCACTCGAGTTTTCACCTTCACCTGCGGCGCGGAAACGATCACGCTCGGTGACGGTGCGGCCGCGAATGACAATCTCAACCAAATCGATTCGACTCTCGGTGAGAGCGTCTTGTTCACTAGCCCGAGCAGTGCTTTGACAGTCAATGCGGGCAGCGGAGTCGACGTCGTCAACGTGACCATGCTCGATACGCTTTATGCTGCATCTTTGATTGTCGACGGCGGTGCCACCGACACGGACACGTTGACGATGACCAATGTGGATTTGATCAACACTCCCGGACGCGGCTTGGCGGTCAGCGAATTTGAGACGGTCACGATCACCGCCGGAACGATCTCTGGTAACACCGCAGTGCTCGGCGGCGGTATTCGCATCAACGATTCCACAACCGCGACGACCACGGCCACTTTGGACAATGTGACGATCTCCGATAATCGGGCGACAGAAAGTGGCGGTGGCATTTGGAGCGATGCGTTTTCGCTTACGATTCAAGGCGGCTCTATCGCCGACAACGCTGCCAGCGGGAACGCAATCGGTCAAGGCGGTGGCGGTGTATTCAACCTTGCCGGCACACTTGACATCGATAATGCGGCGATCCAGCGGAACCATGCCGACGGAGCGCTCGGCAACGGCGGTGGCGTGATGACTGTCGGCGGAACGGTCACCATCGACAACACGACCATCGCATCCAATGAAGCAGCTCGCGCCGGCGGTGGAGTCGAGAACAACGGCGGGAACGTGACGTTAACCAATGTCACTGCCGGAGGGCCCGCCGTGGCCGACGGAAACACGGCGGGCGTCAACGGCGGCGGTTTGCATGCCTCGGGCGCAGCAAGTGTCACGCTTGTCGATGGCGGCTCGTTCCAGAACAACGTCGCAGCCCAAGAGGGCGGCGGATTGTGGAACGGCGATGGCCAAATGACGATCCGCAACAACACGACCATCGTCAATAACACGGCCAACTCGGGGGCAAACGCAGCCAATGACCAAGGTGGTGGTGGCGTGTTCAATATCGGCGGAACGCTCGATATCGATGACGCGACGATCACGAGCAATTTGGCCACGGCGAACAATGGCAACGGTGGTGGCGTGATGACCGTCGGCGGAACGGTCACCATCGACAACACGACCATCGCGTCCAACGCAGCGGCTCGCGCGGGCGGCGGAGTCGAAAATAACGGCGGAAACGTATCGTTAACCAATGTTACCGTCGGTGGACCAGCCGCGGCCGATGGAAACACGGCGGACGTCAATGGCGGCGGTTTGCATGCCTCGGGCGCAGCAAGTGTCACGCTTGTCGATGGCGGCTCGTTCCAGAACAACGTCGCGGCCGAGGGTGGCGGGCTCTGGAATGGTGACGGGATTATGCTCGTTACGGGAACCCAGATCGATAGCAACATGGCATTTGGGGCCCTTTCCGATCAAGCGGGCGGTGGTGCGTTCAATAGTACCGGAACGCTGACGCTCGACGGCGTTGCGTTGACGAACAACCTTGCCAATTCAGGTGATGCGGCCGGAGGCGGAGCATTCAATGATCAGGGAACGATGAACGTTCTGAATTCGACGATCCATGGCAATGATCTCTGCGCCTTGACGTACTTGCGTCCCAGTGGATCGATCGTTAACAACACCTTCGGCGTGAACGTGGGCGGCAACCTATGTCCATTGCTTGGGACCGATAACGACGACATCATTCTCGTAACAGATGATACGATTACCATCAATGCCGACTCGTTGTTCTATGACGACGACACACTCGGACCCATTACCATTGAATCAGCACTCGGCAACGACCGATTCGACATTCGATCGACCGATGCAGACAACCCGATCATCGCCGATGCAGGAGATGGGGACGATGTGATTCACATTTCGTCGGACGCACCAACCGATGCAGGCACCTTGAACGGAATCCTAGGTGACGTCACGGTGATCGGTGGACCGCACTCGTCAACTGCCGAAGCCACCGAAACGGTTACGGCCCGACGTGCTCCGGCAACGAGCGTCTCGGTATCGGCTGAGACTCCGGTGGGTGACATTCTGATTGTCAGTGACGACTCCAGTCCCATGGATAATTCCTACACGCTCAGTGATTCGGCTTTCCAGCGGACTGCGGCGGGTGCAACCGGAGTGATTTCGTATCAAACCGTCGAAACGCTCGATATTGAGACGGGCAACGGAAACGACACCGTAGAGGTCAGCACAACGGTTGCCAACAACCAAGTCACTCTTAGCACCAGCGGCGGAGATGACCAGGTCACGATCGTGAGCACCGGGGCCGACAGCATTTTTCGGCTCAACACGGAGGGTGGTGCGGATACGGTCGAGGTTCAAACAAGCGGCGACCAAAGTGTTCTACAAATCGATACGGCCGATCAAGCCGACACAGTGACGATTCTCAATCGTGGCTCCACTTCGGGCATCGACGTCACAACCGGCCAAGAGGCCGACACGATAACGCTCGGTGATCCCGTCGCATCCGCGTCTGCCGTACAAACCAATTCGCGCGCGGTCATTCACGTCCAAAGCGATGCAGGTGAGGATACGTTCGACATCAACGAAGTGTTCTACGAAACCATTGTCGAACTCCTTGGTGGTGACGACAACGACACCTTCAACTTGAATGCCAGCGGCGCGGATGCCGCGGGTTTCTTAGGTCGAATCAACGACGATCCCATCGGTGCAGGCGGACAAGACGCACAGGCGCGAACGCGTGAACTGTTGATCGATGGTGGTGACAATGGTGGTGCAATACGAACGTTTGTCGAAGGGATTACCGTTGACGCCAGCAACCAATTTTCCGAAACCAACGTCCCTAATCAAGACGTCGGCGATACGATCAACGTCAACGCTCAAGATGCCGATGTACCACTTGATCTACGTTACGTCATCACGGCGAACGCACAAGGTGTTTTGGCAACGACAACACCCAGGGCGACTCAAGCAGAGCGTGACACCACGGGAAACGAAGTCGTCGATTCGCTGGCCGTCGAGAACTTCAACATCAACACGGGTTTGGCCGATGAGATTCTCACGATCACCAGCGAGATACCGTTCGGCATCGAGCAAAGTGATCAAGCGATCCGCTGGGATGGTGGCGGTGGAGCCAACGATCGATTGGAAGTGCTTGGCACGGACCAAGCAGACCGAATCACGATTGGCCGGATCACAGGGGATCCCACAATTGAACCGATCGAAATCGACAACGTCGAGTATGCACGCGTTGACGGCAACGAGGGTGATGATCAAATCGCCAACGACTCCACTGCGATCAGTGTGCTCAACGGCGGACTCGGTGCCGACACCATGCTCGGTGGCGTGGCACAAGACGTTTTGACTGGCGGCGACGGTGTCGACTTTATCGGTGGGCGCGGTGGCAACGATATCCTGCTGTCCGATCAGGACTTTGGATCCGACACCCTGATTCCCGTCGATGGTGACTTTATCGACGGTGGCGATCAAGACAATCTGACCCCAGGCGATACTTGCATCCAAATTGGACTCGACAAGGTCGTAAACTGCGAAGTCCTCGGTGATGGCGGCGCCGAAAAAGACGTGCTGACTTGGTTGCGTGCTGTGATCGTGCCGATCGATTCGCTGCAGTTTGAAACGGATCCGCCGGATCCTCGTCTGGCTCCGTTTGATCCCGTCGCGGCGTCGCCGGTGCCATTGGTGGGGACGACCGAAATCAGTTCGCTGTTTCCCGCGGGCAGCGTGCCCGCCCCTGGGGGCGTCCCGGAAGGCGAGAACGTTTTCGATGTCAATGTCGACGGCGCCGTGACCGCATTGGACGCCTTGATCGTCATCAATGAGATGGCCGCTAACTCCGACGCGTCGGTTGCACCACCGGAAGCTGAGCAGGTGATCGGAACGGTCGCCACCACCCGACGCACGGATGTGAATCGTGATGGGCAGCTTTCTGCACTCGATGCTCTGTTGGTGATCAACGAACTCAGCCGTGCGGCAGATTTCGCTTCGATTGCCGGAGAACAGCTCCCCGTCGTGCCACAAAGTTCGTTGATCGAGATCGATCCCTCGACCGAGGAAACCGTGGTGGAATCCGCGGTTGGGTTGCCTGAGGAATTGGTTACTAGCGCCAAACCATCGGCATCGACAACCTGGGCCGATTTGGTCGACCAAGCCTTCGATGCGAATCTGGAAGAAAGGGAGCAGGACACAGGTGACAACAGCCTGGCGGATCTGCTCACGGATCCGCTTGGACCGGATGGAATTTGATCACGACCGCCGCGAAGCGCAGCCTTCGGAATGAAACGATACGGTCGTGGGGAAGACTACTGCGACAATCATTCGGCAAATCAGTTTCGAAACTCGATTTACCCCGAGGGACGTTCGATTGATAACTTGCGGATACTCGCTTTTCCCACCTTTCGTAGATGGGGATGAAATGCTCGCTGCAGAGTAAAACCAAGTGATATCTAACTTCCCCTGATTTCACTCGGAGCAACGAGCAATGTCGAAAATAACCTATCACGTCGGACTGGACTATCACCAACACAGC
>NZ_SJPV01000039.1 GCF_007860135.1 Novipirellula artificiosorum
GTCCAACCGAGGAGAGTTGAGAGTGATCGAGCTGCGTTTCCCATGGGAAGAGTCAAAACCGTTAAGTTGCTGCGATGCGGAACGAAAATGACGTACCGTGTGTTGGGATCGTTGGCAAACGTGTGGGCCACCCGAGATCAAGACGTCGCCATGGACGCACCGCTGATGAAATACGCCCAGGGGATTGCAGCAAGTGCTGCCGCCAGCCTTTCCCGCGCGTGCGTGATCTGCCTGGGCGGTTCAAGATGAACCTGGAAACACAGCATGTTGATGTGAGAGCTTGTGAACTGCAACACCAAGTGCTCTGTCCCCCTCCTGCACGATGTCAAGGGTAGGCGCGAGCGTTGTGATTCATCGTTACAATCCGATAACTGCGGAACAGCGGCAATTGATAGCACCAAGCGAGCCCATCCCCAATCTCCTCTGAGCGTTCTCCCATGTCCCAGTCCCTGATTCAACCCTCCATTACAATCGCGCTGATGTGGTTCACCACGGCCGCGGGGCTGGCTGAGGAGCGATCGATGATCTTTCCCGGCACCGACTGGCAAGAGGTGTCACCCGAAGCGGAGCAAATCGATCCGGGACGTCTGCAGCACGCAATCGACGGGCTCATGGAGAAGGTCGGCACCGATGGTGTGACGCGAATGGTGGTCCTGCGCAACGGCAGGATCGTTTGGAAAGGTAACGACATCGATCATCGACAGGGCGTTTGGTCATGCACCAAGTCGTTCACAAGCACGGCGTTGGGATTGCTGATCGATGACGGGAAAGTGCAGCTCAAGACGCACGCGGCGGAGTTGCTGCCGACGATGGCGAACACGTATCCCGACGTGACGCTGCGGCACTTCACCACGATGACCTCCGGGTACCGGGCGATCGGCGACGAGCCGCGCGGCGGTTACGCGCACGGTCCAAGCTCGACACCTTTTCTGCCCGGAGACAAGCCGCTGTTTCTCCCCCCTGGATCGCAATTCGCCTACTGGGACTCGGCGATGAATCAATTCGCCAATGCGCTGACCAAAGTAGCGGGCGAGCCGCTCGAGTCACTTTTTAAACGACGCATCGCCGATCCCATCGGTATGGTCCGCGAGGACTGGGACTGGGGTGACCTTGGAGAAGTCAATGGAATCTCCATCAACGGCGGATCGGGTAACAGCAACAAACACATCCAAATCACGGCAAGACAGTTTGCCCGTTTCGGACACCTGTTTCTTAACCGGGGGAACTGGGACGGCAAGCAGCTGATCAGTGATTCCTGGGTACTCGCGGCGACCTCAGCCCAGGTGCCAGCCTCACTGCCGTGGGGACATCCGACGAGCGACATCGACGGCCGCGGTGTCTACGGATTCAACTGGTGGACGAACGGCACGAAGCCCGACGGAACGTGTAAGTGGCCCTCAGCGCCGCTGGGGACATTTGCCGCGGCGGGGTACAACAACAATAAGTGCTTTGTGATCCCAGAGTGGCAAATGGTTGTGGTCCGTCTCGGCCTCGACGGCAACGTCCCCGATGACGTGTGGAACGATTTCTTCGAGCGACTCGCAACGGCGGTCGACTTGGCGCCGCCCAAGCCGAGTGCCCCCTAAACCATGCGACCCACTCGTTGGACAGAAGCGGCCAAACTCAGTGGCGACCACGTTTTTCAGGTCGTTTCTTCGTCTAAATCTTGCCAACGAGGTTCAGAACTTCTCGGCCACGGTAGGTGAGCAGATGGTTTTGCTCGATCCAGGTGATCGCTTGGTCGGGCAAATGGAAATCGCAGGTGACGAAGCCTTCAATCACCGGTTGCTCAACCAGCGTGAACGCTTCAATCGCGTCATTGGCGGTGTCGCTCAGGTGCTCAGCACCTTCCGCGTAAGGTAGCCGATTGATGGAATCGGGAACTTCGATGGGTTGCAGAGCCATGGGGTATCTTGACTCAGCTAACGCGGATGCGTGTGCCCTCGTCGCTGAGCGTGAAAAGGTTTTGTTCGTGGTCGGCGACGACTTGTTTGACCTGCTCAGACGTGATGGACTTGCCCGATGCGTTCGCGTTTTTGACGAGGTCTTCGACGTTGAGGTATCCCTCGTCGTCGAGCTTCATGCCAATCGAATGAGGTTCGTGACGTAGGATGAACGTCAAATACTTGCTGATTTTGGTGAGTCGCTTGTTCATCCGGTCAGTCTAACGAGAAAAATCGCAAACGGCATCACCACTTGCCAAGGCAGTTGTTCGCGGAGCGCATCGAAGAAGACGAAGCCAAACGAGACCAAGATGATCGCGTGGAATCGGCTACATCCAAGTTGCGATGCTATCGAGTTCTTTCTTCCTGATCGCGGGGGCCTTCACATTCTTCGCCGGATATCCGCGGTGCCCAAACGGGATTCCGTTCCTGATGGCGAACCCGCATTTCAATGTCCCTAGGTCTCATGCGCGATTCATTTGATTGCCAATCGCAGGCTGAACCACGTCGGTCTCTCGCATCAAATTTGTGGCCGCGAGACCACAGCAGTTTGGGGGAACGCTTTTCGATGGCGTTTACTTTTCTCCAGCTGGACAAGGCCGACTGGCAACACCTTCCGTCAAACGAATTGATCAACAGTCAGTATTAATCGCCGATCCCAAAGACATCAAGGGCGTGAAAATGACCGTTAACAGCTCAGCAATCCGTCACTCTTCGTGCGAGAAGATGCATCGGCTTCAGCGTTGTAGCGGAATTGCTTCGCTGCAGTCTCCCTGAAATCCGGGATCAAAATCGCTATTGGTACCAGGTGGCGCTTCGAGATTGTATGAATCCGCGGGTAACGATGCACGCAACAGTAGAAAGTGGAAAGTCGTGACCCTCCTTTGTCCCGAGCTACTTGACCGCGGTGATCTCTGAGTTCGCGGTGGCTAATTGAACGGAACGAAACACCGGTTCGCCCAACTCCCGCTGAAACGCTTCATCTCCTTCACTGACGTCGTCATAACCGCGCTCGATACTGTCCGCGATCAAATTCTCCGCGAAGTCGAGGACACAAATATGCGGCGGGTTCGGGGCCACGCTGAAAATCGTCACTCGGCCTCGCGAACGCGTGTCGAGCAATTGGGCTTGGGAGTGCAGGTGACGAAACGCTGACGTGGCATTGAGAACAAAGTTTCCTCGCTCGATTCGCTTTCTTGGCTTGGCTTCGACCAGCACGATGTGCGTCGCGCCCCACAACACCGCCGCTTCCACCGGACTGTTGTGTGCAAAACCTCCATCGACTAATTCGATTCTCTCTCCCGCGCGAGGAATCCCCTCGATGATCCTGCCGGGAAAGACGGGGAAGATCGAACCCGACCCCATCACAACGTCCAGCAGCGTAGACGGTCGCTCGACCAGAGATACGCCGCGAGTCCCGAATGGCGGCGGTTCCGAATCACGATCCACAGACGCGTAGAAATACAAATCACTTGGCAGTTCTTCGCTCGTCTGAGTCAAACAACTTCCCGTCAGCACCAGATCGCGTTGCAACAATCCTCGCTGGATCACCTGTGAGCTAACTTGCTGCAAACGGTCGGCATACGAGGCGCCGGCATCGTATTCCAGCGGGTTTTCCCCTTGTTCCCTCAGATGTTTATTCATCACCAGCGGAAACTTCTCCGCCAGCGTACGCTCCATGCCGGCGCCAGTGGAAATCGTTTCATTCCAAAACAACAGCGTCACCAATTGCAGCAGAGGCAAGCCACAGATCGCCACCGCTAATGTCGCGTTGGTAAGCCATTTGGGGATCTCAAAGTGCCGCCCTCGGCGCGAACGAATCTTTTCCCACACCAGTGCGGCAAGACCGATCACCAGCAGTGCCCACGCCGATTCGCGGACGCCAAAACTGAGCCAAAGCCAGATGTGATGCAGCACGTGGTTTTCACCAAGCATCGACCAGGGATGAATGGGGATGTACCCCAGGCATACTTCGATCGCCGCCAATACGGTGTACACCACGGCGAACGCTGCGCCTCGTTTCCCAAGATCGGGCACATAGTGACGAACCAACCAGATCACGATTGCGGTTTGCAGTGCGGCGAACCAGATGCCTATGTTGATCCGCATCAATCGCGGCAGTCGCACGATCTCGCGTTGATCCAAACTACGCCACGTCTCACGAAACCCTTCCCGGCCAACTTCGCTACTCGAGATCCCCATCGCAACCGGCACGGAATTGATCGCGCCGCCCGAAGTACCCACGACCAACGCGATGTCCAAACTTTCTTCACCCGATTCTTCTCGCAGCAACTCCAAACGTTCCTCTAGCGCCGAGACAGCCCCGACCTGGTACGAACACTTCGCTCCGCCGCCGGATAGGACGAGCGCCAGCCGTGGTGGATTGGGTTGCGATCTTGCATACTGCAACAGCGACTGAGCAACTTCCTCGAGCGATAACGACTCCGGTCCTGTCTCCAACGCGTCTGCCTCGGCGAGCCAACTTTGCACGGCCTCAAACCGCGTCGCCCAATCGTAGAAGCGAGTGAACCGATACCGACTGCTTTCTGCGCCATCGATGAGCTGTCGGATGCGATCTTCGTGCTCAAAGCCGTTTCGAGCGACAACGACGTTGCGAGGCAACCGTAACTCATCCAGTTGCGGAAACTCAATCCGTCGCAGTTTCGAAGTTAGTTCCGGCTCCGCGTCCACGTCATCCCAGACAAACGCAACGCGCTCCAGCTCCGTGGGCTGCTGTGTCAGCAGTCGCAACGATTGAGTGTGGGAGTAGGTGAACTGACTCGCATCGGCATTCGTCTCAATACCTGCTGCGCGTAAAGCATGCAAAGGAGCGATGTGTCCCGAAAGCGACTTTGGATGAACGAATAAAAACTGGGCAACTCCACTCTCCGCCAGGCGCCGCAATTGTTCCACGCTCTGGATCGGGGAATCGTTGGCGACAACGCACACCGACCTGTAACTGTCATGAAACCCTGCGACACGTCGAATCTCAGGAGCAAGAGGCGAAGCAGCCGGAGGTAATTCGACCGACGCCAAGTACTGACAAGTCGCGAAGGCCGGATCCTCGGATATCGCACTGGCAAACACGCCGGGCGTCAGGATCGCCAAATCAACCAGCTGCCGATCGACCCAATGCAAGACCTCGCCATAAGAGCCAACCGCTAACTGGAAGGAAACTTCGGTATCTTTCGCCGTCAGCCCCCCAAAGAATCGATCATAATGAGCCAACTCCGATTCAAAATCCTCATAAGCGACGATCCCAACACGAACGGAGATCTCCGCACGAGCGGGAACCGCGACAAGCCCAAAAACAGCAAAGAACAAAAGCAGTCGTGACATAGTAGGCACATTGTAGGCGGGAACAGGGAGCGTCGCGACTGCCTTATCCTCGGCGCGGAACACCCGAGGATATCCGGCACTGGTGCTGTTTCGGGGACCGCCCGCGATTTGCGCTATCCGCAGCGACCTGCCACCACCCTTTAGAGCACAGTGCGGCAATTCCTCGCCACGGTATCTTCACATTTCCGATTGTTGAATGTACTCGGTTTCAGGCGAACCGGAGTACATAGCGTTACCTCGTCCCGACGATGCTGCCGCAGTGAAATCCAGTGTTTCTGCCCTGCTTGAATAGATTCGTGAATAAGGGTTGCTCCTCCGGTCGATGAAACCAGCGCGCGCGAGAATAAAGCGAAGTACGCACCGGCGTCGGCCACCGGTGCAGGTTCACGGATCGCGCTCAAGCCGCTACGTTGCTCATGACACTCCCACCTGTGCGCGCTGGGCATATTACGGCGGTATTAAAAACGACGGCTCAGGTTGACTCGCGAACGCCATGATCGGTCGCCACATTCGGCAGGTTCTAGCCGCACTGAAGTAGCATTGTTCCGTGTTCAGACTGTAGCTTGGGGCGCCTCCGTTAAGGCAACCGCTAGAACCGGCATTCTGAGGTTCACGACGAGCCGAAAGCAGCAACCGACGATGCACACGGTACCTGGAAAGGAACGTGAGACTGTTACTTCGATGGAACAAGTTCGTGGGTGCAGCCGTATTGTGCGCGGTGCTCGGGGGCAGGAAAATGGAGGCACTGCAGGCGAACTAGAATGTGGCGTGTGACACAGAACACGAAATAGAGCACCGTGTCTTTACCGATGAATTTGGGAGCGTAAGCTGCATGGACGAATTGCCGGAATCAGCGACCGTAGTGGATGTTTACAAACGAATCATCGACACGCTTGTTCAGGAAACACGGTTGTTAGCTTCGAGCTCGGACCTTGTGGAATCGGGCCGCTACTCAAACGCTCCCGCACACCAGCGATTCAACGATTTCATCCAGTCGCTTTCCTTTCTACAGCGGCAGACCTTGGCGGAACTGCTGCAAGAGGAACGCGATGGTGCCATCCACGATGTTTTGGCCGTACTTTCCTGGTGGGTCGACTGCCACGATGTGGGTTTTACCTATCGAGGCGAGGACATGCCGGTTGATCTCAGCGGCATGGGCATGCACGGGGACTATGTCGGTCGACGCGATGGCCGGGAGTGGCCGTCAGACGAGGAAGGGTGAGCCATTGCCATCCGCTACCCATTACGGATTTCACACATGACGCACGACTGGGAATTCGACGATCCACCTGAAGCGGCTTGCTTCACCACGACGTTTGTATTGCAGGGCTCGCCGATTCTCAGAGTCTTTCATGACTACGATGGCGATTGGCAATTTCACGGGCATGCTGACCAGCCTGCGGATGACTCGACCGTTCAAGTGGTGGCCTTAGGACAAGTTGTCCAACTCGACGCGTCAGTAGGGATACTCCACGACCTTCCCTGCGGTTGGGCGGCCGAGCGCGACAGTCCCGACTGCGAATGGCGGCGTTTCAAAGACACACCGTTCCCGAGTTTTCCAGAAAATGGTTATTACCTCGAGGATGCCGTGTGGCTCTCCGAGTATCGGAATGACGTTAATCCGCCTTCGAAGGATGAAATCGAGCAGTTGGACGTTGGCGATTTTGTCAAGCTGGTCTTTCGGTTTGCCGACGAGATGGATGACCGCGAGGATGGTCAGTGCGAGCGGATGTGGGTGGAGATCACAGGATTCGACGACGATGGTTACTTTGTCGGTACGATCGAAAACGATCCTCAGCACGACGCCACTAAGTACGGCGAGAGCTTATCGTTTCATCCTCTTCACGTCGCTGAAATTTATGTGGACGAGTGACATGACGATTGAGCGTGGGCTCAGACTTTGCCTTCCGCTTCCAGTCTGGCTTGACCAGCCTGCATACCTCAGCGAAGCACCCAAAGGGTAAATTTGGACTTGCGTTGTCTGACTGAGGTGCGAGGCAGAAATTTCTATTATATATTATCGAGTTACTCGCTGAGAGATACCCATGAACGTGCAGATTGGAGACTGGGTCCGGACTCATTCCAAAGGAATTTGGCGTATCGAGCGCGCCGTACCTGAACATTACGAGCCTCGCTACAAACTCTCTGATCAAAAGCAACTTTACCAGGGGACGTTGTTCCTGCTGAAACGCCTTCTGAATGAAAAATGGAAACCCGCGGTTGAGACGACTGCGGCTCACGAAACCATGGTCAAACCATTAACCAAGGCAGATTTCAAAAAGCTACAGAAGTGCCTGGCGGACAATGATACGATCCTTACGGAATTCGATTCTGCTACGCGTCCTGTGGACGCGATGCTGAATCTCGGATTCGCTTTGCCCAGGCGATCAGACTATGCGCTTTTCAAGCGGGAATTTGAGGCCGCGTTTTCAGATCCGCTGGCCAATGGTGCGACCAGCGATTCCATATTGAAGGTGATCGCGAAAAGTAACTTTGCGTCATATTTGGGTGAACGTCCTCGCGATGCCACCCTGCAATTTGTTTCGAAAGACTATGAAGTACGGCGACGCAACTTGATTTATCGGCAACTAAAGTTCCACAAGTTCTAGGTTGTCATTGAAAGCGGTGAATCGAAGACGCCGACCTCGCGTTTTTGTGGAATCAATGTCATCTGTCAGCGGCTCGGTTGCCGTCTCGTTTTTCCCTGAAGCCTTATGCCCACTACCATCGAAGCAATTCGCGAAGATCTTGAACTGTGCCGACGCGCCAAGCGGAAGCCCAAGATCTTTGGTGCCGAAACACATCGTTTCACTCTGAATCCCATCGTGCGGAATTCGGAGGTCAGCAAGTTCGAAGTAAAACATGGAATTGAGCTTCCGGAGGGCTATCGCCGATTCATCACCGAACTCGGAAATGGTGGAGCTGGCCCGTATTACGGACTATTTAAGTTCCGCGAAATGGATGATTGCTACTCATCCCAGCGCTGGAAGGAAAACGATGGCTTTGTCGGCACGCTAGCCAAACCGTTTCCCCACACAAAAGCGTGGAATGATTTGCCGGAATATCCAGGCGAAGATGAGATTCAAGATGAAGATCTGCACGAGGCAGAAGTAGAACGGATCGACAGGATCTATTGGAATCCGGAGCACGTGAACGGCGCGATTCCCATCTGCCATCAAGGTTGTGCGCTCCGCAACTGGCTAGTTGTGACTGGCCCTGAAGCGGGAAACGTTTGGGAGGATCTGCGCGCAGATGAAGGCGGACTGGTGCCAGCGAAACGGAAACGCAAGAGTCGCATGACGTTTCTGGAGTGGTATGATGATTGGCTGCAGCAAGCCGTCGCCACGCTTCCTAAGCCAAAGCCGCGCAAGAGCATCCCCAAACCGTGAACCGAAGCGGCTGAAGGGGTGGTTTTTCGATGAATGTCAATCGTCGCCGCCCGCTTGCGGCGGTCACTACTGCCCTAGGAGACGCAGAACAGAAAACTGTATCCGAGTTGCCGGTCGGCCTTGTCCTGAAACAATCATTCCTGGCGGCAACCGTTGATTTTGGTCTTTCTGCCTAAAGATGAAACGTTCAGAGACTCCCTTTAAATCGGCACGCGATCAGCACCCACTACCATTTAAGCTGGACGGTAGCTTTTCATGGTTGCGTGCGTTGCCCAGGCATAAAGAGCATGTTGGAGTCATGCGTAGAAGGAGACTGCAGACGCAACTCAAGAAGGTCGAGGCCGCCGCAATGCAACACAACATTATTCTCCCACCAGAATTCGTCGCGTTCATAGCGGATGTTGAATTGCAGGCGAGGATTCGTTCCATCACCGATTGTTATCTAGGCATGGGGACAAATCTCTTGCCGCTACGTGACGGGTACCTACTACGATTCTTGAACGACTCGCAAGGCTGTGCGTTTTGGTACCTGTTTCTTCGTCCGTCATCCGAAAGTCACGCCGTAGTCATCTGTTACGATTTTTTTGATGCCGATGACCCTGACTCCGCGGACCTCGCGGAGCTGCACCCGAAGAAATTTGTCTTTGATTCACCGACTTTTGAAACTTGGCTATGCCGGTTTTGGCTCGAAAACGAAATCATATTCGCACATCTCGATAACACTGCCCTGCCTGAAGTCGGTGAGAAATTCATTCGGCTGTATACTAACCATGCCTATTTAGACGAATTGGAAGACATTTAGAGCCTGACCAAGCCATGCACGCACAGGATGTCATCGACCGCTTTTCCATGGCCGTTTTGCTCGTGCGTGCCGAAGTGTCGCCGCCTTGATGCCTACAAAGAATGACGTCAGAAACCTCACCACGATCGAAACGAGTGCCCTGGCGCGAAGGTCGCGTCCTCAGTATTGCTCTACGCAACGGTTGGTTCGTTCTACTCCAAATGTTGCCTCGTCCTTTCGTTGCGGTCTTCAGCGAATTCCGTAGCGAGGACGACTGGGCTGGCATAGAGCTAACCTCAAGCAACCACCTATTTGTTTGCTCTCTCAACCGCTCCGTCCTGAAACGCAGCCAGGTGCATTTCCACAAAGGTCTCGCTCCCGCTCCAGATATCCAGTTGCCTGAATGGAAAATCAACACGCGGGGGTTTAGGAACATTACTCTGTGGGCTGGAACCAAGGAAGAACGCATGGTGATGGTGTCTGGCGGGAAAGGAAATGTCGGGCTGTGGCGATCTTACTGTGAGCCGGGACACGTCGGTGATGAGTACATCCCGATCGCGACGACAGACTATGATCGATATACAGAGATCGAGCTTGCTCATGTTCGAGACTATCCCGAATTCAACGAACGACTGTTTCTTTGCTCGGAACTCGAATGCAATTTTGACCCACTCAAGGAACTGGTCTTTGACCGCTACATCGATCCAATGTGCAGTAATTACGTGAACATCATCTCGGGTAAAAGCTTCTCCGAATGCGGATACTGAACGACAATTGCAAACGCGGTAGAACAACTCCATCAACGCGAAGCCGCCGATCTCGCGTTTTCCAATGGAACATCGACTGCGGCGGGCCAGTTTTCCCAGACGTCACGTGAACAGGCAGACCCTCGTACATGTCCTCGAAAAAAGACCGCAAGGCACAGCGCCAAGAAGCCGCGATTCGAGAGCAGCGCCGCCGTTGGGACGAAACGGCCGCAGCCTCTCCTTTGTCTCGGCACCAACTGGACTCGCTGCTCGACTATTTGGCGGAACAGATCGTTGCAAATGGTCATGACGATACCTTGCGGTACACGCAACAATGGTTAGGCACGAACGGTTTGCCTGTCGAGGAGACGTTGGAGTTCCTGGTCCGCCACAGATTTCGTAGCGACTTTGAAGTCGCGTTGAATGCTGATCCCAATGCGCTGTTTGGTCCAACTGACGATCGAATCGCACGGATGCCCATTCCAGAAGAGGCGTTGGAAGCGCTCATCGAATGGGTTGATCAAAAGGTCCAATTAAACGGTTGCGATCACTCCTCCCGATTTGCTCGGCAATGGCTTACAGACAATGGCTATCCGCTAGCACCAACGGAATTCGCACTGCTCGCACAGGGCGGCGGATGCGATTGTGAGATCGTCTTGAATCTGGAGTCAGCGAACATTTACCCAACATTCAACCGAGAGATCACTTAACAACGTTTCACGTCCAAACTACGCGTAACGCCGGTCCCGGACGCAGTGCCGCATGGCCGCTAATCACCAATGCCGGAGGCGAGTTCATGAAAAAGTTCACACCAGAGTCATACTCGGCCGAAGTCATCCGCAACATTCGCCTGCATGGCTTCCATCTGACATACGTGCCTGCGGAAGAAGAACCGTCCTTTTGCTACAGCACAGGACTTTTTGAAACAGCTGGCATCCCTGAACTGTTTATCTCATCCCTACCGCCAGCACTCTCGGGAGAACTGGCTCACTCGTATGCGAGGCGGTTCAAGGCGTCCAGCCCACCGGTCGGCCAGCGCATCGAAAAAGAGAAAACGGACCCGTTCGATTACTATCTGATCAACGTCGAGCTGGCGGACCTACGTGAGTACGTGCTGGCATCGATCAAGTACTACGAAGATCGTCCCTTTTCCTACCTGCAACTCGTATTTCCGGATATTGACATGCTCTTTCCGCATGAACAGGGATATGATTACGACCAAGTGATCCTTGGTGACTACTCAGGGATAGGGTACTTGAAGCGATAACGGGTGGGACACTCATCGAGTTCACGTGATTTCTCCGTTGTGACAAGCCAATACACCAGACCGTTGAGATCGTGAAATGGTTGACAAAGATTCGCAGGAATTCGCTTTCAGAGTCGCGATTGACGCCGGGGACATCGAAGGTGCTCGCAAGTTACTGAGTGAGCGGCCGGACTTACCGATGCGATTGTCCGCTGAGCGAGTTTGGTTGCTTAAGGATGCTGCCAAGGAATCGTCCCCTGAAATGATTCGCTGGCTCGTTCAGGAAGTTGGCGAAGATCTCGCGAAGCAGGATGCTAACGACTATACGGCTTTAAATTTTGCCGTATTGTTCGGCAAACTAGAGAATGCGCGGGCGCTGCTCGAACTCGGGGCCGACGCGGACCTGGGTTACCCATTGTTTAGTGTCCTCAGCCGTCACGTCGAAGATCCTGTGGCGATGGCCACTTTGCTGATCTCATATGGCGCTGATGTGAATCAGCTGGTTATTGAGGAAGGCATGCCTCCACGAAACATTTTGACTGAAGCCGAAGACTGCGAAAACGAGGAGATGATCGAGTTTCTGCGTTCTCAGGGCGCAAAGCTGCCTGTTGAACTCATGGAGTCCTGAAAACGGCTTCTGCGACCGGCAAAACCATCGGTTGGAGCGATGGCGGTAGTTGAGATCCGTCTCCATTTCAGCGTTGTTTTTAATAACCGATCCGCACTAGGCTTATGTCGAATCAAACGCTCACCGAGAAGCTTGCACAACGTGTCGAAGATGCAATTCAGCAAAATCGACGGTCGATCGAGATATCAGGGGACGGTGCATTGGACCTCGCACCACTTACACGAATTCCCGACCTGGAGCGTTTTGAGATGTCGTGTGGGGACGTGTCAGACTATGGTCCACTTTCAGCGCTCACCAATTTGCGAGTGTTGAGCCTTGGTAGTGACCATCAATCGGACCTGAGCCCCTTGGCCACCTTAACGCGGTTGGAATCCCTGGATATTACGGACGGACAGATTTTCGATCTCGCCCCGCTCGCCGGACTATTGGGCCTGCGCGAACTCTCGTTTTCATGGTGCAGCGAGCTGACCGACATCGCGCCGCTGGGAAGCCTTGCAAATCTAGAGCGTTTAACGCTCTACGAATGTGCCGGCGTGACCGATTTGCGACCATTGTCGACATGCAGGAACCTCCAATACCTCAACCTCA
This sequence comes from Novipirellula artificiosorum, assembly GCF_007860135.1. Taxonomy (NCBI): domain Bacteria; kingdom Pseudomonadati; phylum Planctomycetota; class Planctomycetia; order Pirellulales; family Pirellulaceae; genus Novipirellula; species Novipirellula artificiosorum. Next base: position 12,661 of record NZ_SJPV01000039.1, read on the forward strand.
CCGATTGCTTTGCGATTTCGGACGTCTCACTGCTTGCCGGCCTCGCGAAACTTCGGAAGATTGTTCTTGCAAATACCAATGTCCTGGATACATCCACACTTTCCGGCATCCCAGAACTGCTGATCACTTTCGAAGAAGATGCGGAGTGATGCTAGAGCTCCACTCCATCGCCCAGACTGAGGGCGGATGGGGTCAGAGAATGCGGCACGACTGGTTGGCTACCCCGCGATGCCTTCGGATATTTTGCAAGTGGCTAATGACGAACCGTCCTGTGTCGCGGACGACGTAACATGCTCCGGCTTCATCGACCGGCTGCAGCTACAGCACGAGCTTGAGACGCGAGTCATTGTTCCGTGAAACGTTCAATTCCTGTCGAATTTTCCTTGTGAGAGTTGGGTCGTGTCCTTCCAAATGGCGGCAGTCTCGAATTGCCGCCTCCGAGCACAAAACGCCATCAATTGTTTAAATGAGACGCGAATGGGAGCCCGTTGATGGCCCCGTGCCCTCCTCATCTCGTGGGCAACACCAAAGGTGGCGCGACCGCCGACCTTCGGCGATGAGTCACTCCGAAGTGGATACAGGCCGATTGCTCGCTGCTGACCTTGGCGCACCCGAAGCAAAAGGAAAACCACAGTAAGGAAGCTCACTGGCATTCTACGCTGCCATGGCAGACTTGATGCCGATCGAATCGACGTGGAAGACAGCGTGCGTTTCTGACATGCCGGCATGGGAGGGACAAAGGTAACTCGCTCACCAAATTAGCGAGCTTCAGCGGCTTGTTCCGTGGCGACATTCCGGTGCTTTTGTAGGCGACACTCAGATGTCGCCATTCCCATAAGGGACCATAAGGGCTTGCCCTTTTGTGGTCTGTCGACCAAGGGCAAGCCCAAGTTATTAGCTGCATTCGATTAGTCGCAGTCTGCTATTCAGATTGCGTAGGTAGCAGCAAAACCTTCTAGTGCACTTTTTTGGTGCGATTGCGACCTGATGCGATGATTAGCTTGTCATCGCGATCAACACCTTCCCACACGTTTACGGGGCGGCGGCGAATTTCTTCCGGGCTCTCCGGAGGATCGCGGTGACACGTGCCGCCGCCCCACTTCTTGGATCGCAAACATGCAGCCGCCTACCACAAACCATCAAACTCGTCACGACCAACCAGAACTCG
>NZ_SJPV01000040.1 GCF_007860135.1 Novipirellula artificiosorum
GCAGCACCAACGCGGATCCTCAATTGAGGATAATTCGCGGCGTCCAGCAAAAAGTCCAGTGGAGTTGCACACAAAACCAACCCGTCAATGCATGCAAAACGCAGGAGTTATGTGGTACAACGAGCCCTTTGGGAGAGGTCGAGCGCAGCGAGCGGGAGGGGTGGTGTGCCCTCGCAGCGGGAGAGGTCGAGCGCAGCGAGCGGGAGTTCGCGAGGGACGTGAGAAGAATAAGTGTCGCGAGCTTCCAGCTTGCGTTACCGATATCGCTAGCTGAAAGCTTACGTCGCTTCTCAGACACCCAAGTTGTTTTTCGCACGTTCCTCAGGATCAATCACCTACCGCGATAGATTGCAGCGAAGGTCTTTCGGTCGACGAATCGTCCGGATTCGACACAAACGGGTTCAGAGAAGGATGTTCTTTCTGTAAATTTTTCGGAAAAACGAATTGTGATCGTGCGGCAATCGAAAGAATCGGAAGAATCCTTATCGATGCCTATTGTAGCGGCAGGGGTTCTTAGTGGTGAATTATTGCCCATAAGTGGTTTTTCGAGGAAGCTCCTTGTTGCTCCAGATCATTTTCCGTTTCTTTTCGCGGAACAAACTTCGTTGGCTGGTGTTAACCGCGTTTTGTGCATTGGTATCGCGGTCGCTGCTTTCCCGGTTTCGCCCTCCGGTGGCGTTCCGAGCAAGCCGATCTGAGGGCATTTATGGTTGATTTTGTGGTGATGGGATCGCCTTTAATGCGCCGTGTGGAGGAGTCGTTTCCCCTCTGCGATGTATTTTGTTTTTGACCCGATAAGGGTGGGTGAAAGCACTGAGTTTCCAACCGGATTGAGTTCTGTTTCGGCCAGTTGATGATTGTTTTCGTCTTGAGAGCTCAGCGTGGTTGCTTTTTCGCCGCAAATCTGCCACAATTGTGGCGTGGTCGTAAGGGTGTTTGCGGCTCCGCTAAATCGTAGTATTCCCCTTGGCGTACTCGAAACACCCTCTTGTCATCACAGATCTAGTCGATCGTGGAGCACTCGTGGCGCCGGGAGTTGCTTCCAAATTCTCATTTCTTTTTTGTTTCAGGAGAAACTGTATGAGCGCACGTCGAAATCGTGTGACCGGTTTTACGCTGGTCGAATTGCTGGTGGTCATCGCGATCATCGGTGTTTTAGTTGGACTTCTTTTGCCTGCGGTGCAGGCAGCGCGCGAAGCAGCTCGTCGTATGAGTTGCAGCAACAACGTCAAGCAAATCGGCTTGGCACTTCACAACTACCACTCGGCATTCGGTCAAATTCCGATCCAAGGTGGTGGTACGTTCCGTGACGATACCAACGGAAACTCGACGCCCGACCATAACCGTCGTCGTTTGAGTTGGTTGATTCCGATCACTCCCTTCATCGAGCAACAAGCGCTTTGGGAGCAGATCAGCAATCCTTACGATTTGAATCAGGACGGCGTGATCGCTTGGACGGATGTCAACGGTGACTGTCAACCAATGGGGCCGCGCCCATGGAACACGAACTACGATCCTTGGATGACCGAGATTCCTGGGTTCCGTTGCCCGAGCGATCCAGGTTCGGGAGCCCCTGCCATGGCACGAACCAACTACGCCTGTTGCATCGGTGACAGCTCGGATTGGGTCAACTGGGGTTTCTGGCGCTGGCAAAACAACACTTGGAACCAAGGTCACATCAATGCGGCCAACGCAGCGAACCGTGGTTTTTTCTACATGCGTAAGGGCAACGCCAAGTTCCGCGACGTCCTTGACGGCTTGTCCAACACCATCGCAGTTGGCGAAATCGCCACCGGCTTGGGTGATCGCGACATCCGCACCGATCCCTATTACGGGATTGGCTGGGGAACGATTCACAACAATCCTTCGGCCTGTGCCGACGCTGGCGGGCTGATTGACTCGTTGCGTCCCCAGTACTGGGATGCCTCGGTCGGGAACACCAACCCAGGATTGCGAAACAACACTTGGAAGCGTGGTTTCCGTTGGTCCGACTCGGTTCCGGTTTACACCTGTTTCACCACGATGACCGCTCCGAACCGCGAGGTTTGCATGGGCGGTGGCGGTGACTTTGATACCGGTTCGGAACCGCCAAGCAGCCGTCACCAAGGTGGCGTGCATTGCTTGATGGGTGACGGTGCGGTGAAGTTCATCACCGATTCGATCGAAGCAGGCAACAGCCGAGCTCCCGTTGTCAAGAACGGCAGCATCAACCCACCAGGTTCGAAGAGCCCGTACGGTTTGTGGGGTGCTTTGGGAACGCGTGCTAGTAAGGAATCGGTAAGCGGCGATTTTTAGTGCCGCCTCCGATTAGAGAGAATCTTCCAGCCCCGGGATCGTGTTTGCGAATCCGGGGCTGTTTTTTGTATGGGGCAAGTCTTGTCGCCGCGCGGTGATTTCGGATTCTCGCTTGGGATGAGTTCGAGCGTGAAGCAGCGAAGTTTCCGGCTTAGCTGGAAAGCGTTCAGGAAAATTCTCTGTTTTTTTTCCTGTTTGCAATTGTGATTTTCCGGCAATCCTGAAATCTGGATGGTTCGGTAGCGTTGCGGCGAGTGCCGCTTTCCACTTCGTGGGTTGGCGGCAGGCTGTTCGGTGGCTCGTTGCAGCGCCACCGCGGTTCGACTTGATCGCAATTCCTGGTTTGAGCGATCGGGGGGTTCGGGGCCGTTGCTAGCGCATCCACCCAATAAATTCCGATTTTTTTGATTTGCTGCTTGGCCCTTTCAGAGCTCGAATTGCCCGGGGCGTGCGCCGCATCCAGGGCAGGGCCGAGGCAGGTGGTCGGGTTGATTTGTGGTTTGTTTTCGGTCAACCGACTTCTGTCTTATCTCTCCTCGAAATACCCTCGCCAGGCTGGTTGAATGGCGTAAGAAAGAAGGGTTTCTTGTCGTTTCTCTTCGTTGGGTATTGAGACAGGTTTCGAATGGCTGGCATCTGTTGCGCCACAGATATCGCCCAAATCGCTTGATTCGGCCATTGCGTACTGCCAAACTGGGGTTATGGCAGTAAGGTCCTTTCGCGGCACCGCGAGGTTTTTTGGGGCCTGCGCTTGCCCATTCTGGTCGAACAGGCCAGGGACTGAAGGAGGGTGCCCTTTTCCGTTCAAGTATTTTCATTTCTTTTTCGTTTAGGAGAGCTCGTATGAGTGCACGTCGAAAACGTGTGACTGGCTTTACGCTGGTCGAATTGTTGGTGGTCATTGCCATCATCGGTGTCTTAGTCGGACTTCTTTTGCCTGCGGTTCAGGCAGCCCGCGAAGCAGCTCGTCGTATGAGTTGCAGTAACAACGTCAAGCAAATCGGCTTGGCACTTCACAACTACCACTCGGCGTTCGGTCAGATTCCGACCCAAGGTGGTGGTACGTTCCGTGACGATACCAACGGAAACGCGACGCCCGACCATAACCGTCGTCGTTTGAGTTGGTTGATTCCGATCACTCCCTTCATCGAGCAACAAGCGCTTTGGGAGCAGATCAGCAATCCTTATGACATGGACGGGGACGGCGTGATCGCTTGGACGGATGTCAACGGTGACTGTCAACCAATGGGGCCGCGCCCATGGAACACGAACTACGATCCTTGGATGACCGAGATTCCTGGGTTCCGCTGCCCGAGCGATCCAGGTTCGGGAGCCCCTGCGATGGCACGAACCAATTACGCTTGTTGCATCGGTGACAGCTCGGACTGGGTTAACTGGGGTTTTTGGCGTTGGCAAAACAATAGTTGGAACCAAGGTCACATCAATTCGGCTAACGCAGCGAACCGTGGTTTCTTCTACATGCGTAAGGGCAACGCCAAGTTCCGCGACGTCCTTGACGGCTTGTCCAACACCATCGCAGTTGGCGAAATCGCCAGCGGATTGGGTGACCGCGACATCCGCACCGATCCCTATTACGGGATTGGCTGGGGAACGATTCACAACAATCCTTCGGCCTGTGCCGACGCTGGCGGGCTGATTGACTCGTTGCGTCCCCAGTACTGGGATGCCTCGGTCGGGAACACCAACCCAGGATTGCGAAACAACACTTGGAAGCGTGGTTTCCGTTGGTCGGACTCCGTTCCGGTTTACACCTGTTTCACCACGATGACCGCTCCGAACCGCGAGGTTTGCATGGGCGGTGGCGGTGACTTTGATACCGGTTCGGAACCTCCGAGCAGCCGTCACCAAGGTGGCGTGCATTGCTTGATGGGTGACGGTGCGGTGAAGTTCATCACCGATTCGATCGAAGCAGGCAACAGCCGTGCTCCGGTCGTCAAGGTCGGCAGCATCAACCCACCGGGATCGAAGAGCCCGTACGGTTTGTGGGGTGCTTTGGGAACGCGTGCAAGTAAGGAATCGGTCGAGGGCGATTTTTAGCATCGCCTCGGAAATTCTGGGCACGCCCTAGCCCTTGGTGATTCACTCGAAGCCGTATGCAATTTTTATTGCATGCGGCTTTTTGACGCGCCGACATCGCCCTTCGGACCGTCAGCAGCTGCCAGTCAGCGGTCGACCGGTGGCTGTCCCGTCCTCGAATTTGAAGTTGGCTTGGCTCTGACGTTTCCGTTTGATTCGCTTCAATGACACGAGGAATCACGAGAGAAACGTCTCGTTCAGGGGTGTCCCCTTTTTGCTGCACGCAGTGGTGGGTGCATCGTTGAGGCGTCGGCCGGTGCGTGGATACCGTCTTTGCGGTTGCATCCCCATTTCGGCAGGGAGCGCATGCCGTCAAGTCGATCGCTCCTGTCTACGACGGTCTTGCATATCATCCGATCGTTATTAGGATCAAGTTGCGAGTGATCACTGCTTCATGGCGACTCAGCAAAGCTTGGTTGCACGTTGTTGACTCGTCATCCCTGGAAAGGGATGAGTGCCCACCTGTTTTGGCCCCCACCTATTTGTTTTTCGCACCAGCCATGAATCCGCATGGGGTATCGGTGCGCGCTGGTTTTTTCGCTCGCGTGTGAGGTTGAGCGAATGCACGCAGGCGTGCTGAACCGGCGCTTAAGGCAAATTGACGCGGGGTGAAAAATGTGGGTGTCCCCTTTTGTAGAGAGGAAGTAGGATGGTGTTGTTTGGCGAGGTGATCGACGGGGCACGCTGCAAGTTGCAGCCACTGGAGGCGAGTTCGTCGTTTTTCGCTAAGAACAAGATTTGCTGAGAGCGATGTGGATGCTTCGCATGGTGCGGAGGATCGAATTTTTACGTACAGATCACTTCAATCTGATTTTTAGGAGAGTTACATGAATTCACGACGACAGGATCGGCGTGGTTTTACGCTGGTGGAGTTGCTGGTGGTGATTGCCATCATCGGTGTGTTGGTCGGGTTACTGTTGCCTGCGGTTCAGGCAGCGCGCGAAGCAGCTCGTCGAATGAGTTGCAGCAACAACGTCAAGCAGATTGGCTTGGCACTTCACAATTATCACTCGGCATTCGGGCAATGTCCGACTCAAGCCGGTGGTACGTTTTTGGACAACACTAACGGCGGTAACAACAACCGTCGTCGGCTAAGCTGGTTGATTCCGATGACGCCGTTCATCGAACAGCAAGCGTTGTGGGAGCAGATCAACAATCCTTTTGACCGCGATGCGGATGGTGTCGTTGATTACCCTGCGATGGGTCCTGAGCCTTGGAATACCAATTACGATCCATGGATGACCGAGATCCCTGGATTCCGTTGCCCAAGCGATCCCGGTTCGGGCGCTCCAGCGATGGCACGCACCAACTATGCGGCTTGCATTGGCGACAGCACGGACTGGGTCAACTGGGGTTTCTGGCGTTGGGAAAGCAACAGCTGGAATCAAGGTCACATCAACTCAGCCAACGCCGCGAACCGTGGCTTCTTTTACCCTCGCAAAGCGATGAAATTCCGCGACATCCTTGACGGCTTGTCCAATACGGTCGCCGTGGGTGAAATTGCCACCGGATTGGGTGACCGCGACATCCGCACCGATCCCTATTACGGGATCGGTTGGAACGCGATCCACAACAATCCATCGGCCTGTGCCGACGCCGGTGGGCTGATTGACTCGCTGCGTCCTCAGTATTGGGATGCGGCGGTCGGGGATACCGCAAACCCGGGATTGCGCAGCAATGGTTGGAAGCGGGGTTACCGTTGGTCCGACTCGGTTCCGGTTTACACCTGTTTCACCACGATGACCGCTCCGAACCGCGAGGTTTGCATGGGGGGATCCGGCGACTTTGATACCGGTTCGGAACCTCCGAGCAGCCGTCACCAAGGTGGCGTGCACGTCTTGATGGGTGACGGTGCGGTGAAGTTCATCACCGATTCGATCGAAGCGGGCAACAGCCGTGCTCCGGTCGTCAAGGTCAACAGCATCAACCCACCGGGATCGAAGAGCCCGTACGGTTTGTGGGGTGCCCTTGGTACTCGCGCCAGTAAAGAATCGGTGCAAGGCGAGTTTTAGCCTCGGCGAGCTCCGACGCATCGTGAAGTGACTAGCGCCCACGGCAACCGTTGCCGCGGGCGTTTTTCGTAGCTTGAGGTCGCCGAGTTCCTTCTGGTCATCGCGGGGCAGCCGTGGAGGGTTCTTCATCCGTCCAAGCCTATTCCCCGTAACCCTTTGTATGCAATCAGCTCACACCGATTGAGTCAAAAACAGACTGCGCACGTTGGAGTCGTAGGCTTTAGCCGATTCAGCAGGGATCCAGCACGCAATCGGCTAAAGCCTACCACTCCAACGAACCATCCGGACTTAGCCGGCATTTTCTCAACCGATGCCGCCTCAAAAGAGCGTCTAACTTAGGAAATGGGTCAAACCAAGGAAAACGACCACGGAGTGGTCAAAGAGGGTAGCCGGGGGTCAGAGCGAAGCGAACACCCCCGGCCGCTCACAACACCTCTGAAACACAAAAACGCAACTTATAAATCGCACGTTCCGCCAAGCGGTTAGGTTTCACAGCCCAAAGTCGACGCGCCCTGGGGGCCCTCCCCCTCGCTGCGCTCGACCCCTCCCACTGCGCGGGCAGGGGTGGTTGGATACCTAAACACGGTGTTAGTCACAACTAAAAAACCGGACGACCTCTCCCCGCGAGCACGCGGGGCGAGGGGAGCCAGAATCCATCATCGCGACTTGAGTCGATCACTATCATCTCTCTGGATGGGGGGCGCTAAACTGCACAACCTCCAAGTGATCCATGGGCATCGCTGCGCTCAGCCGATGGCTACCCTCATTGATCACGACGTGGTCACTGCTACCGGGCACTCCCTAAGTTGGCTCCTCTCTAAAAGCGTTACACCAACTTGCGCCGCGAATCATCCGGGCTAGCCTCGTGGTTTGTCACAGCGAAGAACTGGGGAAGGACGGACTTGCCGTCTGTCATTTCGGTCAATAAAGAACGGACTGGAAGTCCGTTCTACAAATTCACAGCAACCCTCAAATTGTGATTGACCACTCGGCAAGTCCTGGGGCGTCATCAGCGCACCGGTGTCGGTGATCGGAAGAAAAAGGAAGAGGCCCCTGGCATGAATGTCACGGGCGTTTCTTAATTTCCAACAATCCGAATAATTCCTCGGAACCAATTCGAGGCCCAGGCATTTAATGGATCAGAAGTTTCGTATTGGAAGGCGTTGAGTTGTCCTTCAAATTCACGGCGTGTCCTGTCTCTTCGAAGGAACGCTGTTGAATGCTGGGTTGACGCCCTCCTTCGGCAGTCGCTTGTTTTCAATGTTTGGAACCTCCGTCCCTGCCACGGAGCTGGCGGTTTGCGCTGACGTTGCTCGGCGGATGCGTTCGGTAGTTTGTTCGCTGCATGGTGCAGGGGACTGGTTCTAATGTGTATTGCTATTCCTGGAGAGTTTCTCATGAATTCGAATCGTTTGGATCGGCGTGGTTTCACGCTGGTCGAGTTGCTGGTGGTCATTGCGATCATCGGTGTTTTGGTTGGCCTTCTTTTGCCTGCGGTTCAGGCAGCCCGCGAAGCAGCTCGTCGTATGAGTTGCAGTAACAATGTCAAGCAGATCGGCTTGGCGCTTCATAACTACCACTCGGCGTTCGGTCAGATTCCGACCCAAGGTGGTGGTACGTTCCGTCATGATACCAACGGAAACTCGACGCCCGATCATAACCGTCGTCGATTGAGCTGGTTAATTCCGATCACTCCCTTCATCGAGCAACAAGCGCTTTGGGAGCAGATCAGCAATCCGTATGACCTGAATCAGGATGGCGTGATCGCTTGGACCGATGTCAATGGTGACTGTCAACCGATGGGGCCGCGTCCCTGGAGCACCGACTACGATCCTTGGATGACGGAGATTCCTGGGTTCCGTTGCCCGAGCGATCCCGGTTCGGGAGCCCCTGCGATGGCACGAACCAACTATGCAGCTTGCATTGGCGACAGCTCCGACTGGGTCAACTGGGGTTTCTGGCGTTGGGAAAGCAACAGTTGGAACCAAGGTCACATCAATGCAGCCAACGCAGCGAACCGTGGCTTCTTCTACATGCGTAAGGGCAACGCCAAGTTCCGCGACATTCTCGACGGCTTGTCGAATACGATCGCCGTGGGTGAAATCGCCACCGGATTGGGTGACCGTGACATCCGCACCGATCCCTACTACGGGATTGGCTGGAACAATATCCACAACAATCCATCGGCTTGTGCCGACGCTACGGGCCTGATTGACTCGCTTCGTCCTCAGTATTGGGATGCGGCGGTAGGGGATACCGCGAACCCTGGATTGCGCAGCAACGGTTGGAAGCGGGGTTACCGTTGGTCGGACTCGGTTCCGGTTTACACCTGCTTCACCACGATGACCGCTCCGAACCGCGAGGTTTGCATGGGCGGATCCGGCGACTTTGATACCGGTTCGGAACCTCCGAGCAGCCGTCACCAAGGCGGCGTGCATGTCTTGATGGGTGACGGGGCGGTGAAGTTCATCACCGATTCGATCGAAGCGGGCAACAGCCGTGCCCCGGTCGTCAAGGTCGGCAGCATCAACCCGCCGGGGTCGAAGAGCCCGTACGGTTTGTGGGGTGCCCTCGGTACCCGCGCCAGTAAAGAATCGGTGCAAGGCGAGTTTTAGCCTCGGCGAGCTCCGACGCATCCTAAAGTGATTAGCGCCCGCGGCAACCGTTGCCGCGGGCGTTTTTCGTAGCTTGAGGTCGCCGAGTTCCTTCTGGTCATCGCGGGGCAGTCGTGGAGGGTTATTCATCCGTCCAAACCTATTCCCCGTAACCCTTTGTATGCAATCAGCTCACACCGATTGAGTCAAAAACAGACTGCGCACGTTAGAGTCGTAGGCTTTAGCCGATTCAGCAGGGATCCAGCACGCAATCGGCTAAAGCCTACCACTCCAACGAATCATCCAGTTTAGCCGGCATTTCTCAACCGATGCCGCCTCAAAAGAGCGTCTAACTTAGGAAATGGGTCAAACCAAGGAAAACGACCACGGAGTGGTCAAAGGTGGTAGCCGGGGGTGAGAGCGAAGCGAACACCCCCGGCCGCTCACAACACCTCTGAAACACAAAAACGCAACTTATAAATCGCACGTTCCGCCAAGCGGTTAGGTTTCACAGCCCAAAGTCGACGCGCCCTGGGGGCCCTCCCCCTCGCTGCGCTCGACCCCTCCCGCTGCGCGGGCAGGGGTGGTTGGATACCTAAACACGGTGTTAGTCACAACTAAAAAACCGGACGACCTCTCCCCGCGAGCACGCGGGGCGAGGGGAGCCAGAATCCATCATCGCGACTTGAGTCGATCACTATCATCTCTCTGGATGGGGGACGCTAAACTGCACAACCTCCAAGTGATCCATGGGCATCGCTGCGCTCAGCCCATGGCTACCTTCTTTGACCACGTCGTGGTCGCTGCTACCGACAAGGCCTAAGCCGGACGTTCTGTAAAGGCGGTACACCAACTTGCGCCGCGAATCATCCGCGCAAGGGAACGTTTGGCACACGATTGGTCCCCTACGCCGAATCCGGTACAATGTGGGGGTTGTTACCCTTTTCCCACGCTGATCGCGGAAATGCCAAGGAGACCATGTCCACTTCCTCTTCCCTTCGACTCGCCCCGCTGATTGTCGGCGAGGTGCTTTTTGACCAGTTCGAAGATGGGCGAAAAATACTGGGTGGCGCCCCCTTCAATGTGGCATGGAATTTGCGGGGATTGCAGCAACGTCCGACGTTTGTTTCGGCAGTGGGCGACGATCTCGATGGCAAGACGATTCGCCAGCGGATGGCTCAGTGGAACATGGATTTGGTCGGTTTGCAGACGTTGCCGGGGCAACGAACCGGCACGGTGGAGGTCAGCCTTGACCAGGGCCAGCCCTCTTATGAGATTGTTTTTCCGTGCGCCTATGACTTCATTCGTCCGGTGCCGTTGTTCGAGTCGGCCGATTCGTTTTCGTTGCTTTATCATGGGTCGTTGGCTTTGCGTGGCGAACAATCTCGGGAAACGATCACAAGGCTCGGTCGACAAGCCGCAGCGGCTCAGGTTCCTCGTTTTGTCGACATCAACATTCGCCAGCCCTGGTTTGATCGGCAATGGTTGCCGGTGTTGGTGCAAGACGCCAAGTTTGTGAAGCTGAACGATGAAGAATTGGAATGGCTATCGAGCATGCCTTGCCAGACGGATGATCAAATTTTGCGAGCGGTGCAGTCGTTCCGTGACCAACATGGGGGCGAGGTATACTTCATCACCTGCGGTTCCCGTGGCGCCTATGCGATCGAAGGCGATCAGTTGACGTTTGCTGCGGCCCCCAAACCGGATGTGATGGTGGACACCGTGGGGGCGGGCGACGGTTTTGCCGCCGCGACGATCGACGGGCTGTTGCGAGCGTTACCGTACCAAGAAGTGCTTGATCGGGCCGTTCAGTTTGCGGCACGCATCTGTACGCTTCACGGCGCGACGACGACGGACGAAAATGTCTACCGAACAATCTAGTGCTTTGTCCAAATTCAATCTTGGGGTAGTGGACGAGGCCACGAGTCCCCAGCCTACGGCGGCATACGGCGAATCAGGGAGGACTCGTTGCCTCGTCCACTTCTATGAAATGTTTGCTGCTGTCAAGTGACTGTTGTGTTGGGGTGGTTGTTGATTGAGTTTGCGTTTAAACGATCCGGTTCCCCATTCTTCTATCCGAGCTCTGATGGCCCAAGT
>NZ_SJPV01000041.1 GCF_007860135.1 Novipirellula artificiosorum
GCGGCTTCATCGATCGACCAAAGAACGATCCTGGGACGCAAACGCTTTGGGTTGGAATCCAGAGATCCTACGACCTGTCCAACGCATGGAACGCTTTTGGGCCAGGTGCAAAAAATTTTTCAAGCGTCTAACTTATGTGGTACAACGAGCCCAAAGGGAGAGGTAAATCTTGTAAGTCTTTTTCAATCAACAACTTAAAAACTGCACGACCTCAAAATGGGGCGAGGGGAGCCCGGCTTGAGTTTGTGTTGCGCTCGAGCGGCTAAAGCCTGAACTCCAACGGGCGCTGGAGTCGTAGCCTTTAGGCGATCCTGTCTCGCTGGTGACTGTGATCTGGCTTTTTGCGGCTGAAGCCTGAACTCCAACGAGCCGAGCCGGCTCCTTCGTTTGGAAGGGCCGGCTTGGTTGGGATCCGTGGGCTATGCTCGCCTTAGCGGTTGCCGTAGGCGACCGGGCCGCCTTGGTAGCGTGGGTAGGCCGTTAAGTGCTGTGGCTGGCCCGTGCGGACATTGATCACCGTCAAATGCAGTTGACCGCCACTGCTGTTGATCGCTCGCGACAATTCGCCTTTGCACGTTAACGGAACATGGTTCGCCGTCACCAAGATGTCGCCTCGCTCCAATCCGACTGCCGCGGCGGGTGATCCCGGCACGACGCTGTCGATCCGTTGCCCGTACTGCGGCTGAGGGCCTGGACCCGGCACCGGCATGATCCGTGGCTGGACCATCGCAACCGGTCCAAGTGGGCCACCGCCGCCCGATCCCGGCAGCATGACGGTCGAGGTGTAAACGCCAAGGAAGTAAACGGCTGCCGGCTGGCCGGGAGGTGCGATGGGCATCGGCGTCGGCACGACCTGCACTCGGTTTTGTGCCGTCGCGGTCGAAAGGGTCATCAGAGCAGCGAAAAGTGCGGTCAGGATAGCGGTCGTTTTCATCGTTCGGGTTCCTCGAAAGGGAAGGAGAGTGAAGGTGTCGTTTGTGTTTCGTGTGTCGAGCTCGTCTCAACACCCTGACACAGCGGAACCGGGCAAGGAAAAGGGACAAGAAAAATCAGATGTCAGATGTCAGATGTCAGCTCACTGCTCACTGCTCACTGCTCACTGCCTTTACCGATTGCGGGCTTTGATTGCGTTTTGCTTTCCCGAATGTGAAAAATTGATTTGCTTGCCGTGGTCGGCCGCTTTTTTGGTGGATAAGTGGGGGGCGATGGTGGTACCATCGTTTGAAGTACTGTGAATTGGCGTGCGAGCGATTTGGGTGAACTCGCAAGGATCGAAGGCGGCTAAGCCTGAACTCCAACACGCGCTGGAGTCGTAGCCTTTAGGCGATTGCGGTAGGTGTTGGAGTTGTAGCCTTTAGGCGATCTTGTCTTGCTGGTGACTGTGATCTGACTTTTTGCGGCTGAAGCCTGAACTCCAACACTTGCGTTGAACTTTTTTTGTGATGGGAATGACGATGTCGGAACCTTCTTGTTTTGGCGAACAGACGATTGCGATCGAACGCTGCTTGCAGATGCTTCGCGACGGTGATACGGCGGTTCGCGGCGAACTGCTGAATCTGACCCAAGACCGGCTGATCCGTTTGACGGCCAAGATGAAACGCGATTTCCGTGGCGTGGGACGCTGGGAACAGACCGAGGATGTCTTTCAAAATGCTTCGATGCGGCTGTATCAAGCGATGTCTTCGACAAAGATCGACGATACGCGGCATTTTTTTCGTTTGGCCGCACTCCAGATCCGACGCGAGTTGATCGACTTGTGCCGCCACTATCGCGGGCCGCAAGGCCAAGGGGCCAACCATGCCACCCAGCCTCGCGATGCCGGCGCGCTCCAGGACCGCGCCGCAGCCTTCGATCCGGGGGACCCGACGGGGAACCCCGCGGAGCTGCAAGCGTGGAGCGATTTTCACGAATGCGTGGACCAATTGCCTGACCGCGAGCGAGAAGTGTTCGAATTGCTGTGGTACCATGAATTGAAGCAAGACGAGGTGGCGGAGCTGCTGGGGGTTTCAACACGAAGTGTGAAACGACTGTGGCGATCAGCAAGGTTGATGCTGCACGATCGATTGAATGATTCGACCCGACAGAGTATTGCGATTTAAAGAGATTGCGATTCGGAGAGGACGTGTTGTTTTGAAAGGTATGACGGTCATCCCACCGACCGCGATGCGGTTGCAGAATCCGAGCTGCGATCCCTCCAGGATCGGTTCCATCGCGAGGCAACCGTTATCCGTGGGCATCGCTACGCTCAGCCCACGGCTACCCTCTGTGATCCCGTTTGGGATCAACCCACCAACCGCGAGGCGGTCGCAGGACACGGCGATCATCCGGCAACCACCGACCGCGAGGCGGTCGAAGAGGGTAGCCGGGGGTTTGAGCGGAGCGAACACCCCCGGAACCGCAACGCCTGCCAACCGTGAACGACCGCGTGAGCGGTCGCAGAGTCCGAACTGCGATCCCTCCAGGATCGGTTCCATCGCGAGGCAACCGTTATCCGTGGGCATCGCTACGCTCGGCCCACGGCTACCCTCTGTGATCCCCTTCGGGATCAATCCACCGGACCACGACGTGGTCCAAGATGGTAGCCGGGGGTTTGAGCGAAAGCGAACACCCCCGGAACCGAGATCGCCCACACACGCTTTCGACCGCGAAAGCGGTCGCAGACAAATGCATCTGCGATCCCTACAGGATCGGACCATCGTCGTGCAACCGTCATCCGTGGGCATCGCTGCGCTCGGCCCACGGCTACCCTCTGTGATCCCCTTCGGGATCAATCCACCGGACCACGACGTGGTCCAAGATCGTAGCCGGGGGTTTGAGCGAAAGCGAACACCCCCGGAACCGAGATCGCCCACACACGCTTTCGACCGCGAAAGCGGTCGCAGACAAATGCATCTGCGATCCCTCCAGGATCGGACCATCGTCGTACAACCGTCATCCGTGGGCATCGCTACGCTCGGCCCACGGCTACCCTCTGTGATCCCCTTCGGGATCAATCCACCGGACCACGTCGTGGTCCAAGATCGTAGCCGGGGGTTTGAGCGAAAGCGAACACCCCCGGAACCGAGATCGCCCACACACGCTTTCGACCGCGAAAGCGGTCGCAGACAAATGCATCTCCGATCCCTCCAGGATCGGACCATCGTCGTGCAACCGTTATCCGTGGGCATCGCTACGCTCGGCCCACGGCTACCCTCTATGATCCCCTTCGGGATCAATCCCTCCAGGATCGCCCCCATCGTCGTGCAACCGTTATCCGTGGGCATCGCTACGCTCGGCCCACGGCTACCCTCTGTGATCCCCTTCGGGATCAATCCAAACCCACCGACGGCGATGCGGTCGCAACGTACGATGATCATCCCACACCCACCGACCGCGCCATGAGCGAACTCGAAAGCCGTGATCCCGATTCGCTAATCGACGATCTACTGGATCGTTGGGAGGAGGCTCACGAGCGAGGCGAATCGATCTCGGCGGAATCGCTTTGTGCCTCGCATCCCGAATTGTTTGACGAGGTGCGATTGCGGATCGCACAACTGCGAGCGATCGATACCCGAATCGGCAAGGGCCCCCTCGGTACGGGTTTCAAATCTCAGAAGCTGGTTGGCGTCCGATTGCCGGTCCAATCTTCAATCGAAGAATTGGAGTTCTTGCAGCGAGGCGGTCTGGGGGCGGTCTACGTCGGCGAGGACATGTCGGCACATCGCCGTGTGGCGGTCAAGTTCCTGCACCAACACCTGGCGAGCGACCCGGTTTGCCGCGAACGCTTTCGATTGGAAGCCGAAGTGACCGCGCGGCTCGAACACCCCGGAGTGATTCCGCTGTACGGCATCGGCGAAACTTCCGATGGCGATCCGTTCTACGCGATGCGGTTTATCGATGGGCAATCGATGGACGATCTTGTTCGCTCGCTGCACGAACACACGACCGAAACGGCGACGCACCGGATCGAGAACGATCGTCGCTACCGCCAATTGCTGACCCATTTCGTGTCGGTCTGTCAAACGATCGCCTACGCGCACAACCGCGGTATCGTCCATCGCGACATCAAACCCGCCAACGTCATGCTGGGTAAGTACGGTGAAACGATCGTCGTCGATTGGGGATTGGCGATCCCGGTGATCCGTGACGAACCGTTTCGCCAGAGCGGCGAGCAGACGCTGATGCCGGCGCTTTCGAGCGACAGCAGCACGTCGGGCCACGGCGCCGGGACGCCGGTCTACATGAGCCCGGAACAGGCATCGAAATTGGATCCGACACCGGCGAGCGATGTCTATAGCTTGGGGGCAACGCTGTACAAGATCTTGTGCGGCAGACCACCGGTCGACGGTGATTCCTTTGCACAGATCAAACAGCGGGTGATCGATGGAGAATTGACGCCGGTTCGCGAAGTTCGACCGAGCGTCCCTCCGCCACTGGCCTCGATCGCTCACAAGGCACTGAAACTGAAGCCGACCGATCGCTATGCGACCGCATTGAAGATGGCCGAAGATGTCGAGGCCTTTTTGGCGGATGAACCGGTCGCAGCTCACCAGGAATCGTGGGTCGCTCGCTGGATGCGTGTGGCACGCCATCACCGCAGCGCGACACAAACGGCACTGGTGGCATTGGTACTGGGGTCGATCTTGGCCGGATTCGCCTTTTTGACACTGGGGGCCTACGCAACACGCGAAACCTATTTGCGCAAAGATGCCGAAGAGGCTCATACCATTACGGAACGTTTGCGGCGTGAGTCGATGGCGACGTCGGCGAAGTTTTTGGCAAAGTCGATTGGCAACGAAATCGATTTAAGATGGCGTGTGTTGGAGGCGGAAGCCGCCTCGCCGGTGCTTCGGCAATTGATCTTGGATCTGAATGCCAAGATCCCGGAAACGCCGGCCGATCCAAACCGTGACGCCGGAGCACTGCTGTTGAGCGCGTTGGACCCCGAGCGCAGTGAGCTGCAGAATTGGCTACAAGCGAGATACATCGATAACCAACAAGCCGTCAAATCGGATTCGTGGTTTGTGCAAGGCATCGAAGGCACCCAGCTGGCTCGCGTTCGAGCGGGCGACAGCATCGGTCGCAATTTTCGACACCGCGACTACTTTCATGGCCGCGGTCACGATTTGGACTTGAGTACGATCAGCAACGACGCCGACATGCCCAAGCCACTTTCGGGCCGCATCGTCCATATGTCGGCGGCCTATGAAAGCACCAACACGCGAACCTTAAAGGTTTCGTTCTCGGTGCCGATCTACGATGCGGAGGTCGAGAACTATGCGCGACAGCGGATCGGGGTGATGGGGATGTCGGTTGAACTGGGCGATTTTGCGATGGACCCCAACACGTGGTTGATCGACACCCGACCGGATCAGTTTGAAAAACAACGCGGCCTGCTGCTGCAGCACCCCGATTTAGGACAGCGAAGCGAGCGGGATGAGTTGCCGCATTTGAGCGACGCGTGGGTCACGCGAATGTTGCAGTTGCGCCGCCAACGCGCCTACCCCTCCGAAATGGCAGCGCCGCGGACGCTCGAAGAGATGGTGGTCGAGATCGACGATCCGATTCGAGACGAACGGGCGCTTGTAGCGATGGAACCGGTGATGATCCGCGGTCGGTCGGCCGAGGTCGCCGATACCGGATGGATCGTGGTGGTCAGCGAAGCCGAGTAGGGGGGGCCGGATGAACGTGAGTTCGAATGGGCAAGCGACCCCGAAGGAGGCTGGCTTGCCTTTCCCACCCCGGATGCGCTATCCGCGATCTGGGGCTCATGGCTGAAATATCTGCGGCATGAAAGAAAACAGGAATCCGTGTGTCATTTGTCTGCCGTCCCCCACGCTCGCGCGGTCGTGCAGTTTTTAAGTTGTTGATTGAAAAAGACTTACAAGATTTACCTCTCCCTCTGGGAGAGGTCGAGCCTAAGCGAGGGAGAGGGAAAACGGGCTGCGATGACAACATGAAATTCCAGCACTGTTTCTATACCGGCCCTCCCCCTCGCTGCGCTCGACCCCTCCCGCTGCGCGGGCAGGGGTGGTTGGATACCTAAACACTTCAGCAGTCACAACTTAAAAACTGCACGACCTCTCGCGAGGAGAGGGGTTGGAGTTCAGGCTTTAGCCGCTTTTGCTCATTCCGCAATCGCCCGAAGGCTACGACTCCAGCGCACACCCCCTCATCCCCAGCCCTTCTCCCCCGAAAATCGGGGGAGAAGGGAGCCAGCGTGTAGTTGGGTTGACGGCTTGGGTGCGTCCACAGCATTTGCATCAGCCCAGAGCAAGGCGGACAATCGATACGCGAGAGCAAGGGCTTCAGGCGATGGCGGTGTGCGCTGGAGTCGTAGCCTTTAGGCGATCTTGTCTTGCCGTTGACTTTGATCTGGTGACTGAGATCTGACTTTTTGCGGCTGAAGCCTGAACTCCAACATTTTTTTGGCCCCTTTGGCGGTTGGGGTTCGCCTTGCAGAGTGTTCAACCCATTCACACTCACTCTTTGCAGGAGACACCACGATGTTTCAAAACCTACTCTCTAACGCCGTTCGCACGTCCCTTTTCGCCTCACTTGCCGCCTGCTTGATGACGGTCACCGCGAACGCTCAAAGCGCGGGCACGATCGTCGATGTCGGCCCTGGTTTCGCCGGAGCCGATGCCACAGCGGGTGGCATGTGGACGCATACCGACACGGACTCACGCGTCGGACCGGGCGGAAGCATGGGTCGCGGCTTGGCGATCGGTGCGGGACCGAACGGATTGTCCCTGTCGCATTCGATCGGCGTGAACCACGGCGGCGTCGGAGTGGGACATAATTTCAATCTGTCGATCGGACAAAATGGCACGCATGTCAGCCACGGTGGCGTCCGGACGATCGGCGGTAATTCGCGAGTGATCGCGGGCGGCGGCACCCAACAAACGTTCGGAGGCATTTCGGGCGGCAGCAACGTGACGGGATTCGGAAACCATACCCATACTCACACCGGTGCCCGGACCCGTCGGTTCTTCCGCCGCTGGTAAGCCACCTCCCCAATCCATCGCCCGTTCCTTTCGGAAGGGGCATCAAACCTCAGCCCTCGACTTCGCAAAAACCATCTCTCTTTCAAGGAAACCCAATCATGTATCGCCTCGCTACCCTCGCTGTTGCTGCAATCACCACCGTGACTCTTTGCTGTGCTCAGCCACCTCTGTTCGATTCATCGGGCCAAGTCGACGTGGATTCGATTCGCCGCCAAGTCATGTCAGGCATGCCTGTCGGGCCAGCCAACGGCAACGCCCCGATCTTTGGGATGCCCCCCAAAACCACTCCCTGCCAAACTTGGGGAATCCAAGTGATGAAGGTCCCGGCACTGTTCACCCAATGCCACGACTTGCTGGCAAACGGCAACGGATTGCTGGTCGTTAAGGTTGCGAAAGGATCTGCGGCAGATCGGGCTGGCATCGAAGCCGGTATGGTGATGCTGTCGATTGACTCGCAGGACCTGAGCCGCATCCAAGATGTTCGCCCCGTGCATGACGGTGCCACCGTCGAGCTGTTGACCGAAAAAGGGCTACGAACCGCGGTAGTTGAATTGGCGACCATGTCACGAGCCTATTCGTCGGCATCGAGCCCATCGTTACCGAACACGGCGTTGTCGAACACAGGCGAGAGCGTGTCGGTCAGCAACGTGAACGGCCAGATTCGCATCCAAGCGACCTTGATGACGTCCCGCGGAGCGGAAACAATCGACATCCAAGGCAACCGGAACGATGTCGATCGACAGATCGATGCGTTGCCAGCGGAGATTGCTGACCAACTTCGCCGCAAGGTGAGTTATTAAGCGGCCAACCGCCAGGCCCTCTCCCCGAAAGTGGTCGTGCAGTTATTAAGTTGTGACTGCTGCAAAGTTTAGATATCCGACCCCTGCCCGCGCCGCGGGAGGGGTCGAGCGCTGCGAGGGGGAGGGCCAGTATAGATACCGTGCTGGAATTTCATGCTGTCATCGCAGCCCGTTTTCCCTCTCCCTCGCTTAGGCTCGACCTCTCCCAGAGGGAGAGGTAAATCTTGTAAGTCTTTTTCAATCAATAACTTAAGAACTGCACGAACTCAACGGGGCGAGGGCAGCTCGGTTCGATTTGAATGGACACAGACCAAGTGCAAAAAAAAGCCCAAGCACAAAAAAAATGACCTGCCATCCCAAAACGGTGGCAGGTCAAATTTTGAGTAGGCCCAACAACGTTTGGATTAACGTTTGCTGAACTGGACGCCTCGACGGGCACCGCGTAGACCTGGCTTCTTACGCTCTTTCATTCGCGAATCTCGCGTCAAGTAGCTGCCTTCACGAAGCGGCTCATGGAGCGTTTCGTCATAGCTGACCAAAGCCCGTGCAAGGCCCATACGAACCGCACCACTTTGCCCGGTCATGCCACCACCACCGACTCGCACCAAAACGTCGACTTGGTCGGCCAGTGAAACGGCGTCAAGCGTCGCGATGATGCTCGCTTGGTCTTGAGCATTCACAAAGTACTCGTTCAACGGCTTTGAATTGATGGTCACGTTGCCGCTTCCGGCACGCACGCGTACTCGAGCAACGCTACTCTTACGACGCCCGGTGCCGAGCGCATCTCCGTTGATTTTGTCCTTCTTTACAGCGACCATAGATTCAAAATGGGGGTGGAGGTGTTTTGTGGAATGGTTTCGTGGTTCTGCGGAACTTAGAACTTAGGCGTTGGCGGCGTTGGCCTTCTTGCCCACTCGCTTCATCTCAACCGGCTGTTGAGCCGAATGAGGGTGCTCGGGACCCGCGTAGATTTTCAGTTTGGACAACATTTGGGTCGCCAATTTGTTCTTGGGCAACATGCGGCGGACGGCATGGTAGATCAGATCTTCGGGCTTGCGTTCTTGACGGTCCGCATAGCTTTCCAAGCGGAGCCCGGGGTGGCCGGTGTACCACGTGTAGTGGCGTGCTTCCATTTTTCGCCCGGTCATCGCCACTTTGTCGGCGTTGATGACGACAACGAAGTCACCACAATCGACGTGCGGCGTGTATTCAGGACGGTGTTTTCCCATCAAATACACGGCGATGTCACTCGCCAATCGGCCGAGCACTTCGTCATTTGCATCGACGAGATGCCACTTTTTTGCCACTTGGTCGGGCTTGGCCATGAATGTTCGTTGAGCGACCACGAGCTTGTCTTTTTCAGTATCGGGAACAAATGGATGATTGTTTTTCGGGATTCGCCGCGCAATGCTGACGCGAGCGAATCGAGGAATTTATAGCCCGGAGCGGTTAGGGGCAAGGCCTTTTGGGGTGAAATGGTCGCGATTTGTCCTCATTTTGCCACCGCTTCGAGGCCTAGCGCGTTGTCCCGATTAAAAATGAGGGTGAGACCGGACGGCTCGCGCCGTTCCGCTACAAGTTTTAGCGGCAGGGGCGCAAGCCCTCCGGTCCCTCGAACCCTAAAATGAAAGATTGACAAAGCACTAGCGAGGAGAATCGGCCTGGCCCAGGATCGCCCAGCGGCGGGTTTCCATTCGCGAGATCGTCGCCGGATGTCAGGGGCGGGCGGGATGAGCCAAATGCTGTGGACCTGTCCAAGTGGCAAGCCGAAATCGAGTTGAATTGGGACGATCTGCTGGAATAGGGCTCCCCTCGCCACGCGTGGAGAGGGGTTGGGGGTGGCCTGTCAAAAATATTGTTGACCTTCAATCCTGGCAATCCTGGAAGAATCCTGGCTCCCCTCGCCCCTCTTTTAGGGGAGAGGGGCCGGGGGTGAGGGGTTCGGAACACCAACATTGACCCTGAT
>NZ_SJPV01000042.1 GCF_007860135.1 Novipirellula artificiosorum
TAAGGTGCATCTGGCGCTGATGGGTTGGCGATTGATCTTGATTTAAGCACCAATACCAATAACCGATTCGTCCGCCAGATGCATTTCCTTGATTGAAAAATTGTGTGTTCGAGCCCCTTCCGCCTCGCCTTCGCTTCGGCCCGCACCGCGATCAGGGGCCGAAGCGAAGGCGAGGCGGAAAGGGGAGCCCCCATTCTGCTGAGCCCGAGCCAAGGTCAAGAACTCAACGACTTGCACCCACTAATTCCGTGGGAGAGCCTTCCTATTAGAGCCCACGACAACCGCCTGTGCTTCGCCCAAATGGAACATCGGAGGCTCGATCGCAGCGGAGTGAACACAGACGTCTGCATTCTTTTTCCCTTTTTCTCCAGTTTTCTGTAAGGCATTCATACTGAAAAAACGCATTGTCGTATGAGCCTGCTCCATTTCGTTGTTCAATGTTGCCCGACCGATGAATGGAACGGGAATGCAATCCCTGTCCCACCTGGTGAACGATGTAACAAAGGGCACTACGACCATTTCAAATGACAGACGATTTGGTGACGACCAAGTTCTTGCACGGGACGATGGTACGATCTAAGTTGCAAAAACTGACGGCGGAATTCATTCCCGCTACGTTTTCTAGAATCACTTTCCCTTGGTTTAAGGAGTCAAGTTATGCGAATTGCAGCATTAGCATTGGCGGCGTCATTCCTTGCTTCCCCGTTGGCATTCGGGTTCGAGCTCACCGAAGAGCAAAAGGGTCCATGGAATGCGCTGGAGGAGCAGGTTGCGCTCGACATGAAGAAAGATCTGAAGAGCGAGATGAGGTATCTGCACCCAAAGGCTTGCTTTTGGGGTGATCGGTCGCCTGCGCCGCAATCGTTGTCAGCAAAGAACATTTCGTACTACGAAAAGTGGTTGGAAGGCCAGGACGAGATCATCGCTCACAACATGATTCCTGTTTCTGTCGTTGTCGTTGACGACGTAGCGATCATCAACTTTTATCTTCATATTTTGACGAAAGATGATACAGGCGAGCAGGACGAGATGATCATCCGAGGTCACAACACATGGAAGAAAGAGCAAGATCGTTGGTTGCTGCTCGCAACCTACAACACGAAGGTTAAAACGGACGAAGATGATGAGGACTGATTGACCAAACAGTCCCGTCGGGTCGATCGCCAACCATAAGAAGTCATTGAGTACGCTTGTAAAACCCCGTCGAGGTTTCGATTGGATTGCATTCGATCACCCTGGGTGCGCCGCGAGGCGGCATTTGCTCCATTGCCTGGTCGTGGTCTTCGCAATCATTGCTCATGCCACCCAGGGTTCCCCGTCGGCCGCAGACGACACGGCGGCATCGTTGGGCCAACGGTGCCACGAAGGATTCCACTATTCGCCAACCGATGGCGTCTTGCTCGGCAAGTCACGTGTTCGTCATGCTGTTGGTTGATTCGTCGATCGCAATCGTGCACCGATTGGTCTTCCAAAGCTTGCGACGTTGATCACCCAATGCAATCCCCCCGAGAAGTTCCATGCTCCGAATCGCAACCTGGATGACGATGAGCATTGCCGTAGCGTTGGGCACGTCACCGACTTTGCTTGCAGATACTTGTGTTTGGTCTTACTACGAAACTGGCACTTCTTCCAGCGGAAGATATACCGTCGCAATCCGTTGGAACCGTGGAGTGCGAGATTGGGAATTCGTTTGGCTTGACACTCAACAGGACCAGTCGCAACGTGGCACCATCGAAGGACTCGAATCACACGCTCACCCACGGCTTTTTGTCACGGATGACGGGTCACGATTCGTGATTGCTGATCTGACAGCCGGCCACCGATGGGACCACCGAATCTTGATCTACGAACCATCGGGGACTCTAGTGCGCAGTCTTGCCATTCAAGACATCCTGATGTTTCACGAACGAGAACGCGTTTCGTGGAGCGTAAGTCACACCGGTTGGACCGGGTACGATCGCGAACGAAAGAAGAGCATTTGGCTAAATGCGAGCGAAACCGATTTTTGCCTCGTTACGTTGTCCGAAAATCAAGTGAGGATCTCTTTGGACGACGGAAAAGTTAGGCAGAGTTCTTGGAAGCTGCAGCTATTCCAAGATACACCGTGGATCTGGCTTGGCATTGCTGTGCTGCTCGTGTTGTTCCGAATCGTGCAATTCGCAACCGGCGTTCTTAAAGCATCTGGGCTGTTCCTTGATCTCTCGATTGTGATTGTCACGATGATTGGCTGTGCACTGCTGGGATTATGGTCGACAATGTCGGAGCTTCACTATATCGCATTTTGGCACTCGATGACGCTGATTCAAACTTCCCAGCTTGCGTTACTTTGCCTGCTTGTCACTTGGGTGATGCTCGGCAAGACGAGTTGGTTGTTTCGTGCGGTGTTAATCATCGTCGGTTTGTTCGCGATCGAATCGGTACCGCTTCTGTACCATTGCGACCAGTTGTTTGCGTTTTTCGCTGACACGGGTGAGCAGAGTCGTCTGATGGAAGTTGTGCTGGGAATTTTCCACGACTCCAAATACTTGGCCGTCATGCCGCTGGGGTTGATAGCGGGAATGCTGGTCGTGTCAAGCGTTTGGACTTGGCGTGGTAAGTCGCTTCGGCAGGCACAATCATTCGACTCAGAACGCCCAGGAGAGATCACGGTGCGAAAGCCTCAATTCGGCACTCTTGACCTACTCTTTTGTGTCGGATTTATCGCCTGCATGCTTGCTTTCGAGCGACACGCGGGGTCGAAATGGGCTGATAGCTATCCTTACTTGACTCATGTCCTCGCAGGCCTTCGGCTCTCGATCTTCGTCGCAGTCATTGCCTGGACCGCTTTGACATCCAAGCCACCGGCGCTCGTTCGCTGTGGACTGCTCTTGCTCGTCCTAACCTGTTCGTTTTACATCACACCTTCGGCCACAGCGTGGCGGTATGTTGGCTTTACCAAGTGGGCGCCACATTTCTGCCTTTTCACGACGTTTTATTGCCTGCTAATCATCCACCGCCTACATGGGTATCGGCTCACCGATGGCTTGACTACCCCGCTTTGATCTCGGCCAACATCATGGTTACGCGATTCATGCCCATCAGTTTATCCGCCGGCTAACCCAAATGCCAGATCGGAGGATCGATCACAGCGGAGTGAACACAAACGTCTGCATTCTTTTCTAGTTTTTTTCCATTTTCCGTGAGGCAATTCGAACAGAAAACTCGCATTGACTTCCGAGGCCGCCTTTTCCCTCACTTGATGCGATCACGCATTCGTTCCCCCCTTCGGCACTGGAGACTCTCGATGACACGCCTTTTGACTCTGTTGACCTTTCTTGGCGCATTTGCAATGTCCAATGTCCAGTCAAATGGCCAAGAGGCATCGCCAAAGCAAGTGACACACCAACAAGCGATGGACTACTTTGCCGGAAGCTGGCGAGGAACGGGGGTACAAGGCACATATGAATACACGGGGCGGGAAAGTGCTGAGTGGGACCTTCATCATACGATCATGTCCCATCGAACCGAGTTTTTTGGAAAGAACTTTGCTCATACCCTACTGTTGATCCAAAAGTGGGACCCGCAGCAAAAGAAGATCGCAGAGCATCAATTTGCGTCTTGGGGCGTCTATCGAAAGGGAGCCTATGACGTCGTTCCTCATGGTGATTGGTTTCAACTCGTCGGCGTTTGTGACCAGACCGGCGACGATGGGACGAGGACAGCGATCAATGTGATTACGATTCACGATGAAAACCACTACACCTTCGCCGGAGTGCCGAAGCTTGGCTCCCCCGGCGCTCCGATGCTAGAAGACTATTCCCGCGAAGGCGTTGCGTCACGCGAAGATAGGTCGAATCGCACGGACGAGTATCTTCAAGAGGCAATCGAGTACCTCGAAGCGCAGCCAAATGCAAACCCAGCCGAAATCGCGACTTTGAAACTGGCGCTTGGTCGATTTCTGTTGTACCAAGACAAATATGTCGATGCCATCGAAGTCTTTGAGAAAGTGCTTGCCCAACAGACAGAGCGGTTGACTCCAGAAGACACAGACGTCGCCAAGACGATTGACGCGATCGTCGGGGCTTGTAGAGGCGGTGCATACAACCTTTGCATGGACACGGCGACGAATGCGGACGATCTTTCCGTTGCCTTGGGAATGGCTACAAAAGCGGCTGAGTTGGCACCGGATGACCAACGAATCTGGCTGCAGGCATTCGCTCATTACCGTCTCGGAGACAACAAGGCCGCGCAGCTGGCAATTCGGGACTCAGGTTCAAAAGACGATGTGTGGGCTGCCGTTCTGCTGCTAGCTGCCATGATCGAGAACAAGTCTGGCAATACCGAACTATCTCGGGCAACCTATATGATCGGAGCGGAACTCGGGGACAAGGGCCAGTCTGCGGAATGGGACAAGTGGATGGCAATGGCTCAACAAGCGTTGGGAGATCCCCCCGATTACGCACAGATGGACAACAATGCGAGATTGGCCTCCTATGAAAAAGCGATACAAGTCTATCCCAGCTTCTCACATGCCTACCGAATGCGAGGACGCTTTTATGGCGGACTTGGCCAATGGGACAAGGCACTGGCGGACTACCGGAAAGCGGCTGAACTCTCACCGAACGTGCTTCGTCATCGCGAGGGTGAAGCCGCGATCCTCTTGTATCGCGGGACGCCCGAAGAACAAAACACAGTTTGCCAGAAGCTGTTCCAGCAATGGGCCGATTCGACAAATCCAAGCTCTCGCATGGATATGGTGTTGATGAGTTCGCTTTGCTCCGACACGGATATCGATCGCCTGCGACTGACGGAGATTGCCGACGAGGTTCTGGCAAACATCGAAACACGCGCTTTTCTGACGGTTGCCAAGGGAATGACGCTCTATCGTCTGAAACGCTACCAGGACGTCGTGAAGACCATCTCAACAGAAGGAACCGTGAATCCGAAGGACCTCCTCTTGGGACAGACCTTCCTGGCGATGGCTCATAAACAACTTGGCCACGACGACAGAGCGCGACAGATACTCAATCATGCTCGAGCCGTTGCGGAACAGCAGATACCTACCCCAGACGGCACGCCGCTGCAGTACCAGGACCGGCCAATCATATGGTGCATGGTCCAAACGGCGTTTCGCGAGGCAGAGCAGCTCATCGGTGGCGCCGAGGACAGTCGGCTTGAAGCGGCTGCGGTGCAATAGAAAAGAGATCCCTTAGTGCTAACGCCTTCGAAAAAGGCACAACTTGACTCGGCATCTTTGTTGATGAAACCGTTTGAATTTTGATCAAGGATCGTCCTCCGATCCAAGTCGCAGGACTCGAACTGATATCGTTGAAAATAGAATTTTCGTTCGTCTCACCGCCTCGTTTTCTGGAGGTTCATTCGATGGTCCGTTTCGTACTCTCCGTTGCGTTCGTCACTCTCCTGACCGCGCCCTTTTCCTTCGCTCAAGAGTCTTCACGACAGGACTTTGATGATTTTTGCAAAGCTTGGCAGGGGCGTTGGGTTGGCGATCTCGCACTCAACAGTGACGATCCACAATTTGGTAAAGGTGACGATGTGGTCGCCGGTCTGGCGCTTTGCCAAACGATTGAAGATGGAAATGCGCTGTTGGCAAGGGTGTACATGGGTGAAGAATCGGGAACTTGGTTTGTCTCGTACGATTCAATCGCAAAAAGAATCCGATCGACCTGGTGCACCGCTGGCGGCAACACAAACCAGTCGATTCTGTACAAGGCCACCGACGGCTGGATCCAAGAAGGCAGCGGTAGCGATGGCGAAGGAAAAATACGTGAATTCAAGGACCACGTCACCGTGACGGATGAGGGTGATACCCACACATGGACCGGCTCGATGACACTGGATGGTGAAGCCGTCAAAGTGAACCCCAATGTCTGGCAGAGAGTGAGCAAGGAACCCTAGCTCGAGTAAAAGCTAGGCAGTTGGCGGGCACCTGCTTTGTAAACCCATTCGATTCCGTCCCTTCCCACGTTTCCACTTCAGGAGTCTAGACATGAGGCATTCACTGGCTCTCTCGGCACTGATCGTAGGCTATGCGGCCTGCTTTTTCACGCCATCCCTCGCAACCGCACAACTGCCGGACGAAGCTCAGAAGATGCTCGGCTACTACGTCGGCGACTGGGAGTACGAATGGGAGGAAAAAGGGAATACTTATCATGGTAAATGGTCCGTTCAATGGTCTGACGATCAAACGAGTATTCTGAGTCAGTGGTCGAGTGTCGGACCGAATGGACCATCGAATGGGACAAAGGTGGCGGGCTGGGATAACGCCATAAAACAAATGGTCGATGCTGAGTTTGGTGCGCAAGGTCAATACACTTTGTCACACTACGCCGCCGAGTCCAGTAGGATCGACGTGGGCAAGGGAGTGGGATCCTCGACCGAGGGTGAAAGGACTCGCAGTCAATTGCGTGTGGAAAAGGATCAAGACCAATTCCTTTGGACCGTGTCGGATTCGACCGAAGCTGGCAAGCAGGTTGATCCCATCCTCTACACCTTCCGAAGAGTCGGCAAACAATCATCCTCAAAGCCGATGCCAGATACCATTCACCGAACGATCGAAGATCACCTGATCGGAACATGGGCGACTGTCCAAACGTTCGGCGGGGAAGCATCAAACGGATCAAGAATGAATCGCTGGTCGGAGAACGAGGTTGCCGTATTAGGCAATTCATCGGCTACGGGGCAAAATGGAAGGATTATGATCAGCAGCATCATCGCCTGGGAGCCAGAGTTAAATTCCGTTGTCGAACATGGTTACACGTCGGCCGGCGACCACTGGACCATTCGCTGGACCACCTTTCTCGATGACCGATGGGAAGGTACCGGCACCGGGCATGTCGACGGACGGGCCTGGGCATCGGAAACGCAGATTGAGTTTGGTACAGATTCGATCCGCTATGAAGACATTACGAACGGCGAGCGGTACCTCCTGGAATACACGCGAGAAACCGATGCCCAAGCCGTCAGGGCTTTTCATGAGTTCGCGGATTTCATGACTCACGGCAAGTGGGTCAAACAAGGGAGCGAAAAGATAGTTGACCAGCACACGTGGATTGAATCGAAGAAGTTCGTTTCCATCAATAGCCTTGGAGCAGAGGCTCGGGTCGCGTGCCTCTATGGGATTGATCCGATCACGAAGCAGTTCACGATTTGGTCTTTCCACACGGACGGAGCCATGGGTTCCTCCGTCTGCAGCGACTTTCGGGACCGAAAGGGGACATGGAAAGGCACAATGATCACCGCTTCCGGCGAGCGAACAGAGATGCTGGCGAGAATGGAACTCGTCGGCCAAGATGAAGTTCGATTCACCATATCGGACGTGGATGGCAAAGAGAGCGTAGAGACATGGAAACGCGAATAGAGCAAGTGAAGCATATGCGTAGGATGATCGGCAAACGGAGTTCCCAACTCAGACAACAAGGGAAGGCAAAATGCATCGTCGGCATTTTCTAAGCGGCGCTGGATGTCTCGGACTCGTTGCATCCGCTGGCTTGCAGGCGTTTCCACAAGATGAAGCAGCGGTTCGACCTCGGATGCCGACCACGGATCCAAACTTCGAGAGCGTTATTCGAGTGGGATCTGCTATCCACGGTCTGGCGGTCAGTGCGGATGGCACCCGCTTTGCCGCGGTCACCGAAAGTGGCGTGTTGATGGTGTGGGACTTTGAAACTCAGGAAATACAGCTCGAGTTTCCGCTCAGTGACGCGCCACTCCATACACTCGTTTTCCATCCCGATGGTGATCTGATCGCGGCGGCAGGAGGCGAGAAGAGCATCTTCGTGTGGAGCCTGCGGAATCACTCGCCTCTTGAATTGCAAGGCTGCAAGTCGGGTACTGCCTCGCTCGCATTCCTTCCCAATGGATTGGTGGCAGGTGGAAACGATGGGACGCTTCGTTTTTGGGACTCAAAGGGTGCTGGCCCGTTCCTGGCGCAGCAGCGGCATCGGGGGCCCGTCGAAAACCTAACCGTTGGTATCTTCCCCGGTACTCGGTATATGCCCCAAGGAGGAGCCGTCGTGGTTTCACTAAGCGAGGACGGAATGCTTCGTTTTTGGCACGACGGTAAATTCCTTTTCCAACGTCTGCATCGCCAAAAGAAATTCGCTTTTGCTACCTTCTTGGACGGGTCCAAGCCTCGCCTATGCGGTATCACCGATGACGGGGAGCAAGTCGTTTGGCTCCATATGGCTCTTCAAGACTACTCTAAAAAAATACGTAAGGTCGAATACAAGAAAACCCTAAAGCCACGAAAGCCGGGCGACTATTCCGCCCCGCGTTTCCAGATCGAAAAAGAATCGCACTGCCTAAACGTTTACGATTACACAAATCCCGTTGTCATAGCCACGACTCAGCGTGACGGACTGTACCGAGTTGGTGATCCCTTGTCGCTTAGCCCAAACGGGATCTCGTTGGCATCACATGTTGGCAGAGCGATCGAGATCTGGAACTTAGCTGGACAGCAAGCCGAACGAGTTGGCCTCGTGCCATCGGAGCCCGATAGCGTTGTCACCTCGATCGCATGGGGCTCCGATTCAAAGCAACTTTTGATCGGTTCCGATGCTGGGAAAATTCGGCTGACGCGTTTGTAAGCATCGCGTGAACAACAAGTGACGACTTTGGTAGATGGGGATGAAATGCTCGCTGCAGAGTAAAACCAAGTGATATCTAACTTCCCCTGATTTCACTCGGAGCAACGAGCAATGTCGAAAATAACCTATCACGTCGGACTGGACTATCACCAACACAGC
>NZ_SJPV01000043.1 GCF_007860135.1 Novipirellula artificiosorum
TGGTTTTGCCGTCTGCCATCAGAACCGTGGTTGGATGGCCTTGGTAGAGGTTTTCGGTTCCCTGAGCGATCACGACTTGGCGATCGGTCTCACTCGAAATATCGAGCAAAGGAAGGTCGGGACCGTCCGCAGCAACCGATGGCCTCGGTACAGCGGACATTGCACAAAGAAGGAAAGTCGAAGCGAAAAACTTTGTCGATGGTGTTAGGCAGGTCATAGATAGGTCACTTTAGGCAGGGGAGAAGCGTTTAGGCGGCACGATCGTCAGCAGACGGATCATTGTAATCCAATTGGTCGTCTGTTTGGCAATCGTCTTGTTGTATCGACGTGCAACTTGGTTGCATTCGCAGCGGGGTTTTCAAGTTCGGCTCTACGTGCAGGTTCAGGACTTCGGAGTGTTCCGCAACCAAGCTCGCCTTATTGAAGAAACTCGCGGACAACTGGCAGCTACCAAAGCAACTCTTTTCGCTTCGTTTATCCTGTTCGCGGGGCTAACTTCAACATCCCATGCCAAGGAACGTTCCGAACTGAAGCAATGGGTCGACTGGATTTGTTTCCGAATCTAAACGATGACAACCACGAACGAACCAGTCTTCGCACGATCAAGCACAACTGTCTCGCGTGAGCTGTGGAGAATTCGCAGCGATGGTATCAACCGGGGGGTGGCCAGTCGAGTTAGCCCGAGATCTTCGCATAGGATATAAAGCAATGCCATCGGGTGGACGGATTTGGCATGGCGTAACCGGTTGACCTCTTTTACAATTTAGAAACCGCCCTCAAGGATGGCCTGGTCAGGCGGTGTTTGTCGCTAGATTTGTGCTGGCAAAAGAAATCTCGGGCAGTGGTTTTATTGATTGTCTAGCAGCAAGAAAGACCTCACCTTTTAAGTGTCACTTACATTGGAGTATCGACACAGATGTATCCAGAGCGTTATCGTCACAACCCACTCTATCCTACTGATTCAGATTTCAAAATTATTAAACGCGACCAGATAACAGGGCTTGGCGTCATCACCAAGCGGTCTTTTGAAACGGGTGACGTCGTCGCTGCTTTGGCTGGCGAAGTCACCACGGAGCTCACTCAGCATAGCCTGGAAATCGAGCCTGGACTTCACTTGTTGGATATGCACTTCGCTGGTTTCTTTTTACATTCGTGTCATCCCAATGTTTGCTTGGATATGCCGAATCGATTGGTTTATGCACTCAGGCCGATCGCTCCCAACGACTATCTCTTGATGGATTACGGACAGACGGAGTCGGTGCTGTTTAAGCAATTAGAGTGTCAATGTGGTTCGGACAATTGTCGTGGTTGGATTACGGGACACGCCGAGGGTCCCAATGTCGAATTAGTTGAATATCAAGCGTTTTTGCAAAAGCAGAACGTCCTGGCATGAGTGCTTCCTTCCAGAGCGTCTCGGCGCAGTCGAATCCGCCGGATTTGAATTCGGAGTGGTGGAGCCGATGCGATTTGCAGTGGTGTCAAGACCGACTGCAGTTCGCAGGCCGCGACGTCGATAATTTATCACGGCAATTTGGCACAAGAACGTTCTTTTACAGCACGTCACGCATCCGATCGAATGCCCAACGTATCGAATCAGCGTTTTTGGCTGCAGGTTTCGCCAACCGCTATCGCATTCATTTCGCCATGAAGGCAAATCGATTTGCGCCTCTGCTGTGTTTTCTAAAGCAGACGGGATTGGTTGGCATTGACGCTTGTTCTCCGAACGAGGTCGAACATGCAATCGCATGCGGATTCGATGCATCGGAGGTGTCGTTCACCAATACAAGTCTGTCGCGGGAAGACTTGGATCGGCTGAGTCGGATCGAGGGATTGAGGATCAATTGTGATTCGCTCCGCGCCATCGCTGCATGGGGGAAGCGTCGTCCTGGGAGTTGCATTGGATTTCGAATCAATCCTGGCTGTGGGGTTGGTCGAGCTGACAACGAAAAACTGAAATACTCGGGTAGCAACACAACGAAATTCGGTATCTATCGTGAACAGTTCGCCGACGCGTTGCAGTTAGCAAAGGCCTCGAATTTGACGGTCGACACCATTCACTTTCACACAGGCTGCGGATATCTTTCGCCGCAATTGGAACAATGGAGCGAAGTGCTGGTTCAATGCAAGTGGTTTATCGACCAAGTTGAAACGCTTCGCAACGTGAATGTTGGTGGAGGACTAGGCGTCCCACATGTTGCTTCGGATTCGCGATTGAACCTCGATGAATGGGCCAAGATCTTGTCCCAGCAATTTGGTGATCGAAGCGAACTGACCATCGAAGTCGAACCGGGCGACTATCTTGTCAAGGACGCAGGAATCTTACTCTTAACGGTGGGCTCGATTGAGCGGAAACGCGGCACGATCTTTGTTGGCGTGAACGCCGGTTTCAATATCGCACCGGAGCCGACTGTCTACAGACTACCGCTGCACCCGGTACCAGCGGTTCGCCGCAGCGGTCCTGCAACGGCATGCACGATCGCGGGGCATATCAACGAGGCGTTGGACATTTGGTATCACGACATCGAACTGCCGCCGCTCCGGGAAGAGGACACGCTGGTTCTTCTGAACGCGGGTGCCTACTCCTCTTCGATGGCTTCCAACCATTGCATGCGAGGTGATTTCCGCGAGTTCTTGCTGTGTTAGGGCGGTGCTGACGAGCTCACTGCACGCGGACGATCTCCACGGGGTGTTTGCTGGTGAGTTCATACAGGTCGCTACGGCGATCCTGCATGGGGCGAACACTGCCAAGCGTCCGTTGCTGAACCAGACCACCAAGGTCCAGTTCGGCGACAACCACGGTTTCCGTGTTGGGGTCCGCCTCCGCCAGAATACCGTCTTTGGGGAACGCCACGTCGCAAGGCGTGCAAACGGCTGCCTGGCCGTAGTTTACCAAGAAGCTTCGCACCTGCGGCAAGTTTCCGACGCATCCGGCGAGCACAACGTACATCACATTCTCCACGGCCCTCGCTTGGGCGCAGTGTCGCACGCGGAAGTAGCTTTTTCGCTCGTCAGTCGCAAAGGGAACAAACAAGACTTCCACGCCGTTGAGGGCAATCAATCGCACGAGTTCGGGAAATTCAACATCGTAACAAACCACGATGCCAATGCGTCCCATCGGTGTATCAAACACACGAATCGCATCGCCTGGCAAACAGCCGTAGTAATGGCGTTCGACCGGTGTGATGTGCAGCTTGTCTTGCGTATGAATTTCGCCGCTCGGCGTAAACAGGTGGGCCGTGTTTCGCAGCTCGCCGTCGATAATCGCGGGCGTGGAACCCCCAATAATGTACAAGTTAAACTCATTCGCCAACTTGACGAACATTCGCTTGTATTCGTCGTAGAATTCGGCAACCTTCAAGACCGCTTGTCGCGATTCCATGTCGCGAGGAAACGAGCTAAAAAGTTGAACCGTGAACAGTTCCGGTAACAGCAAGAAGTGGCAGTGATACTCATTGGCCGTTTCGGCAAAGAAATGAACCTGCCGCTCCAACTCGTTCCAATCCTTAATCGGCCGCAGTTGGTACTGGGCGGCACAGATGCGGACTTTTCGAAACGTGCGGTGGATCGGTGCTGCGGCGACCGCTCGTTTTGCCGAGTCGAAACTTGGGTTTAACAGCTCGAGGTAGGTGGCGTAGTTCATACTGGCGGCATCGCGAAGGTAGGCGTACTGCACACTTCGGACTTGGTAGCCAGCCTTCAAATGGGCCGACAGAGCCATGTCTTTGAGTTCTCCTCGCACGACAGCCTCGACGTACTCGTCGGCCGTCATCCGCTTGGCGTGAGCCGCGTAACCGGGAATTCGCCCCCCAGCGACCATCCGGCGAAGATTGAGCCGCATCAGAAGCGATTTTCGTTTCACGTAAAGCTTGGCTGCCACTCCTTGCCCACGGAAATCGGGATGAACGGCGATATCAGCCCCATACAATGTGTCGCCGCCCGGGTTGTGAGTGCTAAAGGTGCCGACACCGGTGATCTCGTCATAGGAATACCAAGGCGAGTCCTCATCGAGCTGCACAATCAATGAAGCGGAGTACCCCACGATCTTACCGTCGCACTCGGCTACGAATTGCCCATTGGGAAACTTGGCAAGCTGCATTTTGAACTTTCTCGCATCCGAAAGACTCTCGCTGGGCATGTTGGGATAAGCTGCGTGTTGACATGCCTCAACCGCTGGCAGGTCGCTCGCTTTCATGCGGCGGGTTTTAATCGTTTTTGTCGGCTCTGGCTTATTGGTCATGCGAGTGACTCCATAAAATGTCTGTAACTTTCCGCGGATGATTACGTTTCGCCCGTAGACGGCTTTACCCCGATTCGTAGCGAGCCTAGCAGGGTGCGGCAGCGTTCTGCCCGGCCGAACGATTCCGCCTACCTACACCGCGAGGGATGTCGATTATCTTACTGATGGATTTCAACACTAGCGGAACGGCGCAAGCCGTCCGGTAACGCGGGACCGGACGGTTCGCGCCGGTCCGCTAACAAGGCCGGTAACGAAGTCGACGTTCCAAGTGGTCATCGTACCAGCCAGCGTCGGTTTCAGCAGCGTGTCGATGTCGACAAAATGATGTTGCTCTGTGGTCGACCACGAGTTGAAGTCCATCGCAGGACCTTGGGGCGATCAAAAAACACTTCGGCTTGAAATTATCGATTCTGCGATGAGCATTCAACATCTAACGTTCAAGGTTTCCGTTTCATGTCACGATTGACAGAATTGCCGCTGTTCCAAATCGCCGTAGCCACCCTTGCCTCGCAAGCCCAATTGCCAAGCGACTTGATTGCCCGCAATCTGATACCAGCGCCGCGCCGAGGCACGCCACACTTCGCGGACCTTTTCAGGATTTGAACCATAAAGGAACGCCTCCTCCTTGCCGCGTTCTATCCAGTAGTTTTCAAAACTGAAATGGCTCACGCCGAGCGGTTCGATGTGTCACCTTTTTGATAGTCATTTCCTTCACTCGAGGGAACGTTCTATCTCGTTTTGCTCGACAACAACCAACGGAGAATCATAGACAGGCAGGTTTTCGAACATGGTTCCTTGTCCGATGGGCTTGCATGTATCCAACGGCATTTTGTAGGCACGTCCGGTGAGCAAATCGACTAATATGGGCTCTTCGAACTTGAGATTCGATGCCTGTAGTTTCATGCTTTCAAAATCGGGCTTTTCGCCCGGCTTGTCATTTGCTCGCCAATAGGTGATCAGTCCACCGCCGCTCGGTCCGCGATAAGCGGAGAGTTCGATCTTCCTGTCCGCGTTTTCGGTATTGACGTCGAAATCGAGATCTTGGATGCGAAGCAGCGTGTTATCGAATACAGATGCCAAATTCTGGATAGCATAGTACCCTTGCTTGGCATGGTCGATCGTCTTGTCGTCATTGATCGCCAACAATCCCTTGTAGTTAATTTTATCGGGATACTTCATTTCACAGATCGCGAAGTACGAGGATGGAATATCGCGAGCAAGATCGCCGAGCAATCGTCGAAGGGCCCATTTGGCTTGCCTCGTTTCCGTCCATGTGCCGCCTGAGATTGCCCCAAATCCTCCCGTAACCGATGGTGCGCCGTTCTCACCTTGCCGAATGCCAATGTGCGGTGCGAACGACTGCGCCATCTCGCGAAGCTTAACGGCCGCATCGTTCCGACTATCAGGGTTTTCTGCGTAGGGGTGGTAGATGATGGCGTTAACCAGATCAAGCTTTCCCTCCTCCTTCAGATGCTCCAACACTTCTTTTGCAAAAATAGGGTGGAAGGAACCGCCGGCGGCAAACAGGATCTCGGCATTTGGTTGGAGCTTGCGAATCACTTCCGCGGTCCGAATCACAAAATCTGCATACTGAATCGCTCCTTTACCGAGCCCCGTGCGTGGTTCGTTCCAGAGTTCCCATTCATCCACGTGCTCACCATATCGTCGAACGAAGGCATCAACATAGCGTTCCCAGGCCTGTAACGCCTCTTCCGACGCAACGAGCCCTCCGCCGAGCCCGGTATCGCCCCCACCTGGGTAGATCGGATTTCCATAGCAAAGACAAACCCATGGCTCGACACCCTGGTCGACCATATCGATCACGATCTCGTCAACCCAATCCCACTCGTACGCACCGCGTTTCTTTTCTGTCTTCGCCCAGCCCCCCTTGCGAAACGGACACGATAATTAGCCATTCATGCGAATTTTCTCGTTAGAGACATCAACCGCAAGGATGTTCTCTCGTCAAGCGTCGAGGGTGATTCGGATGCGTCCTTTTCGTCGGCATGAAGCTCATCCACTGCCGACGTGGATTTGACCTATGAATTGGCTTTTTGGGCTTGAAGCTGGACTACGAGCGATCTGCTTCGCAACGAATGGATGTAGGCAAGTTTGGCAATCACAGCCGGCGGAAGCCGTTCGGGCAACAACGACGACAAACCGAGATCAAAGTTGGCAATGAAAACACTTGTCGTTGTTGAAAAAGATGCGATTTCCGCATCGACAAGTCCCGTTTTTCATGATGTCGTCGCTTCGATGCCGTCGAGTTCAGGCATGTTGGTTGTCCGTCGCGTGTTCTCGTAGCTTCGCAATTAGTCCACCCACCATCGCGTACAATCGGTTCGCGTCGGCGTCCGACAAGTATTCGGCGTTATGGTCGCGGCGGATTCGTTTGAGTGCCGGAATTAGAACCTCGTCACCGGTCGCGACCAAGTTGTGTTCTTCGTCGAACGCCTCTCGCAACATCTCCCAACTGCGGTGTTCGTCGGCGGCCAACAAACGCTGATAGAAACGTAATGAGGTTTCGATTTCGACTTCTTCGCTAAGCAATGTTGCTAGTATCTTAAACCGCGGAACGTAGCGACCAAGTACAACCAAACAGACCGTTAACGGTGTGGAAAGCAGCAAGCCGACTGGTCCCCACATCCAACCCCAAAACACGGCGGCGATGATCACCGCGACGGCCGAAATGCCTGTGCTTGCACCGTACAGCCACGGTTCCAGGATGTTGTTGCTAAGTAGTTCCATCGTGACAATCAACGCCAAGACCGCCAGTGCGACGCTGTAGCCGGGGAAGACCGAGAGTGCGATCGCGAGCGGGCTGAGCAAGAATGACAACAACAATCCTAGGGACAGCGGTACGAAAACGTCGCGGGCAAAGAACAATGCAGTCACCGTCAGCACGACGGCGAGCATTTGTGCAATAGCGGAGATGGTCGCTATGTCGGATTTAAGTTTTCTCATTCACCGTTTCGATTCAGGGCGGAAGGTTAGGAAGTTGCGATGAGCAATTGAAGCCATTGCCCTACTCTGATTTGTGCTTGTATGCGTCCCGTAGGTTGCGAACCTTGTCGTGGCCCGCTTTGACGGCGGCGTATTGATCGGTCAGGACATCGTTCATCGCACTGCCGGCAGTTTCCTTCAACACGTCTTCGTACGCCGCCTTAATGTGATCTTCACCACGTTCGGCTTCGATCAGAATGACATAGGGGTCACCGCCGTTGATCTTACTTCGAATATTAATCCAGATGCGGTGTGTTTTTGCCGCCACGCTGCCGTCATCCTCGGCTTCTTCGTCGTTGAACTCGACGAACTTTTGCAACTGGCTGGCCATCGCAGATCGTTGGTCACCAATTTCTTTGAATAGCTTCGCCAATTCTACGTCATCGATCTCTTCGGCCGATTCATGAAAACCGTTGTATGAGTCGATGTTGGCTCGGATCAACTTTTGTAGTTTCTCGATCGTGGTTTCGTTCAGATCGGTCTTGGTTTCGAGTCTCATCTTATCTGCCTTTCAAGTTTTTGGAATGGATGCAGCAGCGACGTCGCTGAAGCTAAACTCCACCGCATGCAAAGAGTGTGCCGAAGCAATACTTGCCGGTGGCATTCGCCACCGGACCCAAAGTCAATAGATTACCCTTAGGCCCGATGTTCGTTTGCATTTTGCTCGTTTGCATTTGAGCTTTCAGGGACCGCCACCAAGCTGGCCGATTGGGTTTAAG
The DNA here is from genome assembly GCF_007860135.1 of Novipirellula artificiosorum. NCBI lineage: Bacteria > Pseudomonadati > Planctomycetota > Planctomycetia > Pirellulales > Pirellulaceae > Novipirellula > Novipirellula artificiosorum. The sequence continues at coordinate 7,960 of NZ_SJPV01000043.1, forward strand.
GGTGGACACTCAAACAACCGGTCCGCGGCGACCCATCACCAATCCAACGATGAACAGCACGAGGAATACGAAGAACAGAAGCTTCGCAATCGTAGCCGCGGTCCCGGCGATCACGCCAAATCCGAGTACACCAGCGATCAACGCGATAATCAAAAAAGTCAAAGCCCAGCCTAAGGGACCGTCCGCAAATAAACTATCGAGGTTTGCATCGCTTGCGTGGTGCGATTTCATAATTCCAATCGCCATGGAATGCGTTACGCTTGAGTTTGATTTCTGACATTTCGAAATCTGTAATCTTGC
>NZ_SJPV01000044.1 GCF_007860135.1 Novipirellula artificiosorum
AAATGGGGGTAGTCAACTCCAAGGGTAAGCATGGTCGAAGCTTCAGCGGCTTAACGCGAGCTCGAAGAATCGGCTCGCTTGCCGCTAGAACGCTTGACAAGCAAGCGTAAAGCGATGTCATGGTTCGCCGCGATTGTGAAGTCGAGATTCATCACGACCACCGACAAATAAACCCATCACGACAATGATGTCAGATTCGATGCGATAGTATAGCACAGCGGTGAAACGACGAAGTCGGCAGGGGCGGTAACCAGTATGATCCGCAGCAAACGAAAATGGACGATCCTGAACGACCGAAACCGCAGCAAAGAACTCCACTTCCAATTGATCGCCGAGTCCACCGCAACGTTCATCCAGCCAGGCCATCGACACGAGCAGATCGTCGCGAACTTCGTCGGCGTAGCGGACATCCATCACGAGCGAGCATCACGGATTTGCTTGCGTAATTGCGATTCAGTTAGCGCGGAATCGGAATTTGCGTGGTAGCTCGCTAAGCGTCGGTCAAGTTCGGTACGTTGCGGATCAGTCAGTGACGTGCCAGCGTCTTGCGGCATGCGGTCCCAAATTGCTTGAACGACGCGCAGTTGATCCTCCAACGGGAGGGATGCAACATCAGAGATGGCTTGTTCTACAGTCATTAGTCACTCGCAGTGAGAGGGTCGATCCATTCTACCTTGCAGCATGAAATCAGTCCAGGTTCGCGAGAATCGGGTGAAAATTGAGGCCAACGAATGCTTCCAGTCGGCGAAAGAATCCATGTAAGTCCGAGGTTTGATGGGTGGGAGTCATTCGTAATTAAACTGGCGACTCGGACCCGTGATCTGGGCAGCGTGCGGCTGCTTGTCACATTCGCTCCACCCACCAAACACAAGGAAACTTCAATATGAAAATTCTCGCTCTTGATCTCGGCAAATTCAATACGATGTGCTGCTTCTTTGACACAAAATCCAGAAAGCACTCGTTCCTCAACGTCACGACCCGCCGTGACGCCCTCACAAGCGTCTTCAAGAATCGTAAAATCGACCTCGTCGTGATGGAGTCGTGCCGCCCCTCAGGGTGGATCAACGACTTGGCCCAATCGCTCGGCCTCTCCACTCTCGTTTGCTCGACCAACGAGGAAGCTTGGCGATGGGCCAACGTCAAACGCAAAACCGACAAAGACGATGCACTCAAACTCGCTCGATTGGCCGCCATGCGGGAACTCGAGCCGGTCCATCTGCCCTCGCAAGAGCACCGCGAGTTCCGCTCGCTGGTCAAGTATCGCAAGATGCTCGACCGACGTATCAACAAAACCAAAAACACCATCCGTGCCCGGTTCGTCAACCACGGCATCACGATCGACTCGGGGGACAAGGCGTGGCACACTGGACGCGAGCACATCGACTCGTTCCGTAAACCGATCCAAGAGTGTGGAGCCGACGAACTCTGGAAGGGTGAACTCGACATCGAACTGACGATCCTCGATTCATTGACACAGCAATTGGACATGATCGTCAAAAAAATCGAAGCGATTGGTAAAACCGACCCACGCATTGTACGTCTGATGACGATTCCCGGTGTCGGACCTCGAACGGCTGAGATCCTGCTCGCCTTGATCAAACACGGAGCCACGATGGACAACCAGTATCGGCCGCCTGATGCCTTTACATCGACGAACGAATCGGACCATCGTGGCTTCTCAAACCAATTCAAAACTCAAACCCTTTCACCAAGACAATCATTCACGGAGATTCAGGAAGCCGAACAACATTCACTAAGACCAACGGCAAGGACAAGACCTACCCTGAGTGTGATGAGCACCGAGACAAGTTGACCCTGATCTTTCGCCCTAGGACCGATCGCAGTTGCGAATCGCAGAAAGCCCAGACACGTCGCCCTAAAGAATGTGCCACACCAACGGAAGGTAGCTTGCTGCTCATAGAAGCCTCCAGGCAAGCTGCACCCACCACGAGCCGATGACCGTACAAGCGATCGTTGAACCGTGCATGGATAACTGAGAGGACGCAGTCCGCCGTGAGCGGATCTATCAGAGTTCAAATGCGTTCACACCTCGAATAGTCGTTTAATCAACATCCTTGACTGAAAGTCGCAGTGATTCGTGTGCGGATCACTCCCTCGAAGCTCACCAACAAAGGCAACCTCCGCCTGCCCAACGTCTCCACCGCCAGTCGTTCGCCAAGCTCGCTATCGCGAGTGCGGGGCGAGCGACCAACAGGCGGCTCCGACGAAGGCAGGCTCCAAAGGAGATTTCAACTCAAATGACATGACAACAGGAAATTGGAAAAAGTGGAGACCCGCCACTTGCACAACCTTGGACTTCATAGTCGTTACCGATCAGCCGGTACGCGCGAAAGACTTACAAATTCAAGACCGCCCGGCTCGCGTACTCGGGTGCACGCGATGGTTCTCCCGCATTCTGAACTGAAGTGAACTTCCGGAAATTTAGAGCATCAAAACAGCGGATCAAACAAGACAATTATGTGAGTCAATTGATCGTCATCCGCCCGCGAGAGGATGACGTTCACATGGTACGTTCTCTTTCTCCTAATCAGGCATTCGACTCGAACCGATCGCATTGGCGGCGGGTATCCACTTAATTCTGGTTTTGAGTTGTCTCGAATCAGTGCCTTCGATGACGCGTCCGCCCCGCCAATGTCCAAGAAGCTAACCGTGTTGGTCATTGACTGTCGTTTCTCGATGTTAGTTTCTTTTTCAAAACCCATCGTGCGGGCGTAATGGACGAGTACGTCTTCGAAAGAATCGGCTGTCGTCCACATTCCGACCTGTGGGTTATGAATGATGATCCCCTGTTGATTCGAGACTCCGCCAGAAGAACTCTTGGATCGCAATTCTGAGTTGGGAAATGCAAACGTTTCCAATTCAGGCGGTTGCTCGGCAGATCCGACGATCACATTGACGGACTCGGCAATCGCCAGAAGCTGGTAATATCGTTGCGAAACGAGACCAGCACCGAATGCCATTCCAGCAACAACAAGAATGCCAAGAATTGCCAGCAAGCGTTTACGCATAGGTTTTCAAGCTCAAGCGGGAGAACGTTTGCAATCACCCGGTCGCGACGGGAGATTCTCCATTGTCAAAACGCCCGACTTCGCGACTCGGGTGCATTGGATTGTTGTCCCAACGTGTGACTCGCGCTACTTGCCCTCGGTCCAAATTGATTTCTTGGACTTATCCACCGTCAGCGTTGTGGTGCCGTCTTTTGAAACGGAGAAGCATTTAAGGTCCGAATCGCGAGGTGGAAAACAAAGGGATGACAGGGGTTCCGGTGGGCAGACCAAGAATTTGACTTCCGCCGGATCAAATTTCATCGGCTCCTTGAAATGGATGCGGCCTGAAGTCGGCAATTGGACACTGAGCGGGCGCACGTCTGCCCCCATGCGCCAGGATTCAACAATAGCTTGAGCCGAGGCAACAAAGAAATCGTATTGAAAGTGGTCTCTTCGGAGTCCTAATGCAACGCCAGCTTCCGGCCACGATTCGTTGTACTTAAGTGCAATCCGATGTTTACCAAAATCAAACGACTTGTTGCACACGAAGACTCGAATCTTGTTGACTTCTTTTTTTTCAACCCCTGATGGCCCACCGAATGAGCCCGTCTCCCCATGATCAATCTCGACGATTTTGGTGGGATACTTTTTCTTCATCGTGGCGATCGCCTCAACAATTCGAGTCCAATACTCTTCAGGCAGATTTGCGATATCAAGGTTCTCATAACCTGCATAGCCGCAGAGCATGAAAGACAGCTCTTCGGGCCGGTCATACTTCATGACTGACAGCTTCCTGCTTTGCAGAGCACCCCATTCGGCTTGATCAATCTCGAAGTAGAAAAATGCGTCGCCCGGGATGAAAAAGCTGTTGTTCGCGAGGCACGGCAACGCCAGCGACAAATGAATCACGATTGCGAAGAACGTCCGACTCATAGTGCGATTTCTTTCATTGGATAACGAATTGCGATCTATGGAGGCACGGGACGTGCATGCATAGATCGTGCGTTGAGCTTTGTCGCCGGTTAGGGGTTCCCGTGGCGATGGAATCAGGACGGCTGATTCGTCAATAGGAGTCTACCAGATAGGGCTGTGGGTGTGGACGGAAAGCTCGCCTCCGGTTCGTTTCCCTTCTCGCGCCATGAACGTCACTTCCAAAGCATTTGCCGAGACAATGCGATGGTCGCTGATCGGACCGCCTGTCAAATAGCGTACGGTCAAAGAGATTCTGGCTGACGGTGATGTCCGATCGCGTATTGAGCGTATGCCCGAAGAAAATTGGTTGGTGAACTTGCGAGATCATCATGAAGGGTATATCACCTTTGAGCAGTACACAAAGAATCTGGATCAGTTGTCAAGGAACCGAACCAACACACAGGAGATGGTTTTGAGCGGACCGGCACGAGAAGGGTTGGCGTTACTGCAGGGGCTATTAGTCTGCGGATGCTGTGGCCACCGCTTGACGCCGCGTTACCAAGGCAACGGCGGTATCTATCCGACCTATCAATGCAATTGGCGAAAGCGTGAGGGATTGTCAACGAAAGCTTGTTTGACGGTACAGTGTCCGCCACTGGATGGTGCCATCGAGCGGCGTGTGCTTGAGGTGCTCAGCAACGACCAGATACAGTTGGCGATCGATGCGTTTGATGTCGTTTCGCATCGCCACGAACAAATAGATGCTCAGTGGAAGATGCGTTTGCAGCGAGCCGAGTATGAAGCGGAACTGGCTCAGCGGCGTTACGAACAAGTCGATCCGAGTAATCGGCTCGTTGCAGTGACACTCGAACAGCGTTGGAACGACGCGCTGATCGAACTGCAAGACGTGAAGGATCAAATCGATCGCCTGCAACAGCAGTCTCGGAAGCTAACTTCGCAGCAGAGAGATGAAGTACTTGAGCTTGCTAAAAACCTTCCCAAGCTATGGCACAACACGACAACTGCATGGAAGGACAAGAAGCGAATCCTGCAACTGTTGATCAGTGACATTACGGTTAAGAAAACAGAGTCGCGTGTTGTACTCTTACAAGTGCGTTGGCAGGGAGGTGTGTGTGAAGAACTCCATGTCGAGTTGCCTCAGTCGGTAGCGGAACGTTGGCGTCATGATGAAGCTTTGATCGAGCGCGTTCGTGATCTGGCGAGGACGTTGGATGATGGGCAGATCGCGGATCGGTTTAACGATGAAGGGCTTAATACGAACAAGGGAAATGCCTTCACGATCAAAAGTATCAAGTGGATTCGCCACAGGCACGACATCCCTCGTGCCGATAATAGGAAAGCAGGGGAACTGACAGTAAAGGAGCTTGCCAAGCAACTGGGAGTCAGAATTGGCGTGGTCTACTATTGGATCAACAAAGGGCTGATCACCGGACGTCGCCACAACGCTGGCTCGCCTTACTTGCTAGCAATCACGCCCGAGCTTGAGCAAGAGTTAGTGAAGCGAGTTGCCCAGTCGACACGCATCAAACCCCAGTAATTCCGTTGTTTTCACAACTTCTATCCCTAAAGCCTATTGCAAGAGGTGTAGTATGCGGCCACCGTCCCAAACGTGATCGACCGTCTCGTCCAGCAAGCCATCTTCTTAGTCCTGACGCCAATCTTTGATCCGGAGTTCTCCGAATCAAGCTTTGGCTTTCGTCCTCATCGCTCGGCTCACGAAGCGATTCATCTCGTTCAACAGCATCTTCGTGCCGGCTATCGCTGGTGCGTCGATATCGACCTGTCGAAGTTCTTCGACACCGTTCAACATGATGTGTTGATGCATCGCGTTGGTCGCAAAGTCCGCGATAAGAGACTGCTGCGACTGATCGGGAACTACTTACGAGCCGGTGTGATGATCGATACCCAATTCCACCCATCGAGCGAAGGCACGATGCAAGGCGGTCCGTTATCTCCGTTTCTTTCAAACGTCCTGCTGGATGATTTTGACAAGGAGATGGAGTCACGTGGTCATCGCTTTGTACGTTATGCGGATGACTTCTTGGTGTTCTCCAAGACTGAGCAGTCGGCCACACGCGTCTTTGCTTCGGTGGAACGCTACCTGACTGGCAAACTGAAGCTCGTGATCAACCGCGAGAAGAGCGGCATTCGACCTGCGGAGGCAACCGAGTATCTCGGTTATTGCTTTCACGGTACCGGAGGCCGATTCAAAGTAAGTGGGAAGAAACTTCGCAAGTTCAAAGACCGCGTCAAAGAGCTGACACGTCGCAAACGTGGCGTGTCGATTCAGAGACGGCTGAGGTCAAGTTCCTCAAGCGTTTCTAGCCCTGCAAGGTTTGTCAAATCCGCATCGACAGTCTTCGTATCCGAAGCGTTCAATCGCTTTAGTTTGCGAATCGAGGCAATGTGTTTAAGTCCGTCGTTGCCGAGATGTATCCCGGTGATCGAAAGGTCAGCGAGATGGTTTAGGTTGAGTAAGAGCTTAAGATCGTCAGCGGTCGCAAGAGTCGGACCAACAGAACCGAAGAACACACCCGTATCGAAGAACACACCCGTTAGGTTCCCGTCGTCGTCGTATTCACAATCCGCGCCGAGACTTGACAGCTTCACTCCAATATCATCTTCAGACCAGGCTACCGGCAGGCAAGCCGTCAAAAAGATGCAAACGGCAATAGTGGATTGGGCAACTTGCATTTTGATGCTCGTTGAGGATGACTTGATCCGACGAACGGCGGGCATCACCAATCCGCGGGAAACAATTTTCAATTGGCAACTCGCCCCGCCAACGCGGCTCGGGTGAATGCCATTGTTCGTCACCTATTCCTCGCCGGATTTGCTCTCCCGCGTGCGATACACGTTCGGACGAGCCATTTTGTCGTACGAGAGTGCCTCCTCTTTAGAGTCGAAGATCTTGAGTTCATCGACTATGTCTAAACGGTACCACTGGTCATAGGTCCTGTCGTGCCGTGATGAAAGGACAATGTAATCAGTGCTTCCGATCGACTCAAATCGAACATCATCCCTCACGCCGAAATAAACGCCTTCCGTTTGGATTATTACGGCCTTCCCAGCAAATCGGGAGTCGCCTTGATGTGGGACATCTTGCGTAGCAGCGATGGAGAAAACAGTCCCGATTAATACGGCCAAAAAAACAAAAGGTGCAACGTAACGATTCATTTCTGAGCTCCAATTCTTAAAGCAACTTGTTGACGAACGACAGCGGTAACGGGGCCGCCGCAAAAAAGCTATGACTTCAAGTCCCGCGTCATCGGCGGCTCCCGTTCATGCGATGGTTCAAGAAAGCCGCTGCGCGGCATAGTTTTCTTGACCGGCATTTTGTCCTCAAGTCCGCGCGATGTGGTGACGTGTTTTTTGCTCTTTCGGCAACACGATGCGGCCACGGCGTGGAATTTCAGTACACTACTTAATGGTGGGTTGCACAGCAGCATGGGATACCCAAGTTCGGAAAGAAGCTCTGCGAAGATTTGAAGACAGGAGAAATCGGTTCAAGTTGCCAAACCAAGTTTTGGAGCGGAGCAGCGCTAAACCACCGGCTGCGTTAGTGCGGTTTAGTCCGAGCGAATGCGAAGCGATTGAAATCATTGCTTCACCCTGAAAAATGAAAGAGACGCTTGATTTCTTCGTCAAGCGTTTTGGACTGGGTGTACGCAATGAGCCGGAAAGAAGGAGGTTGAAGTTGGAGAAATCATTGGTTCATTGTGCATCATCGGACCAGCGAAGGCCAGCGAGATTGAAAACCCTAATAAGCAACGCATGTGCCAATTGTGCCCACCTCAATATTGGCGGGCTTCTTGAACAACGAATTTGAGCATCGGCTCGGTTATGTCGCGTTCGCTCAGCTATTTAGAAGTTTCATCTTCTGTTACCCGAGCAAATCCGCTCGGTGTAATTGCATAGCGAACTAGTTCTTCATCGAACATTATCTGCTCGTGAACGAGTAAGTCAACGACGCCGTCGTCGTCGAAGTCGAGGAATTCAACATCGACGCCTAAAATAATGGCTCTCCCACGGAATTAGTGGGTGCAAGTCGTTGAGTTCTTGACCTTGGCTCGGGCTCAGCAGAATGGGGGCTCCCCTTTCCGCCTCGGCTTCGCTTCGGCCCCTGATCGCGGTGCGGGCCGAAGCGAAGGCGAGGCGGAAGGGGCTCGAACACACAATTTTTCAATAAAGGAAATGCATCTGGCGGACGAATCGGTTATTGGTATTGGTGCTTAAATCAAGATCAATCGCCAACCCATCAGCGCCAGATGCACCTTA
>NZ_SJPV01000045.1 GCF_007860135.1 Novipirellula artificiosorum
GCGTTCACTCGAAACCCTCCGTTGAGTAAGTGGATTGAAGTCTTCGTAACCTCCAATACACCCGCAAAACGCTGAGGGTTTTCGAGTTTTTCTCATTTTTCTAAATTAGGCAGTCGCTTGATTGAGGCCTAGTTGCTGGAGTTCATCGAGCAGCACTTCCATGCAGTAGGGAACATAGAAAAGATTTCGCGATGTGACACGTTGGTCATCGCGGCATGATTCGCTTGAACAGTTTTCGCTGCCGTTTGCTTTTGCATCCTGGCGACTTCGCGAGTGATGTTCAGCGACATCGTGTGAATCCTCTCTTTGGGTTCGGACTGAAGGGTTTGTTAACTGTTAAACCACAGTGAGCCCTGAGTCGCCCGAAAGCTCAAGCCGAGAGGCGGACGGATCGGCAGGAATTGCCAAAGAAGAATAATCATCGCCAGATTGGTCGCAATCGAGCGCACAGCGTCGATTCATTCGCACCAAGCTGCACGCCAACAGGATGGCGATTTCGTTTCGTCGCTGTTCAGCTGAAATCAGGGTCTGTTCGTCGAACGACATGCAAGTACCTCCACAAAAAGAGTCACTCACATCCGCCCACGCTGTGCGTCAAAGCCAGAAGTCGAGAAGGAATTCGGGGTAACCACCGCCCCTACCACTACCTACCCCATTGCATCCAATTCCGACGATGGAAAATGGGAAAAAGAGTCGATTTGAAAAATAGAGAACGTGCATCAAGTTGGAAAGCCGGATTGCCTGCACGGTCTGCAGGCGATCCGGACTTGACCCACTGCTGCGACAGTCCCACGGCTACCTTGCTTTTCGGAATTGCGGACGGCGTCCACGTCTCCGCTCTCTGGGCTCTGTGTCAGCGGGCAGACCGAGCTTGTCACGAACGAAGTTGTTGAGCGAGATCCGGTGGGACTGAGATCGGATATTGAGCGACTCCCGCTCGTCCTCCGTCAACCGGATAGTGATTAATTTGTCTCGCGGAATTCGCTCAGAAAGATCGTCCGTTGACTCTGGCTCATTGAGGTAGTCGGATTCATTGAAATTGGCAACTTGGATCATGGTTGGTGTCTCCTCAAAGGATCAGGGAAATGTGAATGCTGATCCCATTGTGCGAGGGTGCTGTGACAAGTCTGGTCAAACAGAAATATATTCTCCAAAAAATTTGGTTCTGAGTTCGTCCACGTAGTGCGCGTTGTTCGGCAAACCACACGACTTCGCGTCAGGTATGGCCATTGCCACGTGTAACACTACCATGGGCCATGCAGGGCGCACTGCGAGGCACACTGCCACGATCCGTCGTCACCGTTCGAAAAGTCGGGGTAAAATTCACATCGCAACGAGCTTGAAAGGAGCGACGATAGGTAAAACACGAGGTCAAAACGACTTGCTGCGGGACTAACCATTTTCCCCTGAGCGATGAATATCAGGGAACATACGAACAGAAAGATAGTTCTGCTTCTACGGTGTCGGCCACCGGAGCATCGAAACTGTTGTCGGAGTTCAGTTCGGTGTCCGCCACCTACCGCACTTCAGTGATGGCTTATCCCCAAAGGTGTGTCTCTCTTGATTCGAGGTTGATGCCACCTTGAGACTCTCGGCGAAGACGTGGGCTAAGGTCCCCACTCTTAGCTGCTTCCGTTGACTCATGATTCTTTCAGTTAGTTTGGCGGCTGCCCGCTGGGGAACAGTCAGCAGTGTCACGAATCCGTTTGTCCTCACGGCAGACTTTGGCGAATTATTCCTGTAGAGAGCACCGACGACCGATTACGGTCGCTATACTCGAGATGTCAATGATAACTGAACTTGCGATGATGGCTGCTATTCCCACAGAATATGAGTGATGTAACGCGCCTACTCCACGAGATCGAGCACGGGGATCCCGTTGCGTCGGAACGGCTTCTGCCTCTCGTCTATGATGAACTACGTCGGCTCGCGTCGTACAAGCTGGCGTCCGAGAAGAGCAACATGACCTTGCAAGCCACGGCGCTAGTACACGAAGCCTACATACGACTTGTCGACACCGATCGGATTCAAACCTGGGAAAGTCGTGGGCATTTCTTCGCTGCCGCGGCGGAAGCCATGCGAAGGATTCTCATTAATCGTGCGCGTGACAAAGGAAGGCTAAAGCGAGGTGGAGACAGGAAGCGGATCAACCTTGATGCCGTCACGGTTGCCGTAACATCTGACCCCGCGGATCTGCTTGCATTTGATCAGGCATTGGAGCAGTTAACCGACGAGGATGCGGTGTGTGCTAAATTAGTGAAACTACGGTTCTTTGCGGGTTTGACGCAGGGCGAAGCCGCCGATGCGTTAGGGATCGCTCGACGAACCGCCGATCGCTACTGGGCATATGCGCGAGCGTGGCTATACGACTATTTGGACGCCACGTAGCAGCGTCGCTTACGATTCGGCGCGGCTGGCTGCCAGGAGCGGCCACGCAATTCACGTGCAGGAAAAAAAGAAATTATTGGCGCAATCTGCGAATAAACGGGGCATTAGTATTTAAACCCCAGAACCCCGGAGACAGTGCGATGCCCGACGTTCAACGAAGCGCCCGAGAGATTTTCGGAAAAGCAATCGAGCTTGAATCAGAAGAGGAAGTGCAAAATTTTCTCGCGGGATCCTGTCAGGACGATGGCGACCTCCGAAGTCGAGTAGAGCGTCTTCTGCAAGCACATCGGGATTCTGGTCAGTTCCTACGCGGGCCCGAAACCACGATGCAAATGCCCTCTAGGCAAGAATGCGCCGGGACGCAGATTGGGCGATACAAGCTTCTCCAGGAGATCGGCGAAGGCGGCATGGGCGTCGTCTTTATGGCCGAGCAAGAACATCCAGTACGCCGCAAAGTGGCACTGAAGATCATCAAACCCGGAATGGACACAAAGCAGGTCATTGCTCGGTTTGAAGCTGAGGAGCAAGCCCTCGCACTGATGGATCATCCGAACATTGCTCGTGTTTTGGACGCCGGATCAACCGATACGGGACGACCATTCTTTGTCATGGAGCTTGTTCGCGGTGTTCCAATAACGAATTATTGCGACAAGAACCAGCTTACACCCACTGAGCGAATTCGCCTCTTTATCGATGTTTGCATGGCGGTCCATCACGCGCATTACAAGGGCATCATTCATCGAGACATCAAACCAAGCAACGTACTTATCTCGTTGCACGATGGAAAACCAGTTGTGAAGATAATCGACTTTGGAGTCGCAAAGGCAATTAATCAGCGTCTTACGGAACGAACGCTGTTCACCGAATTGGAACAACTTGTCGGTACGCCACTTTACATGAGCCCCGAGCAGGCCGAAATGAGTGGCCTGGATGTGGATACTCGTACGGACGTCTATTCTTTAGGCGTGCTGCTCTATGAACTGCTCACGGGTACTACACCCTTCGACCGTGATAGGCTCAATAGTGTGAGTTATGACGAGGTCCGAAGAATCATTCGCGAAGTCGAGCCACCCAAGCCAAGCACGCGCATCAGTACGCTTGGAGAAACGTTGTCGACTATATGTGAGCTACGAAAGACGGAGCCCAACAGACTTTCGTTGCTGATTCGCGGTGACCTTGACTGGGTCGTCATGAAGGCTCTCGAGAAAGATCGTACCCGTCGCTACGATTCCGCGAAAGCACTGGCAGACGACCTGAGTCATTACCTCGCCGACGAACCGGTCGAAGCCTCTCCGCCGTCGAAGACGTACCGGCTCAAGAAATCGATTCGACGTCATAGGCTAGGCGTAACATATTCGATAATCGCGATCTTTTTCATTGGGATTGTCTCGCTGGTTCTATACAAGTCATTTCTCGCACATATCGATAGCGAGAAAGCAGCTCAAATTGCTGCCGAGCGTGATCGAGCCCACAAAGAATCGATCCCGGCGATTCGCCAATTGCTGGCGGAAGAAAAGTACGCTGAGGCGTACAGCGTTGCGCGGCGCACGCAGAAGCTCTTGCCTGATGATCCGACACTTCTCGACCTTTGGGACCAAACTGCAATCATTGCGAACGTGACCAGCGAGCCAAGCGGTGCCCAAGTGTTCGTACGAGATTGGCGCGACGAGAACAGCACGTGGGCAGATCTCGGAACAACACCTCTGGAGCGAGTTCGAATCCCGCGCGGACCCTTACTCTGGCAATTCAAGAAAGAGGGTCATGCACCGCTCGTAACAGTTAGAGAGTTGGAAGCACGAGGCACGACAAGTGTCAATTTGGACTCGACGAGCCAGTTGCCGCCGGGGACCGTGCGCGTCGTGCCAGGCGATGACCGGCGGCCTTTCTTTGTCGACAAATTTGAAGTCACAAACCGACAATTCAAGGAGTTTGTCGACGCTGGAGGATACGAACGCCAGGAGTTTTGGCAGCATGGGTTTATCGACGACGGAAAAAAAATCTCATGGAAAGAGGGCATTCAAAGATTTACAGACTCGACGGATCAATTGGGACCGGCAACTTGGAGCGAGGGAGGCTACGCGGACGAGATGAGTGACCATCCGGTTGCGGGCGTCAGTTGGTACGAAGCGGCTGCATACGCGGCTTACGCAAAAAAGAGCTTGCTGACGGTTGAAGACTGGGACCTCGCCGCCAACCGCACGGATTTCAAATACATCGTGCCTTATGCCAACTTTTCCGGGGAAGGCTCGCAAGAGGTCGGCGTGAATCACGGCATAGGGAAGTATGAAGTTTACGACATAGCAGGCAATGTGAAAGAGTGGTGCGTGACGCCAAACATCGACGGGCTGCGGTGCATGCGTGGTGGGGCGTGGGACGAACCCGATTATGCATTCGGGGTCATCGAGACGCACTCGCCATTCGCGCGTGACGAAACGTTTGGCATTCGATGCGCAAAGTACGACGAGCTACCTGAGGTCGTAGTCCACGCTGAGGCCAATTTCACACCTCCAACGTATGTGCCAACCGCACAAGAGATAAGTCAGTTTTCTCTCGCATTTGACTACGAAAAGGATTTACCGCTCAATGTGGAACTGGTCAGTCGTACGGCTGAGATCGACGGACTCGTTCATGAGACGCTAAGAATCAATACGGCATACGACGGCGAACGCATGACCCTTCATATGTTTCTCCCGCCAAGACGATCTGCACCCTTCAAAACAATCGTCTATTTTCTAGGAGTGGGCACGAGACAGCATCTTCGCTTTGCAGACGCTACTCGTGGCATTGATTGGCGTTTACCTGCTTCGATTGCTAAATCGGGTCGAGCAGTATGTTGGCCTGAAATACAGGGGACATTTGGCCGACAAGACCACCATGTAAGTGGAGCAACTGCGGACATTCACCGCACAAAAGATATTTTTCGCGCGATTGATTACCTGGAAAAGCGCGGTGACATTGACATGGAATCGCTGTCCTACTTGGGCTTTAGTTGGGGAGCTGGGCACGGTCCTCGAATAGCCGTGTTAGAGGACCGCCTCAAATCTTGTGTCTTTCTTGCTGGCGGACTGTTTGTTGGGCCGACGCCTGAAACCAGTCCCGCAAACTACGCTCCGCATATTAGCATCCCCGTACTCATGGTAAACGGAGCACATGATCAACATCCACTTGGCAAAAAGCGAGATCTACTTTTCAATCGGATACCTCCGTCTGTACGCAGCCGGACGTACATCGACAGCGCTCACGCGAATTTTCAAACGAGTGACGTTATTGATCAACTCGACGCGTGGGAGCCGACCCGGCTTGACGCAATCGCGGGAACTAAACGAGAAGCAGTCATAAGTCACGAAGGCCAAATTTCACAATTGAAATCAAGATCGAAGGCGCTTGTGCAAGCTGGCAAGTACTCTGAAGCTGAAGCCATCCTGACGGAGGTAATCACCAGGCAAACACATTTGCTTGGAGGCTTGCATCGAGAGACGCTGAATTCAACAATGGAATTAGCAAAGACCGTGCAGGCAATTCCTGGAAGAGAGCGTGACGCAATCCAGTTGTACGAAGAACTGCTTCGACATCAACGTGAAGAATTTGGTGAAGACGACTCGGATGCCTTCCAAACGATCGAATCAGCTTGCACATTTGTAAATAATATCGCTTGGGAGATGACCAAGGACTCAGGGACCACTCAGGATACGCATCGGCAAGCGGTTGAGCTGCTAAACCGCTTGGCTCGACTTCGGCCAAGAAAAACGAATTTTGCATTCTGGCTGCTCGCAAGGTCCCACCTCAAACTCGGTCAGCCGGAGCAGGCATTGGCGGCGCTGAACAAGAGTTATTCCATCGACGACGGCGCATGGATTGGTCAGTGGTATATCCACTGTCTTGCACTTGAGGCGGTTGGCGATCGACAATCTGCACGCGATTGGTTCTTGGCTTGCGAGGAACTGCTCCCAAAATCCAGTCCCAACTTCTCAGAAGTCTGGAACCTCAGACATTTGGCGGCGAGTCGCCTTAACTTCGTTGAACTGGCAGACTTGCAAAATGTTGACATCAACGAGCAGATTGCACTTTACGACCGATTGATCACACAAAACCCAGACAATTCTCTGCTTTACTACCGCCGGGGACTGTGCCATTGCCGAACGTCGAACTGGATGTTTGCATCGAGTGATTTTGCGGACGCTGCCCGCCTGCGGCCAGAGATCAGCTTTTACTGGAGCGCGTTGGCAGTAGTAAGCGCCCACCAAGAGAACTGGGAAGAATACGCTAGAGTGACTGGTAGAATCGTGCCCTTACTCGCATCTGAAAACAATGAAGAGTTTCGGACCCAGGGTGTGCTTGCCTGCCTCGTGGGAAGAAATGAGGATCTACCCTTTAATGAGTTGATGAACTTGAGCAGCGGCGAGTCGTTTCGGACGCAACTCGCTCGTTGCATGGTTCATATTCGGTCCGGCGAATTCGAAAAGGCACTAGAAAACTGGCCTCAACAACCTGACCAGCGAGCGCCAATATCGTTCGCCTTTGAGTCGATGGTGCATGCTAAACTTGGAAACGCCTATTCTGCTCGAAAGGTGCTCACCCAGGCGAAGGAGCTCGGTAACCGCCAGTTGAATACTGCCGCTGGACCGGAGCTTCACTGGCAGATTCAGGATCGCCCAATTCTGTGGTGTATCCTTCAGATCGCATTGAGAGAGGCCGAAGCTGCGGTAAACACGGCAGCGCCAATCACTGCGTTGTAAACGCGGGAGATCTTACGCCGTGATCACCGGTTTACTGCTGGATGATTCTAACCTCGATTACGATTGAGATCGCTACCCAATCCTACTTGGCGATGGGAACCATAGATCCCGAATACGGGCAAGCAGACTCTCGGATTGGAAGGCTCCCGCCCGGCGAATCTCGTCATTCGTACTAGCTGACAAGGAAACGTAAACAATACTTACCGAATCTGGCTTCACGGTGCCGAACTGAATCCGGCTTCATCGACCGACGCGAGTCCGCGGGATTGCTTCGATGCACACTTCCCGAAATCGAGGACTGCCCGACGAGGAAACTGCGCTGAATCTGCTAACTTACAGCGCTGATCACACTGAAGCGGCGAAGCGGATTGCTTCAAGAGCTTTGCGCAAATGGGGTCAACGGTTCATGTTCGACGATGTGTTGACAATGGTTGCATCTTGCGACGTGTTCGTCTGTTCTTCCAAATACCGCATCACGGTGTTGGTCATGTTAATTGTGCTGTCGTGATAGACGACGTTCCTCATGACACCACGGAAGACGGATTCGTTTTGCTCCAAATCCATTTCTTCGCTGCTAAAATTAAGCACGAGCTGGATGTTATAATCGGTCGCGACGGCCCGCAACGCGGCAGCAATTTGATGATAACTGTCGTAATAGATTCTGGCCTCGGCTTCACTCAGCTCTCTATGTTTGTGAACCCGGGGCAACCGCAATTGTGATTCTAAATTC
>NZ_SJPV01000046.1 GCF_007860135.1 Novipirellula artificiosorum
GCAAGATTACAGATTTCGAAATGTCAGAAATCAAACTCAAGCGTAACGCATTCCATGGCGATTGGAATTATGAAATCGCACCACGCAAGCGATGCAAACCTCGATAGTTTATTTGCGGACGGTCCCTTTGCATCGATCCCGAGCGTTTCCTTTGCGATGAATTCAGGCCAGTAGTCACAGATTTCAAAGAGCGAAAGTAGAACTGTTTTGGCATAGTACGGCCCAAATTTTAGCGTGTCACTTATCGCCTCCTGTGCAGCCTTATCGGTAGCTTCGTTGAGATGCTCGACAACGCAATGCGAGAGCTTTCGTCGCATTTCCATTACAGCCTCAAAGTTGCTTGGAGGGAGTGAACTATCGTTCGGACCCCACTTGTGCATTCGACGCACAGAAACCCCGCGTCTAAATTCATAAATATCGAGGTATTCCACGTCATCAGCGTCTATGCGGAGCTCGAATATCACATCTGGAAAACTCGCTGACATTTCGCGGAGGAATCCCATGGGTGGATTGCAAGCTCCGAGCCAAATACAGCCGTCTTCCTCGCTAGGCCATTGATCACCGACTGTGTTGTCTGTCTCCGTCCCGAAGATCTCACCGAAGTAAGTTCGGGTTTTACCGTCCTCATTCCGGGTGCAGGTTTCTATCAACCATCGTATGTCCAAAATCATTTCTTCTGGTCCAAAGGCCAGAACGTTGCTGCTGAAACAAATTCCCATTGTAAAATTGTCCTTCCGTTTTCAGTTGATTCGAATCAAAAATTGCACCAGACAGATTCCGTCATGATGCGTTTGGTTTTTCCGACTGAAGTCTTGTTGTCGATTTCAAAGTCGTGACGATTCCAGTTAAGCAACTCTTCGTCGTACATACGGTTTGCGTATCGGCTTAGCATGACCTCGCCCGTGCAGCCTCTGATCACCGAGAGCAACGAGCGAGACTTCATTTCGCTGTGGGTGGATTAGCAGCCAACCGCTGCGATTTGTCTTCCTGAGCCCAGCAAGCCAACTGCTTCCGAATTGGCTCGCAATCTTCGATGATGCAAAAAGCTTCGTAGAGATCCGATGGTGGGCCGCTCGATGTGTACCCACCGGCAGCCAGAATTGTGAATGGCAACTCGGGAAACGAAAGTTGGTTCACATCGCGCCTGTGATCCTCAGCAACTGCGATCAGATCAACTTTTTTGTGGAGGCTACTTCGCACTTCATCAGTCGTGTAGTCTTCCCATTGCAAGCAGACCTCCTCGAATTCGAGTTCTCCATCATCCAGATTGTCAACTAGATCGTGTAGCCGCTGGATGCGGTCTGCGTTCATTCTCGCCTGAGGAATGCACGCAATCGCCAGCTCCAATCCCATCGTTCTCTCCTTCGTCGTTGAAGCCACCAATTCGTCGTCGTCATGAGAGCATGGGCTCCAACCCCCGTTCCGGCCCTCATGAACTTTCCCGTTGGGCTGATCGTCTGCCCTCCTTCGATATGGAAGCCACCAATCAACACGAACGTCGATGTTTGGAAAACGCACTGCGCACCACGCGAGCACTTCGGCGGACGGATGCGGTGAGACGTAATAATCATCGTCGGAGACAACAAGGCGTTCTTCATAAAGGACACCCATCACCAGATTCTTCTCACAATTATCATGGAACGACAGAGAGAGCCGATAATGATCGACTGGCGATGTGCCGGGACCACAATACTCGAATCCTTCGTCACGTTCATGGAGCAACCTACTTTCCCCAGATTTGAATTCATACGTCCCAGAACTGTCTGCATGTTTATTGGTGAACGTCATCTGGAACGTGACTTCGGGAAAACGACCTGACATTTCCTTGACGAATTCTGTTGGTGGCTCCCAGTCCAAAGAACCCGCCCAGATGATGTCGTCTTCGGTCTCTTCGGAACGCCATCGCAATCCCATGCTGGCTTCGAGAAACTTATCGACGATGTTCATAAAGTACGTCACTTCGTCACCGCCTCGTTGATGAGCGTTGGAATCCAAAAGGTGGTTGATTCTCGATATGTCACGGTCGGGGCCAGTCGCGCGAATCACGCTCATGCAGTCGATAAGCATCAGATTTTACTCCCATGTCTGTAGAAAAAGTTCAGCTAGAAATTGCATCAGACAGATTCAGTCATGATGCGCAAACGGCAGAGCAGTCAGAAAAGTGGCGGACTCAGTAGTGAGTCCGCCACTAATCTGAAAGCCGGTCTCGGACGGTGGCAGAAACCCCATGGAAACCGTTCCTTACGGAACAGCCGTTAGTTAGAGGGGAAAGATCCACCGCCCGAAACTCAGGCACAACAACATCTAAAAATTGCACCAAACGGACTCGGTCATGATGCGTTTTGTTTTTCCACCAGCCGCCTTGTTGTCAATCTCGAAGTCATGTCGATTCCAATCCTTCAACGCGATCTCATAAAGATTGTTTGTGTACCCGCTCAGCATGACAGCTCCCTTGCAATCCGTGATTGCTTCAAGCAATGAGCGATGATCGTACTCCGTCAATTCGTGGGCATACTCGCCAGTAGTTGCGCGAGTGCGATGAAGATACGGAGGATCAAGGTAAAACAGAGTTTTTTCACCGTCCTGCTGCCGTATAACATCAAGAGCGTCCCTGCATAGGATGACAACTCGCTTCAGTCGGGAATGGACTTCAGGGAGACCGTCTACCGTACGCTGCCACGCAGATACCTGCTCATTCATCATTCGTCGCGTTCGATTGCGGCTTAATGTCGCGAAGTCATTGAAGGCACCACAGCGGCTCTGGCGGCATCGAATGAATAACTTGACCGCTGCCGCCACATCCAGTTTGGCTTGTGGGGCGTGTTTTCGCGCTGCTTCAAATTGGCGTTCAGAAAACGGTGTAGCATCTACCGTTCGGCGAAATCGCATGAATGCACGCTCGTCTTGAAGCACCTGCCAAAAGTTCTGCAGTGCAGAAAGTAAATCGTTGACGACTTCTGAAACTCCACTTTCATGCCTCTTCTCACCCCACTGATGACGTGGGTCAAACGGGTCTTTGTTCAGGAGCACGGCAAGACCGCCCCCATAGGGTTCTACATAGTGCAGATGGCGAGGCATCAGGTCGATGATCTTTTTGGCGAGGTACGATTTACCTCCCCACCACTTCAGTGGCTGTGCAATCTTCATTTCGCCCCTCCCTGCTGACCAGCTTGCGACTCGCGGCCTTGGAAGAATGCCAGCGGAAACCGAGCACGCCTGACAAGCGCTTCTGGACCGACTTCCACCTGAACTTCCAAGACACCTTCTTTGACAGACGCGGTGTATATGCACTCCTCCGAGTCGTGCGGCGCTCCATAGAACCACGCAAAGCTCTCTTTTCTGATCGATTGGCCCTCGTTCAATTTCAGAAATTCAATGAACCAGTTCACCGGGACAATGCAGCCATACGCCCCCTCTTCAGGAGTCAAATTGATCAACATCCGAGCTTCAGGTACGTATTGATCAATCTGAGTTTCTGCCACTGCCAGACCCGCGTCATGGTCTTCGCCATGCTGGTCATCGTGACCTTCTCGCCAAAATCGATGTTCATGTGCCACACTGACGCCAAAGGGATCTGGTTCGTCTGGAGCATTAGCGATATCCGGGTCGTGCAGCAACTGTTTCCCGTCCTTAAACCAGTACCGCTCGTAGTCCCATGGTGCCTCATATGAGATATTCAGGTAGAGCTTTGCTTCAGGAAACCTTCGTGATAGCTCAATCGCTTCTGCCGTCGGCAACATACGAGGAGAAAAGTCGATCCAAACTAGCTCTTCCTGCGGGCTATCCGATTCCGCTCCAACATCTTTAGTTGGGTTGCCTGCATCAACTTCACCAACTGCGGACTCGCCATGAAGCGAGTTTCCACGAATGGAGTCAAACATCTTTACGATAGCTGCGACATCATGAGCCGAGCCAAATGCGTACAAAGTAACACTGCAATCGATGGTCATCAGTAGTCTCCTTGGTTGTTGGGTTTAGCGGCATCTGCATTGCACCAGTTCGTCTTGATCTCAGTGCCGCCAGAAGTCCGCATGTCAGTACGTTTCAAACTTGTTGAACAGAATTTGACAGTGCTCCTGTGACGTGAGCTGTGACGCACAAAACGTTTTTCCATGATTTTTTTTACAGGTCCTGAACAACGATGCCGTAAATCATGTCTTGAAGAAGGATTCATGAGCGATATAATGACGCGAAACCTGTCAGGGTTACTCGGAAGGAAGGCAAACACATCTTGCCGGACGCTACCACGAGGCTGACAGGTCGTTGAACGAAAAGGCCTGTTGCGGAAGACAGGGGTCGATGTGTGGCTGAGCTTTCATGCTCCAACCGCGAAGTTAGAGCGCGGTATAAAAAGAGGGCGTTCCACCTGCCTCTAACAGACGGCTGACGCTGGAATGCGGACAGCAGAGCCACGGCTCGGGAGCATCCCGAACTCTTTCGTGTCTGCTGCTTTCGCTATGTCTCAATTTTCGAGTGCGCCAGTGCGCACATCGTTGCCGTCCAGCTCAATTCCCCGCGCGCTTGATGCCGCTGACTTCGCTCGCAGCATCAGCAAGGATGCACGCAAAGTTTGGGATCAAACTCATGTTGAACTGCTCCAGCAGGAGCCGTGGCTGTTTGAAGGCGGTGTGCCAGCAGCATGGCATTCCGTTGAGCGTTGGTCGCAATTTGCGGCGGCAACAGATGATTCGACTGTTGTGAAAGCACAACATGTCCGCATCGGTATTGAATTGTGGAGGTATTCACATCGCCTGAAGAATCAACAACTTGAGTTGCCTAGCTGTGACGAAACGACCGGGCTCGTGTACTGGTGTGGCAAGACGACGAATCTTGGAAGGAAAACGTACTGCTTCGGGATATTCAATACCCTCGTTCGTGCGAAAGGAGTCGCACTGCACCATGACACGATTGCCCAACGAATCGGTAAAGACGACTATTGGGACTCTGACTCATTCCGACAGGCAATTCGCCGATTACGGCGGAAACTGCCATCAGACCTTGCGGAGAGAGTGTGCAGCAAACGCGACCCCAGCGAACATTACTATTTCGCCGTCGAGTGCGGGAAGCGATCTTGATCTTCAACACACCACACATGTTCGGACTAAATCGCAAGACAGCTCAAAACTTTCGGCCTGAAACTCGACCGAAAGATGTATGGCAAGGTCACCGCAAAAATCACAGATGTCCTAAACACTTATGTGATTGCCGAAGCCTCCAAAGTGGTCGCACTTTCGGAAACTTCTAAGGAAGCTGGCAATGCTCAGAAAGTTCACTGACTCTGATAAACAGGATACTGGATTGATGACCGATATTATCGCAAGAGATCTGAGGACCGTGGGAAGCGTCTTCAACGATTCCGGGACAGAGTTTCGGACCTGTCGCCCTCATTTTATCTCAGCACGTGCAGCGACAACAGCTGGATTCTTCTCGAAGTCAGAGTGGCATCGCCGTGGGTTTGTGGTCGTTGACACTGGCCTCGCTATTTTTTGTGTCGCAAAGTTCTGGAGAACGTTTCACCCAGAGGACGAAGATGTGGTCCTTGCGTACAGTCTGTCAAACAACTATCTGGTCACGAATGACCGGTTTGACTCTGAACTTGGCTTGAAAAGTTGTTGGTCTGTTTTCCCAGCAAGAGCCACTGAGCCTAAACGGAATCCACAGTCAGCGAACGGTCGAAAGAAAACAAAACTTTCTAACACAAACAATCAATTGTCTTTATCACCATTACCATCAACTTCAACTTCACTTTCATCTTCTTCAACTTCCTCCTCCTCCTCATATGATGGTGAATCTCCATCAGTCAACAAAGGAAACAAAGGAAAACACAGTGTAGAAACGCTGATTCCAGAGAAAGAACTTCGTTCACGGTTAATAAGAGACAATGCGAAGCAAGGCACCGGCGTACTGGTCTATTTCCCTGAGACATTCGACTGGGATCGGCATCCTCAGCTTCAATATCTTCGGTCATCGTTCATGTGGTTCGCACACACTCTCCATGAAAGAAGATTCGTAAACACGGATGGGACTGTTTACGGAAAAGACGAATACATCACGATCAAGTCTGAATTCGCAAGGAATATCGATCCGAAGTTTCGACAGCTCATTATGAGCTAGTCCCCAATTCCTGTACCACCGGCGGCGAAATTTAAGAAACACCGAGAGTGCCCCTGGTCGGGCATTGAAGTGGAATTGGGTCTGTGGAATGGTTGGTTGTTGGTGACAGCAAGGCTGCC
>NZ_SJPV01000047.1 GCF_007860135.1 Novipirellula artificiosorum
GCTGTGTTGGTGATAGTCCAGTCCGACGTGATAGGTTATTTTCGACATTGCTCGTTGCTCCGAGTGAAATCAGGGGAAGTTAGATATCACTTG
This sequence comes from Novipirellula artificiosorum, assembly GCF_007860135.1. Taxonomy (NCBI): domain Bacteria; kingdom Pseudomonadati; phylum Planctomycetota; class Planctomycetia; order Pirellulales; family Pirellulaceae; genus Novipirellula; species Novipirellula artificiosorum. The sequence goes on from NZ_SJPV01000047.1 coordinate 94, forward strand.
GTTTTACTCTGCAGCGAGCATTTCATCCCCATCTACGTTCGTTATTGATCCCGCGATGCTAAGCCGGATTATTCATCGGTCCAAACCTATTCCCCGTAACCCTTTGTATGCAGTCAGCTTCCATCGATTGAGTCAAAAACAGACTGCGCACGTTGGAGTGGTAGGCTTTAGCCGATTCAGCAAGCATCCAGCACGCAATCGGCTAAAGCCTACCACTCCAACGAAGAATCTGGGTTAGTGGGATTGGCACGAACAAGCTTGTTGCTTGGGAACCATCCGAGTCACTTGGCAGGGGACTTCACGAAACACGGTGTAGGGCACCTTGATGGTGCAGATTTCCGTTTTTTCTTCGTGAACCGTCTCAGGAACGAACGCCGTGACCATCTTCGTTCGCTTGCGCGGTTCAAGCGTCGTGTAAGGATTCTTGACGACCTTCTTTTCCGTCTTCGTGAAATACTCTTTCACTCGGCGTGTCTTTTCAATCGGTACGCAGATATCGACTTCGCACGTATACGGTTCTTCGATCGTGACCGGTTTCATCACCGTCTTTTCCTTCAAGACTTCAACGGGGCAAGGGCACCAAACCTTCTTTTCCGTGCAAAGACATCCACCACACGTTTTGGTGGCTACCATTTTGGTTTCAAAGTAGCCGTGGTCCTCGGTAACGGTACACATTTCGATCGTCGGAACCATTTCGGTCCGCTTGCGGATCTTCGTAACGGTGTCTTTGCCAGGAACGGTGATTGTGTATTTTTGATCGACCCAGCGAAACTTGGGCGTCTTGATCTCCAATTCTTGCGGGTCTTCCTTCTTGACGCGAACCCAAGCGGTATATTCGTAAGGAACTTGCTTTTCAACTTGGATCACTTTGGGGACCAAGACCGTTTTTACCTGCTGTTCGTCGCGATAACAAGTTTCTTCAACCGTCTTCATTTCGGTCACCGTCACCGCCACCATCTCTTCGCACATTCCGGTGTCGCGGCAGCGCTGGCAGTGAATGCCCGCCGACGCCGTAGGACCGGTTAGAAGAATTGTGAGGAAAACACCACCGATTTGAGTTCGAATACTGGAAATCACCACGCTGCTCCGACTGGATTGTTGATCACTAAACACCACTCTACACTTGACAGTGGTTGCTGAAGCGTAGGTTACAAAGCATGCAGGTCAAATCGGAATCGATACGTTTGCCGACCCAAGGAGCCAATTCGTCATGTTGTCGCCATCCAATCAACCGAACGCAGAAGACGGACTGCTCCGTGAAGTGGAACTAGCTGGTACGGGACGCGAACTCACATCGCTCGCTCGGCAATTCTTAGACGCTGGCCGCGATCGCTTTGATACGGTCAACGTTTTCGACTTCGTTCCTAGCAATTACGAAATGTTGTGGAGCAAGTTAGACGCATTGCCTCGAGGAAGGTTCTGCGAATGGGGTAGCGGCTTCGGGCTGGCCACCGGATTGGCCAATCTCCTTGGTTTTGACGCGATCGGAATCGAGCTTTCCCCAGAACTCGCGGACGCATCGCGGAAACTACTGAACCGATTTGATTTAGAGGCTCGCATCGAATGCGACGACTATTTACAACGAATCATCAAGGCCGACGTTTACTTTGTTTATAGTTGGCCGAGCCAGATTGCGGCGGTCGAGCGTTTGTACTGCGAATCCGCTTCGCCGCATGCGAAGCTGCTGATCTGCTATGGCCAAGACGATATTCGTTGCAAAATGCTTCGTGATGGCTAAACCAGTTCAGTTTGCTTCGGCTGCTCGCAGCAAAAGCGTGGCCGGCGTTTGTTTTCCTGTTACGTCTACTTTTAGTGACTTCCAGGCAAGGTTCTTGGTGATGCCGTTGATGGTTCCTCGGAAGGAGAGAGAGTATTGGCCATCGGGGACATTCGTAAACCGAAACTGCGGACTCGCCGATCCGACTTCGATTTCGTTGGCAGGTTGGAGTTCCTCCGGCAACGGATCGAGCGTCAGAGTGCCTCGCATCGTACTGGCGGTTTCAATGCGTCCGCTGATCGTGCCTCGTTTGCCAGATGGCTTCGCATCGGACTGACCCGTTTTGGATTCTGACGCTGCATCATCGGCAGCCGCCATCTTTTCGTCAGCATCTTCAGCCGTTGATTTGGTTGTCTCGGGATTCGGCTGTTTCGGTGCGCTCGATTTGGTGTAGGTACTAATAAAGAACTGATTCGAAGGGCCTGCCGAGCTTTCCACAATCTTCACGCTCTGCAAAACCAACAGCCCCTCTTCGATGGCGGCGATGAAATGGATGACGCCATTCTTGTGTTTGAAAGACGAAAAGGCGATCGCTTCCTGGGTTTGCACTTCTCCATACAGAGAGAGAAGATGCAGCGACTGCGCCGGGCCGAACGGTTCGTTGTCCTCAGACCCTTTTCCCCAGAACTGAAACTCGAGCTGATCGTCAACACGCGTCACCTCGAGTTTCGGGATCCAATTCTTTGGTCCGCTTTCGATCGTCCAAGTACCAAGAAGCGATTCTTCCGCCTCCGATGTTTGCTTGTCGCTGGTGTCCTGGGCCACGACAGGCGACAATATGACTGCAAACAGCATGCTGGCAATCACAAACGGGGTCCATTGGCACTTCGACATCGTTTCACTCAGTAGGCGTTCGAGAAAATGAGGGGAGCAGCCTCCCGCCCCAAGAAAGAACTCGCTCCCCATTCTAAACGCTGCAACAACCGCTGTCGAACCGCTGTGCCGGGACTAGGCTTGGCCTCATCCCAGCCTGGCTTCGCCCCGCCTCACATCGTGGCCCCATCACGCGGAAAGGGCTACTCTCCTTCCTCGACCTTCCAGCTGTACTCGACGTTGCCTTTCCTCTTCCCGGCACTGTCGTTTTCAGTGTAGGTCACCTTAATTTCCTCGAAGTTCAACGAGAAGTTCTCGGTTGGGACGTCGTCGGCCTGACCAGCACCGCCGATCTGGTAACTCGTCACCGAGACGTTCTTCAGTTCGTAGCGATAGTAGGTCACTCGACCGGCATCGGTGTAGGATGCGGTGAGATCGATCTCGACCTTCGGGAAAACTTTACCCTTGCATACCGCTTCGGCAATTTTCGGGCTGGACTTGTCCAGTTCCTTGACACACTGGAGGTCTTCCAAGATCGTGTCGCCGCGACGACGTGTGGCACCGGTGGCACTCCCGCCAGGCTTGTGGATCCCCTGGCTAAACGACAGCAGATCACTCCATTTTTTGTGGTCTTTGTCCTGGCATTCGCCATCAACGCCATCGAATTTGATGTAAGCAGCCATTTTTGTTCTCCTTGTGTGGAAACGGGAAAGTGGACAAATCTCGCGGTCTGTTCACCGCGTCAGTCATGGTACTGTTCTCGTGCTGTGAGTGAAGAAGTTGCGAAAAAAGCAAAAATTCTTTTCTCAAACGACTTACTTCATGTCGGAGAAATTCAGATGCCACGCGAGTCCCCCACCACGATCATCGTCTTGGTTCAGCGTTTGCAGCGCTCAAGATGATCGCGTGGGGCAGCTAGCCAAGAAAGCGGTCGAGTGAAAAACAGACTGCGCACGTTGGAGTCGTAGGCTTTAGCCGATTCAGCAAGGATCCAGAACGCAATCGGCTAAAGCCTACCACTCCAACGAATCATCTCGGCTAGTATTCGACTTCGACGCCGATGTACGGGGTGATGCCCGGCGACAGAACGATGGTCTGGGCGAAGTCGTTGGCCGGATCGGCGGGTAACCTCAAATTCAGATGTTCGTAGTAGTTTCGATCGAACAGATTCTCGATGCCTGCGGTGATGTTGACATGGTCGCGAGGGCGCAGGTAACCGCGTAAGTACGAGGTCGCGAACCCAGGAGTGTCGGTCTCTAAGGGAATCGGGACCGTGGAACCCGATGCCGGTACCGGCCGAAGCGTCCCAAGCCGATCTTGGTTGTCAACGATGCGCCATCCCCACTCTAAACCATACGCGTTCTCGGGACCGGAATCGGTCAGACGAACGCCTAATCGAGCCTCCAACGGAGAGATTCCGGAAAGGGGCTGGTGGATTTCACGGTCGCGCCCGTCGAGATAGGCCAAACTGCCAAAGGCTTGGAATCCCGTCAGCAAATCGACTTCTCCGTAGCCTTCAAAACCGGCCAACGTGGCGTAATCGGTGTTGAGCGTCTTCAGCAAGCGTGCGCCGAGTGGATCCGTGACCGGGTTGGCAGCATAGGTAATGTAGTCATGGATCCATGCGTGAAAGGCGCTAAAGCGACCGCGAACGTTTTCGTATTCGCCATCAAGTCGGGCGTCGATTTGCCAGTTGCGCTCTTTCTTTAGATCTGGCGTTCCGATCACACGGCTAAAACCGCTTTGGATCGTCGCCAGAAACAGCCCGTCGCTGTAGCGGTCGGTCAAATCGGGCAACCGTTCCGCGTAGCCGAAGCCAAAACGAGTTTGCCACACGCTATTCAATTCGTAGTCGTTGGTCAGGTAGAAGGACAACAGCATGTCCGAAACGCTTAAATCCTGATTCACTTCGCCGGTCGCAGGATCCTTAAAGTTCGATCGTTCCGACAACGTGCTGCCATCGGCTTGAGTCGACGCAAATGCGATACGAGAACCACCCGCGATGTTCCAGCGACGTGTCACACCGTAAGAAAACTCCGTGTAGAGTCCTGGATCGAAGATCTCGGCAACGGGCAACCCGGTGTCGAACGTGGGATCGGGAATATCGAACTGGCTGAGATCATACCCTTCAACGATACGTTGACGCACATAGCGAAAGTCGGCTCCGGCAGCGATCGATGTCGTTTCGTCGTACTCTTGTTTGAATCCGCCACGTACACCGGCCAAGCGAATGCTCCCATCGACATTGCCGTAGAATTCCGCGTCATCGTCGAGTGGGGTTGCCGTTGTGGCTGCCAGTGCCGTGTCCACGCGTTGCAACACGGGGAAATCCGCTTTCCGTTTTCCAACGTGGTCCGTATCGCCATCAAACTGGGTCTCGGAATACCAACCGTCAATTTGATAGCCGAAACCGGTCATTTCGTCTCGGTGGATGATGCTATGGCTGATGCCATAGTGGTTCAGGGCGTCGACGTCAAAGAACTGCGCCGCATATTCGGTTTCGCCTTGATCCATAAAGCTAAATTTGGTTTCCCAGCGTGTGGCGTCATCAATGTCTCGCCCGATCGCCGAGAACAGATTGAACGCCTCGTAGCTGGAGGGGATATCCAAGCCATCGCCTGCCTCGTAGTCACTGCCTTTTCGATAGCCCACATTCGCATAGTAGCCACCTTTTTCGCCGCCCCCGAGCAGGGTAGCGGTATTGTAGGTTTGGCCACCGTTGGTTCGGACGTGGGTGCCAAGTCGCAAATGATGCTCACGCCCATCTTCGTAGCGGGGCGTTGGCGCGGAATCGATGTTCAGGAACGAAAAACCACTGCCGTAGCGTAGACCATAGGGCCCGCTGATGACTTGCGCGCTGGCGATCAGCGATTGGTCCACTTTGCTGAGCACGCCGTCCAAGTCATTGCGGACCGGGCCAATGTAGGCACCGTCAAACAGGGTGTAGATTTGACCATTGACGTAGCCACGGATTCGGGGTTCGAGCGAAATTGGACTTCGTCGTCGAGCGCGCACCGAGGGAGCGGAACTGGTTTCGATGATCGCTTCGGCCACGTCGGGGTTATTGACCAAACTGAACGTGCTGGCGGAAACAAGACTCAACGGGGCTGTTTCCACGACTCCGGTTTCCAGCGGCCCGGTCACCCGCTCCACCGCTTCCACCTCAGCCGGTGTGTTGAGGCTGGTGGTCTTCAACGTTGCGATGTCGGGTTTCTGGCTCTCGAACAGATCCAATTTCGCACCGAGGTCGAGCGATCCGGTCGTGCTGCTCAGCGACCGACTTGAGACGCCCGAGGCATCGGCTGGCTGAATCGCTTCGCTCGAGGTGCTCTCGAGTCCTTGAACCAGCAAGATTTCGGGACCTTGATCTGGCTCGAGCCAATGGCCGATGCGGAGCACACCGCCGCCGGGCTCCGAGGCACTCGTAGGAAGCCAACACAGTGTGAGCAGCGGATTCAAAACGAATACAGTGACCCATAAATAGCGATGCATTGCAGCGGCCCCCCGACCAACT
>NZ_SJPV01000048.1 GCF_007860135.1 Novipirellula artificiosorum
CGCAACTCGCGGACCTGCTGTCGCAGATCCGCGTTTTCTGATCGCAGGTCGCTAACTTCCTGCATCAGCTCCTCGACCAAGGTCGTCAGTGACCTTAGACGTTCATCAACCGACTGAGATTCTAAAATCGAAGCACTCATGCACCCCCAAATAGAGAATCCCGCCACTCACCGCCAGATCAACTCGCTCTCACCACAACTTCCGCGAATGCTTACGTGGTTGGATACCTAAACACTTCAGCAGTCACAACTTAAAAACTGCACGACCTCCAAAAGGCGGGGGAGAAGGGAGCCAGAATCCATCAGCGCGACTTGTTTTGATACAGATACCTCTGTTTGCATGTTGCTAAACTGCACGACCTCAGCTGTTCGAAAGAGAAGGGAGCGAGATTGTTTTCGGTTTGCTCCTTGCACTTATCCACAGCATTCTCACCAGGCCACTCTCGAGGAGTGGTAGAAGCAGCAGAATCAGACTTGGCACCGCAGCAGCAAAAAGCCTATGACGCAGGTTCATTGATGGCAAAATTGACGTCGACACGCTGTGCGAAAGGATTCGCGATGACAAAAACCAACTTAATCAATACGACAACCGTGCTCGGCGTACTGCTGATAGCCATTGCTTTGGTGACGCAAACCGGCTGCTTAGGGCTCGTTTCCAACCTCGTGCATGCGGTGGGTGCCGACAAGGTCCCCGCGGACTACAAAGATGCCGAGGATCTGGAAGATTGCCGACTGGCGATTGTCACGCTGGCGGACAACAGCGAGTACTCGGACAACATCTCCGCGAGGCTCTTGAGCCGTTATGTCGGCGACATTCTGCTCGATGAAATCGATGACGTCCGACTGGTACGGGAAGATGAAATCGCAGACTGGCGAGACAGCCATGGCTGGGATACCGTCGACTTTGCCACGATTGGAAAAGGGGTCAAGGCAGAAAAGGTCCTCGGGATCGAACTGAGAAATCTGCGGCTTCGCGATGGTGCGACGCTCTACCGAGGCCGTGCCGATGCAACCGTGATGCTGCTCGACGCGGAAACAGGCGATCTTCTTTACCGCAAAGACCTGGACGAGTTCACGTTCCCCGTCTCAGCGGGGCAATACACAAGCGAGACGACGGAAACCCGTTTCCGCAAACTTTACCTGGGCATGCTGGCCAAACAGATCGGCCGACTGTTCCACCCCTATGATTTTAGCGAGACGGTGGCCATCGACGGCTCAATCGCAAGCCAATAACAGCAACATATCATTGGCTTTTCTTATTGCCCCGCCCTGAACGGGCTAATTGACAGCAGGAATCCCCAAATCCGCAGGCGCTTCCACAGCCGCCGCGGGTGCAACCGACTCAGCCTCGTCCTCTTCCTCTGCCGCAGCAACGGCGAGAAGATCAACGCCCATGGCAGCTAATTCCTGCCTTTCGATCGCCTTGGCCGCAGGACCGGCAATTTCACGCAGAACCTCGACCTGCTCTTGGAGCGCCTTGGCGAACGCTTTCTTTTCCGAGTAGGTCAAGTTGTTCAACTCCGTCATGACGGGCTCCATTTCGTCCAGCCAATCGGTCAAAGCCCCTTGGCTCTCGGCAGGCAACGAACCCATCAAACCACCAAGATTATCGGTCTTTTCGGGCGACCCAGGGGTGGGGTTGCCGCTGACGCCGAGATGCAGCTGCTGCATGATCCAGTTCAACCGCTTTCGCGAAGCGACGACCTCGGGCGTTTGCGGCGGCGCCTTCGTTGCCATTCCTCCATATCCACCGCTGCCACCGTACCCGCCGTACCCGCCTTCTCCGTAACCGCCATCCATCATGTCCTCCATGCCGCTGCCCATTTCATCTTCGTAGCCCTCCATATCGCTGCTGCCATAGTCAGCGCCATAGTCATCCTCCATGCCGCTGCCGTATCCACCGCTTCCCATACCAGGTCGACCGCGCACCGCTTTCGGTTTTTGGATGTCGAGCTGCGTCTCCGGCTTGCCAGGCTGCCCGGCCGCCGGCGTCGGCAACTCAAGCGACTCCAAGTGCTTCACTTCATTTCGAAACGCCTGCCAAGCTCGCACCGACCAACTTTCGAGCACCTTTTGGGGTGCATCGACTTGGCCCTTCAAATCGGTCGTCATCCCGCCAACTTTCGCCGCAGAATAGAGTGCAATCAGGTCATCTCGATTGGGATCCGCACTGATGCTGACCAAGGTTTTTGCCAATTGGGGTCGATTTGCTGTATCCAGGTAATCAAGGACATCGACTGCGTATCGCTGTAAAAACGCGTGCGCCTTGGCCGACCGATCGTCGGGCGTCGGGGCATCGAGCAAGTCGTTCATCAACTTGGTCAATTTGGTGCGATCGTCGGCCGTTACCAGGGGGAATGCATAAGTGACATAGCGACGAATGCCCTGGAGCGCCGCCGCCCGAATGCCCTCGGCGTTCTGTTCGTCCTCGTAAAGCCCCATCAAAATCGACAACGTATTGACGGGAACCGGGGGCGTCTGCTTGACCTGGTCGGCAGGCTTCGAATCAAGCCGTCCCAGCGCAAGCGTGGCGTTGACGCGAGCGATCGTGGAGTAGTTCCCCACGGCGATGCCTTTCATGCTGCGGGCCAACCAGGTCAGAATCTCGGGTGCCGATGGGTTTCCCCCCCGTTGAGCACGAGTCAGATAGCTCATCGAGTCTTGGACCAATTCGGAAACTTCGCCGTAAGCATCGGGCTGGGTGATCTTGGTTGGCAAATACTGAGTGAAAAAAACCTTCGCATACGTATAATCAGGGAAATCCGACGGTTTTCCACGAAACGATGCGAGTTGGCCCGCCGCCCGGTCCATCTTCTTGACGATCGCATCATCCTCAAACTTGGGATTCATCGGGATCACCTTGACCTTGGCCGGCCCTTGGCTTTGAGAGGGCAAGCAAAATGACATCATCACGACGGCAATCAAGAACAGAAACAGCACGATCAGGGCGTGGCGTCGATGGCTGTGGGTTTCCGCGACGGTCGCTGTGCGAAGTGTCATAGCGAATGGACTCGTGCTAGGGGGAAATGCACCTTCATTGGGCGCATCAGTAGATGAGATTCGGTCCCCTTCATTATCACCGACAAGGGACGCAATCGTCAAATGAATCCCGGGGACGGGAGCAAAGAATTCGAGCAAAATCGGCGAAAACCGCCGGTTAATGTTGATGAAACTGTGTGGCGACGGGAGGGGTTGGTCCAAAAGGGTGAGTTTCTCCGTTTGCCCCCGTTCATTGAGCGATTGGACCGTCAGGTTTAAAACTGCGAGTTGGGACGTAGTGAATTTAGTGCTGACAGTCCACTAGCTTGCTGGGCAGACCGAAGGACCTGGGGGTATGATGCCGGCTTACCGACACCCGATCGCTGTTTGCTCGGCGTGACCCGGTCTTCTGCTTTCGGTTCCGTCTCGATGTTTCCTTTTGGCTTGTCGTCCGACCCATGCCCCGATTCCCTCAACGACCGCCCCGCTCGAGAGCATCGGAGAAGGTGCGAGATCGGACGGGTCAATCGCCCGTGAAGGCTCGCGATCCAGTGCTGCTGAAACAGTTGGCCCAGCAGGTCGCTTCGCGGCGGTACACGCCGACACAGATCGCCCAGTGGCAAGACGAAATTCACCAACAGACGCTTTCGCTTAGCCGATCAATCGATCGGCCGAACTTCACCAAAGTCGGCCGAGACGATTTGGTCCGGATGGTTCAGATGATTGACGAGCGGTTCTTTGGCGGGCTGATTTTGCCCGCCGCCCACGCCGAAGGCCTCTCGTTCGGTTTCTCATCGCGAATGACACGTGTGGCCGGAAAATTGGTGACACACTACCCCGAAGGATCGCGTCACGGAAAACGTCGATTTGAATTGATCCTCTCCTCCACCTTGTTGTTCCAGACCTTCGAAGATGTCGATCGAAACGTCGAAGTCACCGGGCGCCGCTGCCAGGATCGCCTGCAAGCGATGCAGCGAGTGGCCGAACACGAATTCACACACCTGGTGGAAATGCTGGTTTGGAATGACGGCAATTGCAGCGAAGCTCGCTTTCAGTCGATTGCACGTCGCCATTTCGATCACCACGATTTTCGACATGATTTGATCACTCAACGCGAACGAGCCGTTCGAAAGTTCAACATCCGGGTCGGCGACCCCGTGCGGTTTGTCCACGAGGGTCATGTCTTGCAAGGGCGCGTCAACCGGATCACGCGGCGAGCGACCGTGCTGGTCGAAAACCCAAAGGGCGAACGGTTTAGTGATGGCGGACGCTATGTGCGTTACTATGTCCCGCTCGAAAAACTTCGCAAATCCACTGAAAGCTGACCTTGGGGATGGCAAGCCGTATGAAAATCTTAGTCTTGACCGGCGCGGGGATCTCGGCCGAATCGGGCGTGCCAACGTTTCGGGATGCCAGTGGATTGTGGGAAGGCCACCGCTTCGAAGAGGTCGCGACACCCGAAGCATTCGTTTCCAATCCAGCGCTGGTACACGACTTCTACAACCAGCGACGTCGAAGTTTGCAGAGTCCCTCGATCCAACCCAACGCTGCGCATCTTGCCTTAGCCAAGTTGGAACGAGAACACGATGACGATTTCCTGCTCGTCACACAAAACATCGACAACTTGCATCAACGCGCCGGCAGCCAGAACCTCATCGCCATGCACGGCGAACTCCTGAAAGTTCGCTGCCTCGATACCGACGAACGGTTTGATTGGACCGGCGATCTTGATGTCTCGACGCCCCACCCCAAACGCTCCGCTGCATTCGGTCGCCTTCGTCCCCATGTTGTGTGGTTTGGAGAAATGCCTCTCGGACTCGAGCAAATCGAAGCAGCCGCAAGCCAGGCCGATCTGTTCTTGTCGATTGGCACCTCCGCGGTCGTCTACCCGGCTGCGGCAATCGTGCAGTGGACCCGTCCAAACTGCCGACGGGTGGAAATCAACCTCGAGGCCACACCCAGCTCGGGTGCGTTTGATCAATCGATTCGCGGGAAAGCAACCGTGGAAGTTCCCGCGTTTCTAGCCACCCTCGGCTAGACGGCCGCGTTACCACTTAGCATCGCGTGAACAACAAGTGACGACTTTGGTAGATGGGGATGAAATGCTCGCTGCAGAGTAAAACCAAGTGATATCTAACTTCCCCTGATTTCACTCGGAGCAACGAGCAATGTCGAAAATAACCTATCACGTCGGACTGGACTATCACCAACACAGC
>NZ_SJPV01000049.1 GCF_007860135.1 Novipirellula artificiosorum
TAAGGTGCATCTGGCGCTGATGGGTTGGCGATTGATCTTGATTTAAGCACCAATACCAATAACCGATTCGTCCGCCAGATGCATTTCCTTTATTGAAAAATTGTGTGTTCGAGCCCCTTCCGCCTCGACCGTCTTCGCTCGATCCTCTATCGTCAACTTCGCAACCACATCGCAAATTCGTATGTTCTTCAGCGTACCGACCGTCGCGGCGCCCTCGCCATAGGTTTTGCCACGACCGCCCAGGCGAAGGAAGATCGGATTGCCTACATCTTCCATAGCAACTCTGGAAATATCGACATTCTCCAGACGTCCGCCGTCAACCGATAGCAGCTTGATGGCGCCCATGGGACAGTCATGAAAATAGCAGTTGGTGACGCGGACATCGATGAATCCGCCCCGGGATGACGTGCCGAACTTGAGCGCGGCCGTGTTGCTGTCCGGCCGACATCCGCGCACGACAATGTTCCGGCAGGTTTTTTTCGAACTCTTCAAGCAGATCGCATCATCCCCGGCGCTAATATCACAGTTTTCAATGAGGACGTTTTCGCAGCCGTCGATATCGAGCCCGCCATTATTGTAGTTGTTATTGCGGAATCGCACGGTAACCGCATCGAAGTGGATGTTCTTGCAGTCGATCAAGTGCAATCCCCAGAAGGCCGGACGTTTATAGGTCAGGCCGGAAAACGTCAGATTCTCGCAGTTCTCGAAACGGATCAGCCGGGGGCGATTGTCTCTGCCGCCAGGCCCCGAGCGTCTTGGAAAGGCCTTGGACGTTCCCCTGCCATCGATCACGCCGAGACCTTCAAGCCGGATATTGGTCGCATCCTCGGCATAGAGCAAGCATTCGGAATTGCCTTCACGCGCCGGTCGCAACTGGTCGGTCGGGTAGTCCTTCATCTCCTGGCTACCCAGCAAGCTTGCACCATAATCAAGCGAAAGCGCAATGTTGCTCTTCAACTGGATCGTACCGATTACGAAATCACCGACAGGCACTCGGACAACACCGCCGCCTGCTGCGTGACAGGCGTCAATGGTCTTTTGAATCGCTTCGGTGTTCACCGCGACACCATCACCGATGGCGCCATAGCTCTTGATGTTAAAGGTCTCTGGCTTGGCAATCTCGGCTGTGGCCACTGAGGTCATGCCCGCGATTATAAATACCAGCAAGAACTTGCTAATGATTCTGTGTGTCATGACTCGCCTGCCCTTTGCGCATTGCGTTGCCTGATGCGGCATCAAAATATCTATCAGTGTCACCCCGGCATTTCTCTCAGGTATCTGCAATAACGAACCTATTCTCTCCAGTCAATCTTAGACTCCCCGGTCTCGATATCGACATAGACCGAGGCATGGGCAAATTCACGTGTGTATTTCCAGCCATCGCGTTTTGCGTCGCCCTGCGGCGGGCCGAGTGGCTTATCCAGTTCCGGATACCATTCAAATGTACCGGTGTCGTTTCCCTGATAGCCCCAGGTGTAGCAGAAATAAGAATAAGGCTCCGCCACGATCAGATAACAGGCCAGCGGGAACGTAATGGCTTCGCGTGCCATTTTCGCGCGTTCCTCACGCGGTTTTTTCATGATTTCCTTGTTCCGCCAGTCGAATCCCGGCCAGGTTTTGATCACAAGGACTTTTCCGGATTTCCCCACTTCCTGGAGCATCTCAATGCTCTCTGCGAGCTGTTCTTTGTTCCCAGGTTGGGCGCTCACAAAATGCTCCTTCATCGCGCCATCGGTAACCTTCAGCAATCGGTCTCCAATGTTCTCCGGATCAATCGACACCCCGTTTTGGATCAGTAGTTTCGATGGGCCGACCTTCCCGCGTGTATCTTTCACCATGGCAACCATGCCATCGTTCAGGGCTTCGATCTTTTCAGGTGTCAGCACCTTGCGGCGGCTGTTTATGCTGAATTTGCCAACCGCGTCGATAAATATTCCGTCGGCCCCGCATTCACGAACCGCAACACTTGCTGTATCCGCCCACCAATCCTGGACCTCCTTCTGTGAGAGGTCGCAGAAAGGGCAGCTGAAAATGGTCATAGGCTCTCCGTCTTTACTAACCAGTTCACCGCCCTTCGGAAAGTCATCGATGGCCTCATAACCGCCGATTTTTATGGTGGAGTTCCAGTAGAACAGCACCTTCGCCTTCGGATTGCGTTTCTTAATCTCTTGCACCGCAATCGCGAATCCCTTTTCCGTACTGCCGCGATTGCGCTTGGCATGACCTTTTTCAATGGTGATAAAATCAAAATGCTCCGCCAGAAAATCGTGTTGCTCCGACGTAAAATCCTCCGACATATTCGCCAGGTGGGCATACACCGGTACGGTACCCCAACTGAATGGAGGGTGTCCATCAGCACCGGCAGCGTGTAACGCTTGAACCGACAAGGCCAGTACGACCGAGAGGGCAAGTATCAGTCTCATAAGGGGACCTTTCATTCCAGTTGTTTTCTTGAACGTCGTGATTCCTTTGGTTGTGGTCTTCAGTTTTCCACAAAACCTTCAACATCATCCAAGACGATCTCTTTTCGTGCGTCTTCGCCTCGGAGCGACATCTTGACATTCTTAAACTCAACATTTCTGGCATGACGGATGTAAGCTCCCCATGCAGGCAGTACGCCGAAGAAGTACTGCTCCGGATAGCGATCTTCATCCTCTGGCACAACACGCTTCGCTTCTTCTTCGCTACCACAACCAGGATAGGAGATCTTGATATTCTCCAGGATAACATCCTCGACATAGTGGCCAGGAATACCCGTGATCATGATGGGGCCGACTGAAGCCTTCTCTCTATCCGTTAGGTCGGAGGTCGCTTTGGTTCTATCTTCTGGCGTCACTTCAGCCACGACGTCGCTGATGCGTATATTCTTCACCGACCCTACCGGGGCTTTTCCGCCTTTGCCGTAGGTTTTGCCTCGACTGCCCAATCGAATGAAAAGTGGATTGCCCACTTCCTCCATGACGATTCTGGAGATATCAACATTTTCCATTCGTCCGCCATCGACCAACTCTAGTTTGATGGCCCCCATGGGGCTGTCATGGAAGTAGCAGTTGGTGATACTGATATCGATGAACCCGCCATGAGAGGAGGCGCCGAATTTCAGGGGAGCGGTATGGCTAGATATCTTGCAGTTCCTGACGACAATGTTCCTACATGGATTGAGTGAACTTTTCAGGCAAACGGCATCATCGCCAGAATTGATGTCGCAGTTTTCGACTAATACGTTCTCGCAGCCATCCATATCGATTCCATCATTACCGCGATTGTTGTCTCTAGAGTCAATCGTGACTGCATCAAAGTGAATATTCCGACAGTCTATTAAGTGAAGCCCCCAAAAGGCAGGCCTCTTGTAGGTGACGCCGGAAAACGTAAGGTGATCGCAGTTTTCCATGCGCATCAGTCGGGGGTTAGGTCCTTTTCCCCAGGGAAAGGCCTCTCGTGTTCCACGACCGTCTATTACCCCAAGCCCTTCAATAGTCACATTGGTAGCATTTGCGGCATATATAAGACAGTGAACCCATCCTTCTCTGGGTTCAATAAGATTGGTGGCGTAATCAGAAATATCCTGACTTCCCAGCAAGCTCGCTCCATAATCGAGCGAGAGGGTGATGTTGCTTCTCAACGTGATCGTGCCGATCACGTAGTCGCCCGCGGGAACCCGAACGACGCCGCCTCCCGCCGCGTGGCAAGCGTCGATAGTCTTTTGCACCGCTTCGGTCTCCATGGCCGCGCCATCGCCGACGGCACCATAGCTCTTGATACTGAAGACCTCGGCCTGAGTCGCCTGCTTCGCGGCGTCAACCAAGGCTTGGTTATCAGATCCGAACAGGGGCACTGCCGCTAACGCAACGATACCCATCAGCAAAGGATGTAGTGCTTTCTTGTTCATGCTTCCGTCACCTTTCTTGCCTCTTCTCAGAGATCGAGCGGATGCCAGTCGAACATGCCGTACATTTGATGAGACATGGGCATGTTCATGTTCATCGTAGTCGGACGAGGATTCTCTCGACTCACGAATTGAGATTTCGTCTCGTCTGGAACCCTTGGCTGCACTTCAAGGCATCGATTGAAGTCTTCGTTTCACTCTCCGTACTCATTGCAGATCGCCTCAGAACATGCATGAAACTCAGAAACGCTGCACAACTCATGCACCAACGCCATCGCCCCGGATTCTCTTGAGTCATCTTGGCAGCAGTCAACTTGCGAAACTCGTCGTAGACAAGGGGCAGCAACTTCTCGGCGACCTTGCCGTCGCCTTCTTCGATCTGTCCGAGGAGTTGCGTGACGTCGCTCATGGGGGAGCCGCCTGTTTTGGGGTTGAGCGACGTGCATTATACCCCGCTACAACACCAAGCAAGGGCCTCGCACTGAACGGCCGGGCACGAGCCACATGCCTAGATTTGAGTGTTCATTCAGCCAGCCAAGAGGCGCGTAGATGGCGGACAGAATCTGAAGTTCTCGATTACGCTCAAAGTACAGATGTCTGATATACATCAGCAGGTTGCGAGACATGTGAAGTGACGCCTGAGTCAGTTGTTCGGGTGGCAACGTTTCCCATCCGGTCGCATTGGGACCACGAAGCTGCCTACTTGCAGGTGTTGCAGGAGGATGTTAGGTCACTCGCAACCTGCATGGGACACATCCACCTCGAGCACTTTCCCTGTTGATCAAAAAGTGCTTGGGTGGCGCGTACTCTCAAGCTTCTGAGTGCCCACAAGGCACTGCTGTCCGACATCATGCAGTTGGGCGTCGGTCGAATCGCACGCGGTGGCACACACGACGACATCTTGTCGGCAGGATCCATCTGCTCGGCACACGGGCAAATCCCGCGCACTGATTTCGCGGAACTCTGCAACGGTGAATCGCGGCAACTCGCTTAGCGATAGGAGCTTAGGCCATCTGCCCTGCAAAGATCTCTGCAATAAGCGCAGGAGGGGTCGCTCTGGCGGAGAAACACCGAGGTAAGCATTCGCGGAAGTTGTGGTGAGAGCGAGTTGATCTGGCGGTGAGTGGCGGGATTCTCTATTTGGGGGTGCATGAGTGCTTCGATTTTAGAATCTCAGTCGGTTGATGAACGTCTAAGGTCACTGACGACCTTGGTCGAGGAGCTGATGCAGGAAGTTAGCGACCTGCGATCAGAAAACGCGGATCTGCGACAGCAGGTCCGCGAGTTGCG
>NZ_SJPV01000050.1 GCF_007860135.1 Novipirellula artificiosorum
GTGCGCGTTTGCATGAGTCGTCAACTGCACCTGATTTGGTCGGTGA
The DNA here is from genome assembly GCF_007860135.1 of Novipirellula artificiosorum. Lineage (NCBI taxonomy): Bacteria > Pseudomonadati > Planctomycetota > Planctomycetia > Pirellulales > Pirellulaceae > Novipirellula > Novipirellula artificiosorum. The sequence continues at coordinate 47 of NZ_SJPV01000050.1, forward strand.
CGAAAGAACTTTCACGATCACGCATCCGTTTCATCCGCTTAGGGGATGTCGGTTTGCGTTGGTGAGGCATCGAAAGAACTGGGGAGAGGATCGTGTCTATTTCCATGACGACGAGGGGCGTCTTCGCGCGATTGCTGCGTCCTGGACGAACTTTTCGTTACAAGACCCCTTTTGCAAGGTTGCCGCGGGTCGATGTGCGTTTCGTTTTGTTGACCTGAGTGAGTTGGTCGTTTTGCTACGTCAGATCGCTCATCGAACGGACGCTGCTTTGGAAAAACTACAGAAATGAGTGTCCACGGGATTTTGCCGTACGCGTCCACCGAATTACGCCGGACCCTGGAATCGTCTTGGCGAGTTCCGAATTGAATCCTCCTCAAATTAAGACGGATGATTAGTGTTGGAGGATCCAATCGCTCTCGATACGATGTTAGACGGCGTAAATTGGTAGACGCCACTGGCGGCCACTTTCATGGAGGAACGTGATGCACATCAACGAATCAAAACGGCAGCAGTTGCTGCAGCACGGGACATTGAATGAGCGTGCCGATGCGGTTACCAATCCACTTTTTGGTCACAGCGAATTCTTTGATCCACAGGACTTGGTGCTCGTTAAATATGAAATGCTGCGCTCGGTTCGCGTCGAAAACATCGCGGCTACCGAAGCGGCCAGGCAATTTGGCTTTTCTCGGTCGGGTTACTACAAGGTGCTGGCGAGTTTTCGACAGTCGGGGATTGCGGGGCTGATCCCTTCAGCGCCTGGCCCGCGCGGGGCTCATAAGTTGAACGAGGAACTCTTGGATTTCATCGACAACTGCCTCGCTGAAGACAGAACGCTTAGCTCATTACAACTAGCCGCGCTGGTACTTGATCAACATGAACTTAGCGTTCATCCGCGCAGCATCGAACGAGCTCTCGCACGACGCGAAAAAAAGGGGCGGTAAACGAAATGGGGGACCACCACGCTGAGGTCCAAGAGTGGATCACTCGTTATGAACAGTTGCGTCGGACTTGGCTTGAGTCACTGCGCGGTTGGGGGCAGTCGGTTTTCATTCGCAGCGGAATGATCGCCTGGCTGAAATACTGCTTGCCAGCGGTGTCCGCCGAAGCCTGGTCATCAAGCGGCGCGAGCGAGTTTAGCTCACCGCGTCCGATCACCGCCAGTGACGATTTGCAACGCCAACTCACTTGTGAGCTTACGAATCTGATTCTTCATCGCCAACAGGAGGTTGTGGCATGAATGCTCCCGCCAACCAAAAAGTCACGGCAAGTCATCTACAGCGAGATGCTTACCTTTACATCAGACAATCTACAATACGTCAAGTCTTTGAGAACAGCGAAAGCACTAAGCGCCAGTACGACCTGCGGCAGCGAGCGATTGCCTTGGGATGGCAGCCGGAAAGTGTGATCGTGATCGATAGTGACTTGGGCCAGTCGGGCGCCAGCGCGGTTGATCGTGAGGGATTTCAGCGTCTGGTCACGGAGGTGGGATTGGGACGCGCCGGAATTGTGCTGGGTCTAGAAGTTTCGCGACTGGCACGCAACTCGACTGACTGGCATCGCTTACTGGAGATCTGCGCGCTTACGGACACGCTAATCTTGGATGAAGACGGGCTATACGATCCATCGCATTTCAACGACCGCTTGCTGCTGGGATTAAAGGGAACGATGAGCGAAGCGGAACTGCATGTTTTGCGATCTCGGCTACGAGGTGGAATCGAAAACAAGGCGCGTCGCGGAGAACTAAGGATTCCACTACCGATCGGTCTGGTTTACGACCACACGGGCCGGGCCGTACTCGACCCCGACCAGCAAGTTCAGAATGCGATTGGCAAATTCTTCAAGACCTTTGAAGAAATCGGATCCGCATCAGGTACAGTCAAGTTATTTCGTCGTGAAGGGTGGAAGTTCCCTCGCAAACTGCGCAAGGGGCCTGGCAAGGGAGAAATGGTGTGGGGCGAACTGGAACACAGCCGCGCATTGCAGTTGTTGCACAATCCTCGCTATTCCGGCGCGTTTGTCTTTGGACGAACACGACATCTTAAACGACAGCCACAGGACCAGTGGCATACGTTCTTACCCGACGCTCACGACGGATATATCACCTGGGAACAGTTCCAACGTAATCTCCGGCGACTGGACGAGAACTCTCAAGCCAACGGCGCCGATCGTTGCAAGCGTCCCGCCGGCGAAGGACCCGCGTTGCTGCAGGGACTGGCCATCTGTGGGGTCTGCGGCAAACGCATGACGATTCGTTACCATACACGACAAACCCGTTTGGTGCCGCAGTACGTTTGCCAACGCGATGGCATCGCGAGAGGTGAACCTCTCTGCCAAAGCATTCCCGGCCAAAGCATTGACGAAGCGATCAGTCAGTTGCTGCTTAAGAAGGTAACCCCGTTGGCGATGGAAGTCACCTTGGCCGTGCAACACGAGCTTCAGGCTCGTCAAAACGAAGCAGATGCCTTGAGAAAACAGCAGGTAGAACGCGCTTCTTACGAAGCGGAGTTGGCTCGCAGTCGCTTCATGAAAGTTGATCCGAACAACCGCTTGGTCGCCGATTCATTGGAAGCGGAGTGGAATGACAAGTTGCGCGCACTGACCGAATCTCAGAATCTTTACACACTGCATCGAGAACAAGATTCTGCAGTCGTTAACGATTCAGTGCGTTCGGAAATCTTAGAGATGGCAACCAACTTTCCCAGACTGTGGAATGATCCCTGTGTCACGGATCAAGATCGCAAGCGAATCATTCGTCTGGTGGTTGAAGATGTAACGCTAAGTGTTGGCGAAACGATCACGACTCAGATCCGATTCAAGGGAGGCATGACTGAGACACTGCAGTTACCTCGGCCACTGAGAGCTTGGCAACTGCGACAAACCGATCCGAAAGTCATCGACGCAATCGACCAGCTCCTCGACGATCTTACCGATGGTCAAGTCGCCAACAGGCTCAACCTGGAAGGGATGCGAACCGGTGAAGGCTTGGAATTCACAGGCAATCTGGTGGCTCGAATACGCCGCGCCTACGCGATTCGACCACGGTATGATCGCCTGCGTGCGCGGGGACTACTGACCCAAACGGAACTTGCCAGGGAGCTTGGAGTCGCCAGAGTAACGGTCAGAACGTGGCGCAATCACGGGTTGCTCAAAGCACACCCCTACAACGACAAAAACGAGTGTTTATACGATCGCCCAGGGGAAGATCGACCGATAAAACAAATGGGCGTCAAACTAAAGGACCGAAGCCAAGATCTTGACGTCGTGTCTGAACGAACCGAAAAGGTGCAACATGAAGCATAGTCCTTCAAGTTCGGGCTTCGCG
>NZ_SJPV01000051.1 GCF_007860135.1 Novipirellula artificiosorum
GTGACCTTAGACGTTCATCAACCGACTGAGATTCTAAAACCGAAGCACTCATGCACCCCCAAATAGAGAATCCCGCCACTCACCGCCAGATCAACTCGCTCTCACCACAACTTCCGCGAATGCTTACACCAGGAAGCCACGAAGTGAGTGGGTATAGCGGAGGTTAGAGGGTTAGTCTAACCACCGCCTCCCCGTTGTCGCAGACGGGGTTGATTCCCCGCATTTACCGGCGTGCGGTTTTCTCGCACCGGGCGACCCCCGAATCATTGCCTCCTGTCAAAAGCCACCCATACCAAGGGCGGAAGACACAGAGGAGTCACATTCATGTCGTACACATGGTCGTCTTCGTAAAGCTAAGCATCTTCAAAAGGCCGAGTTTCTTGTCAAACGTTCCTTGTCTGAGTCGGTAGTTGTCACAATCCGACTTCCGTTTGAACTTCATGCAGCGGAGACGCATCCGTATCCACTTATCCAACTGTTGGAACAGCCAGATGCACGTCGAGAAGTTCGTGGCGAAATAGTTCGCCGTGCCTCGAATCACTCGGTTCAGTCTCTCGATTGCTCGGGCGTCCAGGTTATGGCACCTCCGAGTCAGCTCCCTCACCTTCGTCTTGAAGTTCTCCAATGACTTTGGTCGCATCGTTCGTGACCTACTCGAAAGTCGAAAGCCCAGGAACTCGTAACCCTTCCCGTAACTGGCGATCTTCGTTTTCTCGGGACTCAAGGAGAGTCCCAAGTCGGTCATGATCTTCTCGACCTCTGCCAAGGCTGCTTCCGCCTGCCGGCGTGTCTTGCATACGACGACGAAGTCGTCGGCATACCGCACGAAGCGATACCCCGCTTTCTCCAGTCGCCAATCGAGCTGGTTGAGCACGATGTTGGCAAGCAATGGACTGATCACCCCGCCTTGCGGCGTTCCGACCGTGGTGGGTTTGAAGACGCCACCTTCCATCACACCTGCTGCCAGAAACTTCTCGATTAAGTTTAGGATATTCCCATCGGCAACCTCCTCGGCCACAGCACCAGCGATGAGCTTGTGTGGGATGTTATCGAAGAATCCAGAGATGTCTGCGTCAAGAGTGACGCGGTCTCCTTCAGCATGAAACGACAACACCCGCTCGATCGCCTTGTGGCAACTGCGCCGAGGACGAAACCCGAACGAGCAATCATGAAACAGCGGCTCAAAGATCGGTTCAAGAAGCCTACGTATCACTTCTTGAGCGATTCGATCCCTTACAGCCGGAATTCCCAGCGGTCTGAACTTCGTACCTTTGGCGTCTTTGGGTATCCACACTCGTCGCAGCGGCTTGGGGCAAAATGCACCTCTTGTTTTCAAGTCACGCTTGAGCGCAGCCAGATTGGCGTCGAGATTTTCTTCGAACATCCCAATGCTGACTTTGTCGATTCCCGCGGCACCTCGGTTGCGTTTTACCGCTTTGAATGCCTCCCTCATCAGCCGGTCGTCGATTCGACCGGTCAATGAATGCACTTTCCTTTTCTTGGCCATGTGGGCCATCCTACATTCTGGTAACCGCCACCCTCACTGTCGATCGGCCGCTGCCCATGTGCCTTAGCCTTCGCTATCCCATTGGAGTCGCGTGCCGCGTCGATGTCCGGGCTTTGCAGAACACGGACGGGCCATTTGGCGGCCCTTCGACGCGGCGACTAACTCTGAGCGCTCGGCATCATGCCGAGCCTGTCTGCACGATCGTTTCGGGTGAACTGAAATCAGGTATCTGCTTTCATCCGAACTCTGTCGGACTACTCCGCGTCTGCTGTGGTCCCAAGCCGAACTGTTGGCAGTTCAGCCCCAGGTTTGCTGGATGAAAATTCGCAAGGCGGATGGGGCCTCTGGTTCATATCGCGTCGCATTACCTCTGTTTTCACCGTCGGCTTATACGTTGGCTTACCGTACTGCTGTTCTCACAGCGGACGGACGAGCGGGGACCTCACCGGTCAGATTCACGAGCCATTTTCTCGAGGTGACAACACCAACCACCCTGACGTTTGACGAACGGCTAACCGTATGTGCCGCCCGCCGATGATCCTTCGAGTTGCTGGACCACCATGTTTCAACCACACGCGGGGTCTGACACTCCGCCCAGGCCGAATCGCGCCGCCTCCCCAAGTCTTGTTTCCTGGCTCCTTCGCTATCACGATTAAGGTGACACTAGCACATACCTCCAAATTGAAGTTCGAGAAACAAGTTCTAGACAGGTACGGACCCGCCCAGGTAGGCTTCGACCGCCCAAGGAAGGCGATCTCACCGTTTGTTGTAGAATGGCTTTCGCCACCCTACGACTAAGCTCGCGAGCCCTGCGGCTCACGCGCGCTGTCCAGTTAGGCAAACGTATACTCGTCGAATGGCAACGGAAGCGTCTCAAGGACCTGGGAGAGTCTCTCTATGTCGGAATCTCCGGCCTTCCCTGCCCGAACTTTTCGAACAGTCCGTGCTAATGCGGATAAGACCATAGAAAAAGCTGTTTCCACTGTTTGCTCTTGATCGATTCGAGTGTGCATTGCTTGACTCCTGTGCAAGTTGCTGGCCGCCTTTGCAGCCATCTAAGATTGAACTAGCAACGTGTGATTCTGGGACGCCAAGCAAGTAAGGAGATTCTTCCGTCGGGCTCACAAAACGATCAATCACCAGGTTAGCAGATTGTCGGGAAAACGTGGGTGCGGGGTTTTCTCGAGTTTCTTGGGGTTATGGGTGGGCGTAATCACTAGTACAATCGGTATAATTGCGGACTCCGCATTCATACCGGTGTTCCGAGTTGTGATGACGCGAGGACTGATATTCAGTCTTTGAGAGCAGGCCTCATTTCGGCGATCTTGCTTGACTGCTATTGATGGAATTCACACTGAGACTCGCCAGAATGTCGCCCGTGCCCAGCATCACGGGCCGGTCTATTGAGCAGAGCTTGGATCCCTTGCAGCGCGAACCTACGAGATGCAATCTAAACCGTCAGATCTTTCACTCGAACAAAAAGAGCGGATCGATCGCCATGCCGATGAATACGAGAAGGCTTTTCGCGAGGGTCAAGATCCGCAGATCGAATCATTTCTTCTGCGCGAACCGCAATTACGCCAGTATCTACTTAGCATCGCGTGAACAATAAGTGCTTACTTCACAGGCTAGTAGTATAGTTCCATTTTGGCAGCGCTTCATCGTAGATGATTCTCAATTCGGATTTCAGTTCATCACTGAGTTTCTGACCGGTTTGGTA
>NZ_SJPV01000052.1 GCF_007860135.1 Novipirellula artificiosorum
GATGCGGAGCACACCGCCGCCGGGCTCCGAGGCACTCGTAGGAAGCCAACACAGTGTGAGCAGCGGATTCAAAACGAATACAGTGACCCATAAATAGCGATGCATTGCAGCGGCCCCCCGACCAACTTACCCGTTCATTTCAACTCAAAGGACGCGACCGCGAATGGATGCACTATCGCCAGACGGCTCGGTCGCCGAGTTGGATATGGCGAACCGCATCGGTTTGGGTCGTGGTTGCGATCGCCTTGTCATCGCTGGTCGATGTCATGACGATTTCCGTGACCTTCATCACGCCACGTGCTGTACGGCGAAAGATCGCCGCGGGCCGTCCCAAGTCAACTTGGCGAAGCTGGTCCCCCACCAAAACGACTTCACCACGGTCAAAATTCAACGAGACAATTTCGCCGACAATCAAACCTGCCGGTAGCGGGCTGGCCGAGCTGACCGATTCGGCGGAGACCGGTGTGACGGGTAGTGCGGGGACGGAGCTAACCGGCGGCGCGGGAGCGGAGATGGCTGGTGGCGCGGGAGCGGAGATGACTGGTGGCGCGGGAGCGGAGATGACTGGTGGCGCGGGAGCGGAGATGACTGGTGGCGCGGGAGCGGAGATGACTGGTGGCGCGGGAGCGGAGATGGCTAGTGGCGCGGGGACCGGCATCGAAATGATCGTGTGTACGGGCTCGGCGTCCTCCGTAGACATGGAACTCACTTGAACCACTGCCTTCGCCGAAAGATCCTCTGGGACAACGGCGATCATTTCGGATGCCGATTTGGCTGGTTCTGCGTTAACAACCATCGGCGAACGACGCAGGATTTGAACGGGCTCGTCGGAAACCAAGAGTTCTAGCCGCTCGATTGGCTGGTTCGTGTTGGCTGCTCCACGGTGGTCGTTGAGAAACGCTCCCAGCGGCTTCGCCATCGAGGATTGGTTCAATTGCAAGTCGCGTGGTTGATGATACAAGTTGTAGGAGGAGTCCTGCTGCAAAGCCGCATCCTCGTCGATGTCGCCATACGGTTTATTGAACTCATCCGCAGTGTCTGTCGCGGTCACTTCCTCAAACTCGCTCAGGAGGTCTTCGGACTGCTCGCCCATGGCTTCCTCGTCCGAGTCGGCCGATTCGCCTCGAAGCGGTTGCTCCTCTTCCTGTGCTTCTCCCCTTCTCGGTTCGTCCTCGAGTGGCGTCGGTTCCATGTCATCCTCAGCACCTGGCTCTACTTCCATGGGCTCAGGATAGTCTTCCTCGATCGGTCCGCTGGGCGGTCCGCCAGGGCAACACTTGCAAAGCACTTTCTTGGCCAGTTGTCGAATTTCAGCCGATGGCTCCAGCGGACATCCCGAGTTGTCTCGTTCGTAGGCAATCTCGCTAAGCCGTTTGGTGATCTTTTCGTTGCAGCAAGACTTTGAGCCACACTTGCGACAGCATTCGCAGTCCGATGCTTCATCGATCGCTTGGATGGCCGCTAGCCGGACATCGGGAGTGCAGTCGTCGGTGGCTGCCAAGAGCGCTTCGGTGATTTTTCCATCTTTGTCGTAGCAGCCGCAGCCGATGCTCGCGAGGTATTTGATCGCTTTGATTTTCTGCTGTTTCATGTCCTCGGCTTGCTTGATCTCCGCCGCGGCTTTGATCGCTGGGTTCTCCGACTCGAGGTTCGCGGGGTCGGCGATGCGTTTGAGCGGTGGCTTCCGTTCCAAGGCAGGATGATTCCCACGTCGGTTGGTCGCCACGTCGCGGATCTTCTGCAGCCCTTGAGGGATCCCCATCATTCGCCAGATCGTGCTGGGAGCCGAGCTCGCTGCTGCGGCGGCCGCTGAACCAGCGGCAACGGGGTCCTGTGCATGGCCGATCGCAGTAGTTGAAAGCAACGCCGCGAGAGCTAAAACGGGGGCGATTCGCAAATCTGTCATCTCAACACGATCCTTCGCAAACTGTCTGAGCTGCAACGATTTTCACCTGTGGAGCGTTTTCTGCCTGCAACCAACAGACGCCGCCCTTCCGTTGGACGTGCCAACAAGGCAGGCCCCAACGACGCATCTCAATCGAGATAGTCGTCGCGTTGTATTAGATCGGACGGTTATGCAGAAGAATTCGAGGAAGTGTCTACAAACCGTATAGATTAACACTCGACGACGCGGAGCGTTTCGGGATTGGCAGAGGCCTCGGAGTCGCTGGCAAGCTGGACCAAAGACGTCGTACAGTTCTTAAGTACTTGAAAAATAAGCGTTTACGGACCTCACTCTCCACTCTCCCTGTGGCGTGGCGTGATGGGAATCCTGCCTGCGCGGCAAGTTGGAGTGACTTTGTAAATTCCGTTTCACCCAAGATTCTGGCTCCCTTCTCACCCAATTTTTAGGGGGAGAAGGGCTGGCGAAGAGGGGGGGGATCAGGCGCACATGCCCATTAAAACAGCGAGCAACCTGCACGACGGAGAAACTCTCACCCCGACCCCTTCTGCAAGGAGGTCGTCCGGTTTTTAAGTTGTTGATTGAAAAAAGACATACAGGATTTACCTCTCGCTGCGCGGCTCGTTGTACCTCGCATCTCGGGTGGTGTCTAATACATCTGCGGGGTAGGTGACGAGATTTCGCTCTGGACTTTCGACAAACCGCTGCGAATGATTGTTGCCTTGCGGTTCGCGCTGGTGCTGCGAACATGGGAAAGCCTGTTGCACGGAGGTGCGGTTCATGGGTGCG
>NZ_SJPV01000053.1 GCF_007860135.1 Novipirellula artificiosorum
CGTCGATGTGCCAGGCGTTCAGCTTGCCGCCGACGATCTGAGAGATGATCTGTTAAAAGTCTTTGGCGTTGCGGCGGAATCGCCAGATACCGCACCCACGCGCGTCGTTATTTCAATCGATGCGACGTAGCTTAAGCCGGAATCTTATCGCGTCTCCGCGAGTGAGACATCCATCAAAGTAATCGGTGCGGATCGACTCGGTGCTGGTACGAGATCGCAGGCGATCAAGTCGTTTGGCAATTGGGCTTGCGTGGCAAGGGAGACACGGCGATTTGGAACAGTGACAATTCCGTCAATCGCGAACAAGGAGGCAAATTGATTTCTCAAGCGATCGCCGAGCAATGGGAAATGGTGAAAGAGATCGACCAACGGAAAAAACCACCGGCGACGACGACTCGGTTCCTCGAGGGCTCCGAACTGATGAGCGAAGGAAGCTTAGAATTCCCCGAGGGAATCATGGTGGTCTTTTCGGATCATGGTGAAACCCAGCTCATGCAGGACGATTTCTACCATTCCAATCGCTATCCGCAGTACGGATACGGTGCCTACTATCATCTTGCGTTCTGGTCGTCGGGGCCGCATTTGCTGCAGGGATCCAAGCCAGCGAAAATTCACGATGTGCTAACGGAAGTTGCAGTAAACGGTGACTTAAGTTATGTGATCTTCAACGTTAGCAACGTGCGTGAACATGTGCTGGGAATTCAAGCTTCGATGGAAATGACGCGAAACCTCGACGAATGGAAGATCGAGACGTTTTGGGACCGTTTTGCACCATCGGTTTTGCATGATCCCTATCAAGAGCTACATGATTGTTTATTTGATCTCGGCCCCGGCCGAGCGTGTGTTGGTCAAACAATTGGGGGGGAGTCTCGGGGGAAACACCTCCGTTCGCAATCGTTCCGAATTCGTGTGGAAAGAAAGTGGCTATTATCGCCGCGCTCGCGATCTGGGTTTTTCTTCTGCAGGGTCGGAGCGGAACTTCACGCTGTCCAATCGTAATTTGGCTGCCGATCCCGGCCCTGCGTTGATCAAAGGAGCCGGCGACAACTACTCCGGCGGCTGGGGACTTCGGCGTGAAGGTAATGGAAAGAATCCCCCAGCGATGTTTCCTGGTGAGGGCCCACCGGAAGACGCGACGACACGGAAACAACTCCGTGCCGAATCGGCTTTCCCCACCGACGAAGCTCGATTCGCGATTCCACCAACCTGCGAAGGGTATCCAGACGTGGACACGCATCGCGACCTTGAATTCTTTCTGATCGCCAAGTGATCGCACTGCCCACGAGCGGAGAATGTGGGGAAACTTCTTCGTCGCTCGACTTCTCATCGCCAATTCGAACGGCGTCGATCAGGAGGGCGGTCGTGAGCCTTTTCGTCAACACTCCAACCGCCCGCTTCCCAACCGTCTTCGCAAATGATCTCCGCCTTCACTCGCGAGACCAGATTTGTCATTAAAACGCCAACACGAAAGGGCGCGATCAATCGTTCATGTATTCGCATCGCTAGTTTTTGACCTTTGGAATGAGGTTTTGGTAGCTGAACCCCAGTCTGGGCAAACTCAGGCTGGCGTTGTCAATCACCAGCACCCAATCGTTATTGCGTCCTGCCGATGGTGGAGTGAACCTTCGTGTCTTGGTTCGCTTGAACTCTCCGATCAATTGGCTCGAATTCTGTCGTGGGTTGAACCACCAAACATTGATCGATTCTCCGGAAATCTGCTCGAGCGAGACGGTGACCGGTTGTCCTTGCGGCCGGTAGACGACACCGAACGAGCCGTCTTGAGCCCACCCTGCATGGACGTTTTCGGAATCCATCGTCATCGCCTTGTCCCGGCGCATTTCCCAAAAAGGCCGAGCCTCGAAGAGGTCGCGAAAGTACTTCATTTGCTGGGAACCTGGGTGATGCAGAGCCTCGGTCCAGGGGGTGCGTGCGATCGACTTCGGAGGTCGCGTGGGTAACCACATCTGCCAGATGTTGTGATCACCATAGGTATGACCGCACCCACCCATTCCGTGGGAGAGCCCCATTTGAAAAGGTGGGCGTTTCAAAGAGTGCAGAGACTGATTGCTTTTAAAAATGAGAGTTCCGGAGTTCTTTCATGGATAGAAATGGCTTGACTCACATCGCATTGATTGTCCTGAGCATGGCATGGCATACTGAGTTGTCATACGCTCACGAGCAGATGCCAGGGTACCAAAATGGGGGTGTCATCAAAATGACATTGGCATCCACGTGCAAAATTGCGTAACGTGTGCAAGTCTTGCTGAATTAACAATCCATACGGTGAATGCAATGACCCGAGACATTATCAATATAAGCGGAACCGGCACCGAGTCGGTCGCGATCTTGGTGCATGGAACATTTGCTGCATAAGCAATACAAAAGGCTGTTTTCATGGTTTGCCGTCCAATTTCTGCACTCGCGTACTATTTGATTGGCTTGGCTGTATGCGTCGGGTCGGGATGCAGTACCAGCAATCCTGCGGCCAATCTGTGGTCACGCGGTCTTGTTGGCAACTTCGCTCCGACCCAATCCAAGAACGTCGAAGGCCCCAAGAGTGTACATGCGAAATTAGCAAGTTCGATCTCGGGCTTGTCGGATGATTCCCGATTGGTTGACGCGGTTGAGTTCGTCCGACTTGCGGAACAGGCTCAGCGAGATTCGGATC
>NZ_SJPV01000054.1 GCF_007860135.1 Novipirellula artificiosorum
CCCCTCATCCCCAGCCCTTCTCCCCCGATTTTCGGGGGAGAAGGGAGCCCGAGTTGATCGTTGCGGGGTGAACGTGAAAAACGGGGTCATTTGCCTGGTCGAATGCATTCCCCTCCGGTCAGGGGCGGGCAGAGGAAGAGGAAAATGCTGTCGCCTGAAGGCTACGACTCCAGCGCACGTTGGAGTTCAGGCTTTAGCCGCCTTTTTGCTCATGCTGCTGTCGCCTGAAGGCTACGACTCCAGCGCGTACCTCCTAACCAACTCCTCCGCTACCCGGATGCCGCTGCTCATTGCCCCCTGGATGCTGGGGGTTTCCCGATAGTCCCCACACAGGTACGTATGATCATGCTTCGACCCTGGCAGTGGGCCAATCGATTGAACCAACGGGTCGAGTGACATTTTTGGCAATCCAAACGGGACGTGGTAGATTTGCAGCCGCCGCCATCGATGGACGGATTCACCAAACCAGCCGACCAGCTGCTGACGCAGTGATCGGTCCAGCTCGTCAGCGGGGACGTTTTGACTTAGCGGCGTGCTGACCGCGACCAAGTGGCTGCCGGACGGCGCATAGGTGGGTGCGACACGCGACATGACCGATACCGTTTGTACCGGCCCTTCTTCGTCACCTCGCAAGATCAACCGTTTTCGGTCATCGGGGGCTTGGGATGCCGCGTAATAGACGGTTGTGGTACCGAACCACTCGGTCGCTAAGCTCGGCACGGCGGACAACCGTGCCGCGGCACCACTCTCGGTCGCGATCACGATCGCTTTCGCGTTGACTTTTTTTCCGTTGGTCAGCAGCACGCCATCGGATTCGATCGCCGCCGCCGTCTGATTCCGCTGGATCGTTCCCGGCGGCAACCGGTCGGCCAGTTGTAACGGAATCGCTTCCATCCCCTTGGCGGGAACGGCCACGTCCCCTTGGCTGAACATCCGAAACACAAACTCCAACATCCGGCTGGGGACGCTGAGCGACGCATCGAGAAAGACGCCGCCGAGGAAGGGGCGAAAAAACTGGTCAATCATTCGGTCGGAAAAACCGTCGCCACGAAGCCGCTCGATCGTCGAGGTTTGATCGCGACCGTAAAGGTCTTCGAGCGATCCGCGGCAGGCGGCGTGGCGCAGTTTTGCGATCCGCAATTTGTCGCCCATCGAGCCGACCGGACTCAGCACGGTCGCGGGGATTTCCAGCGGTCGTCGCCACGGGTCGCTGACCAGGGCGAACTTTCCGTTGTGACGGACGAGTGCACCGGGATCGAACGCTTGCAGATCGAGCTTGTCATAATCGAGCAGGTCGCGGCAAGCGGGATAGGCGGTCAACAGAACCTGAAACCCGTGATCGAGTGTAAATCCGTCGACGCGGTCGGTCCGGACGCGACCCCCGACACGATCGGTCGCCTCGATCAAGGTCACCGACCGACCGGCCTCCGTCAGCCGCACGGCGCAGCAGAGCCCAGCGAGTCCGGCGCCGAGGATGACGACATCGGGGTTTTCGACAATGGAAGGATTCGACATTGGTTTTGGGGCAAGAGTTGGAATATTTTCTGGATTGGGGGCTGGGTGTGACCAACCTTGTCACACCGGCTGCGATCAAGGAAGTAGCCGAGGGGCGGCAAACCACACGAAACAAATAGGATGTTCAAGATGTCTCAGTATTACGTTCAATCGGGCAATTTGCGAACCGTCGTTCAAGCGCAATCGAGTGTGAAAGCGGCAATTTGGGCGGTTCACCAGGCGATGCAACAGGTGCTGCCGGTGGACGAGGCCCCCACCGCATCGGTCGCCAACGTCGAAGACCCAAGACCGGTCACCGTGATCATGTTGGCCAAACGGATCCGAATCAGTGAGCGAGGTTTCGATCGTCGCGACGCGACCGAGTTGTCGACCTTGGAGGTGATGAGCCAGTGGAACGAGATGGTCGCCACGCTCGATCGGCTCGAGCGGATGATGCATGCGGCGTAGCGGCGATCCGGTTCGCCCGAGTTTCTGGCTGCCCTCTCCCCGCGCGCTCGGAGGTCGTGCAGTTTTTAAGTTGTTGATTGAAAAAGACTTACAAGATTTACCTCGTAAACATTCGCGGAAGGTGTGGAGGCTGTGCGCAGCGTCAACGGCCAGCGGTTCACTTTTGGTCGAGATGGGGGCGGTGAGACTCGATCGAGCCAACTTGGCGCCGAGTTGACGGGATGATTTACG
>NZ_SJPV01000055.1 GCF_007860135.1 Novipirellula artificiosorum
TTCGGTAACCTGATTTCACTCTGCAAAATATTGGAACATTCATCGTGTATGCCGGAGCGCAAGAGGTCCTGGAAATAGGGCATTTCCAGCATCGTCTGTACAGTCATCGCGAATATGCCACCCAACAGCGGGGCAAACTGGGCGTGTGTCTTTCATGCTATTTCACCCCCCTTCGTCATTCTGCTCTGGCTCTGTTTTTGCTGAATTGGGTTATCCGCAGCGGTCCCTAGACGAGGCGTCGGATGACCAAGTCGAGCGGCCTACAGGACGTGTGGGCGTGATTGCGAAGATGATTGAGCGTCCCAATAGGGGCAGGGATCGCAGTGAACTGGCATTGCTTTGGCGTGACGTCACATCTGATGCCATCGATCAGTGCGTCTCGCTCATGCGGATCGGATTCAAGGCACTTCTCTGTAACGGCCAGCCGCCTTACTCGCTCCCGAGAACTTCCCCCTCAAGCTAAGCGGTCAACTGATCCAGGTGGTGGAAGAGATGATCGCACGCATATCGAATCGAAGCAGCGATCGTTGTCTGGCGACCACACAGCATGACGCCGATTAGGGGTCGCAGGCCGATAAGCCACCTCGATGACTGCATCGGCCAGCCTATTTCCTTTTTTTGGTGGGCGTCGGTGATTGTTGCGAACTTGTGCCAACAGCCCATCCCGTCGTGATGCAGCACTGTGAGAGGCGCCCATCAATAACCACTTGCCCGTGTGCGCAGCCTAAACGGCGTCAGCTGAGTGTGGCTGTCCAGTGGGTCCGGCCAACCAGTCGGGACCGTAGCCCTCTTCAAAATCGTCACCATCGCCACGTGGGACGTGGTCTTGGGCAAGTCTCACCGGCGTGCCGTCAGCATTCAAGTTGTACGCATAAGGGTAGCGTTTGGCCCGCGTGAAAAGATCGTTAACGCCGGTATGTACTATCGGGATCAACCGATCCAACATTTTGATGATGGATCCACCAAAGAAGCGATAGTCTTGAATCAAATCAAGTCGTTCCCGTTGGACATCATGGGACATGGTCTTTTCTCGCTGTGTCGCCGCCGGGAATATCGCCGCAGCGAAAGCCAACTGGCCTGCAGCGACAAGGTGAATGTCCGCGTAACCAATCGCTGCCGCCGTAGATGTCCACTTCAGCAATGTGTTTCGATGGATGCCGAGCGACTCCCTCAACCATTGCTGGCTGGGTGTCGAGTCACGTCCTGGGATGAACCCGCGACCATATCTGGCAACCACCTGCAGGTAGGCCCCGATACGGTTCTCGAGTGGCTGCCGCTCATCTCTCACCCTGCGGCTACATTCGCGGTCGTGGTACCAACGACAATACGACTCGTACTGCTCCGGATAAGCCTGCTGGAGCTGTTCCAGAGTCTGGATCGCGGCGTCGACGTCATGCAGATATCGATAGTGTTGGTCGATTGGCTCACTGATTGGGCTCTCTATGGTGTTTGGCGTGGTCATGATGGTGGTGCTTCGGAAATGCGGTGGCGGGTGCACATGGAGATGTGCGTGGTTCGTTGATCCAACGATATGCACATCATCATGTGCAACTTATCGCCGCCCAAATATGTGCACCTCTTCGTGTGCATCCCCGATGCCGCAAGTGCTTGTGGCCGCCCAGCCAGACAACAGCGACCGTCGTCGATGAAGCTTCATTTCATCCCCGTGTCCGCCATTACGTGGCGTGAACAGACACCTTCGCCGTTCAATCCCTGCGCCTTGCCGATGTCGAGTGTGAGTCAATTCATCAAACTCTGCGTTTCCAGCCGCAGGGCGATGCCAGACAAGATGGCGTCAAGCACCTCGCTTCGTGATGCTGGGCTGTTGTCAACGCAAGCGTCAGCATCGGCAAGGCGAAGAAGCCGCTCTCCTGTCACGTCGTCCCACGCTGGTCTGGGGGAGATACAACTGACCGCCAGCAGGATGTCGGACACCTCGTTCCTAACGGACATCTGCTCCCCTGTTGAGATCCGATAGATGGTTGATTCGTCGCACTGGCAATACTTGGCGAGTTGAGTCTGAGTTGGAAATTGATTCCTCCCCGCGCGGTAGGGACTTCCCCGGCGGTTACAGCGTTCGAGGAACTCCCGCAGTTGGTCGCTGTTTGAAGTTGCTGCCAGCTTTCGGCGTCGGTCAGCTTCGCATTTCTGT
>NZ_SJPV01000056.1 GCF_007860135.1 Novipirellula artificiosorum
CTTCACCCTCTCCACTGGGAGAGTCGAAGGCGAGGCATGAACCTTCCTCGTCAACGTCACATTTCCCACAGACGAGGCGTCCGGTTGAACAAAGGGTGCCTGTAAACGGTGTTTTCGCACCACCAAAATAACACACCATCACCACTTGACTTCTTATGACACCTGCTAAATAATATGCACATGCTAAACCCCTAGCATGTGCATATTTCAGTGGTTGATGATCGCGAGACGATTGATGGTGAAGCGCACTAAGACGCCTTTGGAATTGGGCAAACGGGAGCGTCAGGTCTACGAAACGGTCGTCAGGCTTGGCGAAGCGTCGGTGAGCGATGTAAAGACAAATTTGGACCAGCCGCCGAGCTATTCGGCCGTCCGAGCAACACTTGGCTTCTTGGTCGACAAGGGCTGGCTGAAACATCGACGTGACGGCCAG
The DNA here is from genome assembly GCF_007860135.1 of Novipirellula artificiosorum. Lineage (NCBI taxonomy): Bacteria > Pseudomonadati > Planctomycetota > Planctomycetia > Pirellulales > Pirellulaceae > Novipirellula > Novipirellula artificiosorum. Next base: position 434 of record NZ_SJPV01000056.1, read on the forward strand.
CGGTATCTGTATCGATCGGCCGCCAGCCGCGAGAAGACCCAGCGCAACGCGGCTCGGCGTCTACTCGACAACTTCTTTTCCGGCTCTACGACCGCTGCGATTGCTGCACTGCTCGATGCAGCGGATGTGGAATTGAGTGATCGCCAGCGTCAAGAAATGATCGAAATGATCCAACAAGCTCGCAAGGAAAACCGATGATGGCAAGTTTTTTCTCGATCGAAACGGTTGCCACGATCGCGATAGGCAGCTTTGGCCTACTGAGTGTCGTGCTGCTGATTGCGGCGAACATGAAAAAGCGATCTGCCGCAGCACGGTTTCTGGTTCTGCAGTGTGGTTTGACCGCGACGATGTTGTTACCCGTGATTGTCCTGCTGCCCGGTGTTCCGCTCGGTTGGTTCGCCGCGGCAACCGCGTCAGAGAGCGTAGTTTTGGACGCCGGATCGCGAAGCTTCGGGCCGATGCAAAACCGTTCCATCTCAACCTCTTTGGCTCCACGGATTGCCGCTAATTCTGAAATGGACGTTGCCGTCGCCGAGCTCTCCTTCAAGCCTCCAGCAACAACCTCTTTAGCGGAAACGACTGATTGGTTTCGCATTCTAAGCTGGCAACAACTGGTGATCTCCATCGCATTGCTTGGGACGGTGCTGATGATGCTTCGTTTGTTGTTGGCTAAGGTTCAAACACACCGGCTTCTGGCAAACGCAGGTATCGATCGGTCGGCTACGGATCAGTTACAGCAAGCGATGCAGGCGGTGGCCGCGCGAACTGACTTTGCAAACGTCAACCCTGTCCGGCTTGGGACTTCGCACAACGTTTCGAGCCCTGTCACGCTCGGTGCGTTTCGGCCGGTGATCTTGCTGCCAAACGGTGCTGCAAATTGGTCAGCGGATCGATTGCGAATGGTGCTGGCCCACGAACTCGCTCACGTTGTTCGGCATGATGTCTTTTGGCAATGGACTAGCCAATTTGCTCGAGCCTTTGTGTGGTTCAACCCCTTGGTTTGGATCACTCTACGATTGGCGGTGACTGAGCGAGAGCGGGCGTGCGATGACCGGGTGCTTCGCAGTGGCGAACGTGCCAGCGATTATGCTGAGACATTGCTCAGTATCGCAACCGCCATCGCTGGCAATCCCCGACGGCTTAGCGGCACGGTTTCCATGGCTGAACCACCTTTGAAGACACGAGTTCGCGTGCTATTGGATGAATCGATCGATCGAAGGGCAACCTCTTGGCGGGGCCGAGTGACGACGGTGGCCGTGGTAGCCACCATCTTAGCGATACTTGGTTTTTCACGTCCTTTTCAAACGGCTAAGGCCGTGGCGCAAACCCCAGAGGTAGCGGCTACAACCGACTCAACGATCGACCTTGACGAAGGAAAAGACGATTCGGCCGCGCGACGTTTGTTTCAAGACGTCTACGAGGGACGAAAATGGAGCGAACTCGAAGCGGCCGAACAAGCCGAATTGGGCCCGCTTCTAAAACGGCTTCACGAAGAAAATCAGGATGACATCCAAATCAAAAGCCGCTATGCCGATTACTTGATCGCTACCGAGAAATTGGCAGAGGCGGTTCCGCTACTTAC
>NZ_SJPV01000057.1 GCF_007860135.1 Novipirellula artificiosorum
TAAGGTGCATCTGGCGCTGATGGGTTGGCGATTGATCTTGATTTAAGCACCAATACCAATAACCGATTCGTCCGCCAGATGCATTTCCTTTATTGAAAAATTGTGTGTTCGAGCCCCTTCCGCCTCGCCTTCGCTTCGGCCCGCACCGCGATCAGGGGCCGAAGCGAAGGCGAGGCGGAAAGGGGAGCCCCCATTCTGCTGAGCCCGAGCCAAGGTCAAGAACTCAACGACTTGCACCCACTAATTCCGTGGGAGAGCCTTATAAACACGTAGCCACGATGGACAACCAGTATCGGCTGCCTGATGCCTTGACATCGACGAACGAATCGGACCATCGTGGCTTCTCAAACCACTTCTACACCCAACTCTTTTACCAACACAACCTATTACGGAGATTCGGGAAGCCCAAACATCATTCACTAAGACCGACGCCAAGGAGAAGACCTACCCAAGTGTGAGAAGCACCGAGAAAAGTTGACCCTGATCTTTCGCCTTAGGACCGATCGCTGTTGCGAATCGTAGAAGGATCAGACACGTCGCCCTAAAGAATGTGCCACACCGCGGGACGGTAGCTTGCTGCTCATTGAAGCCTCCAGGCAAGCTGCACCCACCACGAGCCGATGACCGCACAAGCGATCGTTGAACCGTGCATGGATAACTGAGAGGACGCAGTCCGCAGTGAGCGGATCTATCAGAGTTCAAATGCGTTCACACCTCGAATAGTCGTTTAATCAACATCCTTGACCAAAGATCACCGTGCGTGGCAAGTGCGGCCCGCTCCCTCGAAGCTCTCCAACAAAGGCAACCTCCGCCTGCCCAACATCTCCACCGCCTGTCGTTCGCCAAGCTCGCTATCGCGAGTGCCGGGCGAGCGACCAACAGGCGGCTCCGACGAAGGCAGGCTCCAAAGGAGATTTCAACTCAAATGACATAACAACGGGAAATCGGAAAAAGTGGAGACCCGCCACTTGCACAACCTCGGACTTCATAGTCGGTACGCGTCACCCGGCACGCGCGAAAGATTCTCAATTTCAAAAACGCTCGACTCGCGTGCTCGGGTGCACGCGATGGTTACCCGCCGGCGTGGGATCGCATCAGCCGCACCGAACGTACCGATGCCACCACCAAATAGTACCAAATGACGGGGCAAAGCAAAACGATCAGCAAAGTGTAAAGGTGTTGCGACCAAGTATATTTTCCAGAGGCGATGTTCGTGGCGTCCAAGTACGTCGCGAACACTATCAGTCCGGTAACCAGCAGCAGGGGCAGCAAGAACAAAGGCAGCAAGATGAGGCCGAGAGGCTTGGCGTAGCGCTCGGAGGCAACCGCAACTACCGCAGCGAAAACGAGATATGCAGCAGGTGCGAATCCAAACCACCAGTTTTGCCAACCCCACGTTGCAATTGGCGAGGTGAGGAACGGCGGAAGATGCATAGACCCAATGACGGCAGCGAATGCAGCCAAAACGTACGAGGCAAGTCGTCGATTTCGACACGAAGCGGCGGCAGATACTGAGACGTTGGTTGGCGCTTCGTACGGATTTGCCATCAAGCTATTTCAGTCGGGTAACGAAATGCGATCTATCCGATGGTCAGGCGTTAAAAAAGCTCAACTTGCTAGTTGAGCTTGCCGCCTGACTTTCGGATAGATCGTGCGTTGAGCTTTGTCGCCGCAAGGGGATCCAGTCGGACGGGAC
>NZ_SJPV01000058.1 GCF_007860135.1 Novipirellula artificiosorum
GATAGAGTCCCGACTCGGCGCGTTTGTCCATGGTGATGCTGGCACCGGTGGGATTCTCCAGGATGATCCAGAAATCGACATCGCTCTGACCGGTCACAAAGACCGACCAAGGGTCACTGCCTCCGTTATGACTCCTAACGTTGACCTTTTCTGGGCCACCACCCAGCCAGACGATTTTGATTCGGCTCTTCAGGTCCAATCCTTGTTCACGGGCGAGAAGAATCGCGCTGGCAATGTTGGTGCATGGCCCGACGGGCAAGACCCACACCGGATTGTCGGGCGAAGCGCCACGAGCCGCCGCCAGAATCGCTTCGCTGGCTTCGCATTCGATTGGTTGCGTGTCCGACCAGGTGCCGCTGGCGGGAACCTGCAACGGTACTTTGGCGCCGTGGAACACCTGCGGAATTTGGTTTTCAGAACGATGCTTTAACAGGCCGCTAATGCGGCTGAGCTCGATGATATAGAGAATCTCACCATAGTTGATCGGCTCCTGGGCAGCGCCAAAGTGATTGATGCGGTGGGGACCGTGATGGGCGCTGTTGATGCCCAGCACGTCCACGTTGCTGAACAGGCCGTAGGCGATGTAATGCTGGTCATCGACTTCGTTGCGGGCGTCGGTGTCGAGAAGGACCTGCGGCAAGTGCAGTGTTTTCGGCGTGTGGACTCGCACGATGGCGGAAGATAGCTCGTTGAAAGTGTCGCCCACTTTGGATCCGATGACGATGCGGTAAATCCCTGGTTCCTGGTAGGTGTGGGTGACCGACGAGCCGTCAACCGTCGCCCCGTCTCCGAGATCCCAGTGAGGGTTGCTCGGATTGCCATTAAGTTTGAACGTCACGGGCTTGCCGGCCAGCACCGGCCCATCGAGCGGAACAATCGCGACTGCACTCGTGGACGGGTTCTGCGCGACGGCCAAACCGGGCAACAGGCTGGTGATTAGACCGCAAACCAGCAAGGCTGAGGCCGTCTGGCGAATAAGCTGACTTTGTTTGGACACAATCACTCTCCCTGTTTTCAGTACTTTTCAATTTTCAGTACGTGATCAATTCTGTTGCTGTGGCGGCAAAAGGGTTGGCCTGCCGTTCAGATCGTGCTTCGCGCCCGCTTCCCAGGTTTCTCCTCCCCGCGGCGACGTAATCGAATTGGCAGCGGGCAGCGATATTGATCGGACCGTCGATTGTATAGCGCTCGGCTGGGCGGCGGCGTCATCGGGACGTTCGTCGGAATTGACCTCGAATGAATGTCGTGTAGTGAGGGCAATCAACTTGAATACCCGGGATTTTCGTCTTGCAGACGCGCGCAGTTTAGGCGGTGTGGCCATCGGCGCGCGTCGATGGAAGGAGTTTTCGTCCGAATTGGTGCGGCAAACCGTTTGCTTGCTCAAAATCACCTTTATTAGCGAGGATCTGGCAAAACCTCTCGGGTGCATTCCAATGCAACAAGGCGTCTGCAGCAAGAATGACCGTAAATAACGGTGTTCTTGACTTCACTGTTTTCGGTAACCTGATTTCACTCTGCAAAATATTGGAACATTCATCGTGTATGCCGGAGCGCAAGAGGTCCTGGAAATAGGGCATTTCCAGCATCGTCTGTACAGTCATCGCGAATATGCCACCCAACA
>NZ_SJPV01000059.1 GCF_007860135.1 Novipirellula artificiosorum
AAATGGGGGTAGTCAACTCCAAGGGTAAGCATGGTCGAAGCTTCAGCGGCTTAACGCGAGCTCGAAGAATCGGCTCGCTTGCCGCTAGAACGCTTGACAAGCAAGCGTAAAGCGATGTCATGGTTCGTCCGGTTTTCAAGCAGCGGTGTGACCCAAGAACCGAAGTGAACGAGACACGCGTTCCAAGAGTCGCAAATGGTCGCCCGGTTTTGATTTTGGCGACGCTATAAGTATAACCGTGCGGACCGGCTGGCCGTCAAGCGAATCGAAGTCAATCCCGTTTGGCGCGAACGCCATGACGGTCACGCACGACGAGAGCCAATCAACCGATGCGTGTGGTACAGCGAATCCGCTTCCAATTCCAGTTGACCCCAATTCTTCACGTTTCAGTATGGCGTCGCTCAGTTCGTTCTGTTGTGCGATTGACCAGTCAAATTCAGCCGCCGCACGACTTGTAATTTCACGCACGGCGTCGGATCGGACAGTGGCGGCAATCTCCCGTAGTCGTATGTCCGGGACGAATGATTTTTGTTGCGTGATTTCAACAAGTGCGTCAACCCAAAGAAATGCACCGCAGTTTGGGCACACCGAATCGCCCGGAGGTCGCGAGACGTTTACGAGCGACGATTCGCTGCAAATCTCGCAACGGATTGGGGTGCCGTCATCGGTTGTGGAGGAGATCATTTGCGATAGGACGAACGATAACGATCACGTGGTCGCCGTGAACGGCATTCCACTTCACTAAACGCAACTCGGCGACTCACATGCATCGTTTGGTTCCCTGTCCTGTGAAGCGATCAGAAATCCCAAACCGATAGCCATACGGTTTTGGTATCTGGATCGATCACGATCAAATTCCCGTTGTGCCAAGGCAGCGAATCGCAACAACGCTCCTTTGCGTCATAGATCACACGTTGTGAACCAAGCAACCTGACGAGCAATTCGTCACCGGTGTAGGTTCCAGCTTCTCCAATTAGGCCACCAAACGCTACGCCATCTGTTCCGAAATCACAATGTAATCCTATGTCGCCCGGCACTGGACCTGACTGCCAGCCCGCAGACCATGGGGGCTTGGATTCGATCAGCTTGTCGATTGCGGGTTGTGTCAACTTGAACACTGCGAATGTCTCTCCATCACCGACGAAACCTCCGTGCTCGTCTTCACTATCGACTTCACTCCAACCGTCACCCATCTCTATTCCCGTTTCAGCACGAAGGAACTCTGGTGCTGAAACATCTCGCTTGACCATGCGAAAAGGCGAGAGCATCAACGGCAGTCCTGTGCATACGGCGACGAGAATGGACAACCCAACAAGAAGACGGATCCCGGCGTTTCGTGTGTACAGTTCCATCTAATAAGAGAATCCGCAACGCACTTTCAGAGAACGACCGCGATAACCGAGTCGCGGCGATTGATTTTCCATTCTCAAAAACGACGACTCCGCGACGTGATTCATGCAGTAACATCAACGCGAGCAGCCCCGTGACTTCGGAATCTGGTAGTAAATCAAGAAGCAACCGACAAAGTCGAATCGCCTCAACGGCCAATTCATTCAGGTCTTCGCT
>NZ_SJPV01000060.1 GCF_007860135.1 Novipirellula artificiosorum
TGGGACGCAAACGCTTTGGGTTGGAATCCAGAGATCCTACGACCTGTCCAACGCATGGAACGCTTTTGGGCCAGGTGCAAAAAATTTTTCAAGCGTCTAACTTATGTGGTACAACGAGCCCAAAGGGCGAGGTACACCACCCCTCTCCCTCGCTGCGCTCGACCTCTCCCAAAGGGCGAGGTAAAACCACCCCTCTCCCTCGCTGCGCTCGACCTCTCCCAAGGGAGAGGTAAACCACCGCTCTCCCTCGCTGCGCTCGACCTCTCCCAAGGGAGAGGTAAACCACCGCTCTCCCTCGCTGCGCTCGACCTCTCCCAAGGGAGAGGTAAACCACCGCTCCCGCTCGCTGCGCTCGACCTCTCCCGCGAGGAGATCGTGCAGTTTTTAAGTTGTGACTGCTGAAGTGTTTAGGTATCCAACCACCCCTGCCCGCGCAGCGGGAGGGGTCGAGCGCAGCGAGGGGGAGGGCCGGTATAGAAACCGTGCTGGAATTTCATGTTGTCATCGCAGCCCGTTTTCCCTCTCCCTCGCTTAGGCTCGACCTCTCCCAGAGGGAGAGGTAAATCTTGTAAGTCTCTTTCAATCAACAACTTAAAAACTGCACGACCTCCGCAGCGGGAGGGGTCGAGCGCAGCGAGGGGGAGGGTTCACGGTTGGGGCCTTCGTTGTTCTTGATCCGTATGAATCCGTTGGCGATGCAACACGCTCGATATTCCGCCCGGACGTTTCTTGAATTCGTATTTCAATCCAAGATGTTTGGCGATGACGATTGCCACCGATTCAACATCGCCTAAGACGTCTTCGTTCGGAAAACGGATGATGTCCCATCCTTTGTCGATCAAATACCTTTCTCGTTGTTGATCTTTCTCGTATTGGTCGTCGTGGTACCCACCGTCGATTTCAACGGCGAACTTTTTGGCATGGCAGGCAAAGTCGAGGATGTAGGGCGGCTCGGGATATTGGCGACGAAATTTCAAACCGCATACCTGTTTCGCACGCAGCATACTCCACAACAAAACCTCTGCTTCCGTTTGCCGCTTGCGAAGTTCGCGAGCGTCTTCGATAGGGTTTCGTTTGGTCATGTTGTGTTCGTTTGTGGGTAGACAGGTATTGTGTTCAGCCCTCCCGCTCCCCCTCGGGAGACCTGACGAATCGATGGGGGTTTGCAGACCGATAGAAAGGATCAACAATTCGAAAGGGGGCGTAGGGAGCAAGTCAATTGGGTGCCAAGAAGCCCTCTCCCTCGCTGCGCTCGACCTCTCCCAGAGGGCGAGGTACGCAACCCCGCTCTCCCTCGCTACGCTCGCCCCCTCTCATAAGACGAAGTAAACCGCCCCTCTCCCTCGCTGCGCTCGACCTCTCCCAGAGGGCGAGGCACACCGCCCCTCTCCCTCGCTGCGCTCGACCTCTCCCAGAGGGCATTGGTATCTACACAAGTCTGAACGGGAGAGCGTTGGCGGCCATTTGCTTCAGTTGACCGATGTCGATGTCGGGCGATTCTAGCAGATCGGTCATCGAGAGCAGGATCATGTAGCCAGCTAGC
>NZ_SJPV01000061.1 GCF_007860135.1 Novipirellula artificiosorum
GCGTTGTCGGGAGTCGAAGGTCGGTTGTTTTCACCACTCGGTCTGGCTTACATCGTTTCAATTCTTGCGTCTTTCCTGGTTTCGATGACCGTGACCCCCGTGCTCTCGTACTACTTGCTACCTCAATCGCAAGCTGCACATCGAGAGCAAGACGGTTGGCTGCTACGGACATTGAAAAAGATGGCGTCCGTGCTGATACAAATCAGCATGGTTATGCCGCGATCGCTGCTGCTGATCACTTGGCTTGGCGTCGCGATTGCCGCGTGGCAGTTGGCAAACTTGGGCCGTGACTTTCTACCACCGTTCGACGAAGGCAGTGTCCAGGTCAACGTGACGTTACCAGCAGGTTCTTCGCTCGATGCGTCAAACCAAGTATCCGGTTCCATTGACGCGGTCTTTCGAGACAAGCAGGTCAGTGCATCTAACCCGGATGGCGAGATTCTGTACTTCGTGCGCCGCACCGGTAGGGCTGAAATGGACGAACATGCTTCGCCGGTGAATGTTGGCGAATACATTATCAGCATGAATCCGGCAATCAAGCAGGATCGTGATGAAGTGATATCGGGCTTACTAAAACAACTCAAGAATGAAGCCCCCGGCGTGGACATTGAAGTCCAACAACCGCTCGCGCACCTGATTAGCCACATGGTCTCGGGCGTCTATGCTGAAATCGCGATCAAGGTCTTTGGCGATGACCTGAACACGCTTCAGCAGCTTGCCGAGCAAGCCAAGACGACGATCCAAGAGGTTCCTGGAATCACGCCACCGGTTATTGAGCCGATTCGACAGACTGCGGAACTTCACATTCAGCTTCGATCCGATGACTTGGCTTTCCACGGACTGACCCGAGCTTATGTGGCCAATGTCTTACAAACGGCGCTTCAAGGCGAGGTTATCTCGCAGGTTCTTGAAGGGCAACGTCGCTTTGATCTGCTCATCCGTTTGGAAGAAGAGTATCGCACGGACTACAAGAATCTCGGACGACTACGAATCGACTTGCCAAGCGACGATGACCACAAGAGTCGCGGGCAAATTGAGCTGCATGAAGTTGCTGATATTAGCGAAGGCACGGGACCAAACGCAGTGAACCGCGAAAATGCTCGGCGGCGGATTGTGATCCGTTGTAATACCGACGGTCGCGACTTAGCGAGTGCAGTTGAAGAGATAAAACAGAAACTCGATCAAAAAGTCACAATGCCGGTCGGATACTTTGTCGAATACGGTGGTCAATTCGAGAGCCAGCAACGAGCGACTCGTCTGATCATGATCTTGGCTGCCGTTTCGGTTGTCGGAATGTTTTTGGTGCTGATGCTGTTGTTCCCATCGGTACGGATCGTATTGCAGATTCTCAATGCCTTACCCACTGCATTCATTGGTGGCGTGATGGCGTTGGTGATTACACAACAAAATTTGACCGTGGCCAGTCTCGTTGGTTTCATTTCGCTCGGGGGCATCGCGGTCCGAAACGGCATCTTGTT
>NZ_SJPV01000062.1 GCF_007860135.1 Novipirellula artificiosorum
GCCTCGTTAACAAAATTGGTGGGCCAAGTCATGCTCCGGAAGTTTCCCGAGTTCATGGTATAGCACAGTTTCATAGACTTCGTCGGTTTTGAAGCCGTACGATTTTCTCAATGCCACTTTTGCTTTCGTATTCATCCCTTCCACGCTGCCACTCGAAAGCTCTCCTTTGGCCGCGAACCAATTCAGCAATAACCCTCGATGCCGCCGTAGCGTGCGTGCCATCTCTTTCATCGGTTCTAGTTGGCTGCGCATCGCTCGGTTGCACCAACCATCCAGAAACTTCCCAGCCCACGTTGCACTCTGGTAGCTCCAAAATTGCTGAAAGTCTTCCCTCATCAAGTGCGCCCGCATCGTACGCAAGTTGTATTTCATCAACTCTCGCAGCTTTGACGTTTGTTTTGCTGTACGGTTTTCGGGACGCTTCAATATACACCAACGACTATGCTTCAAGATCGGCTCATAGCCATCCTCCTTCAGTTGCCGGGTTTCCTCGGCCCTCACTTTGTCGACCTTCTTGTTTAGCGTTGCCATCACGTGGTAGCGGTCAAGAATATTCAAGGCATGACCAGCGCGATCGGCAATCACATTCAAGTACGGCTTCCACATATCGCTACAAACAAACTGCAAATGATCCTTCACGCTCGTCTCGAACAAATCGAAGAAACCTTCGAGTGTCTTCTCTTTGCGTTCTCGTCCTACCCAAAGCAACCGCCGGCAGCCTTCATCGATCTGGTAGACCAACGTCAGGTAGCGATGGCCTCGCCGCGCAGCGATTTCATCAATGCCAATTGCCGTAAATTGCAGGTCCTCGCGATGAACCAGTCCCCAGATCACGGTATAGCGGACACTGCGGTAGACTCGATTCCAACTGGTGCCAAAGATGCGTCCGGTTTCGCTCCAAGACATGCGTCGAGCCCACGTGCTTAAGAACCATTTGTACGCCGTTGTCATCCGCTCTTTGCCGTTGGACCACTCCAAATGCTCGGTCTTGACACCACAATCAGGGCAGTCGACTCGTCGCATCGCGTAAACAAAGTACACCGCCAAGCCGAGGATCGGGACGAACTGAAACTCTCTGGCGGATCGCGTGTCGTACGTCGGCCCGGCAGATCGGCATTGACCACAGCGAGGCTTGCTGTTCTTGCGAGGACGGACATCCACTAAGATTCGATTTCCTGATATTTTTGCATTCCCGTAAACGAACCGCTTGAGCGGATAGCGGCAATTGAGGATAGTCTTAAGGTGCATCTGGCGCTGATGGGTTGGCGATTGATCTTGATTTAAGCACCAATACCAATAACCGATTCGTCCGCCAGATGCATTTCCTTTATTGAAAAATTGTGTGTTCGAGCCCCTTCCGCCTCG
>NZ_SJPV01000063.1 GCF_007860135.1 Novipirellula artificiosorum
AAGCCGAATTGGGCCCGCTTCTAAAACGGCTTCACGAAGAAAATCAGGATGACATCCAAATCAAAAGCCGCTATGCCGATTACTTGATCGCTACCGAGAAATTGGCAGAGGCGGTTCCGCTACTTACTGATTTAGCTCGGATCCAACCGATGCAGGGCCTGCGTGCGGCAGCGATTTTTCGGCAACTTGGTCAGCACACGGAATCGGATCGTCTAGCGGAGCAAAGCTTGGCGTCGGCCAGTCAACTTTGGAAGGAACAACCGACCAGTGCTGCGATCGCCTTAGCGGTTGCACAGAATCAATCATTCCTTCAGCGACATCGTGATTCCGTCAAGACTCTTGACACGGCACTCAAACGATCCAAAACGGCGGAAGACACGAAAGTCCTACGAGCAGCGATGGCAGATACGATCGTCGCTTGGGTGCACTATATCGAAGCATCACGCGGCGAATCGGAAGAGTATGAACCGCAGTCGCTGCAAATGTTGCAACTAGCACTTCAATACGCGCCGAATCACCCTCGAATCTTTGCGTGGATCCTCAATCTCGACCTTGCGGCTACTAATGAAGATGACAGGCAGGTCAATTCCCTTCGCGAAGCGTACATGAAAGGAACGTCACCCGGGATGGCCCATTTCCTTCTAGGCACCGCCGCACTGATGAAAGACGACTCTGAAACGGCGGAGAATCACCTGAAATTGGCTGCCGAAACGTTGCCGCATCGGGGAGCGATTTTGAATAATCTAGCTGTGGCGATGGCGACTCGCCAAGGAGGTGACTTGGAACAGGCGTTAAAGATCTCCGAATTCGCGGTCGAATACACAGAAGATCCCTCACCTCACTATTACGAGACTCGCGGACAGATCCTCATGAAACTCGAGCGATACACCGATGCGATCCCGGATCTCGAACGAGCTCTGAAGGTCGAGTCGCTTCAGCGGAACGCACATAAATCGTTGGCAACGTGCTATGACGCCATCGGGCAAAAGGAAATTGCCGAACAGCATCGCAAAGCAGTCGAGGCGATTGCACAGCCGCAACCTCAACCGAAGTGAAGATCCGTCAAGAATTTCAGTCCGCCGAGTGAGGCGTCAATCGCGGCCATCACTTCGTTAATCCGACAGTTCGCAAACGAGTATCGCTGCCCTAAGATTAGAGATTTGGACAAAGCTCCCGTTACCGAAGGATCGGTCGCTGCTGCGATGCGGGTACCGCAGGACCGGATGGATTCGCAATACGCTGAGGAAACCGTTCATCGGCAAGACTGGCCTGAGCTTTGCGTCGAAGTGTTTGGGCCACCCAGCCAGCCAAATCTTCGCGATCAC
>NZ_SJPV01000064.1 GCF_007860135.1 Novipirellula artificiosorum
TACCGAACATCCTGAAACAACCGAAGAACTCCTGCGAATTCTCAAGCCAATGGCAGTCGAGTCCGACAAGGCTTGATTGGTCAGCAAAGTTTTTTGAGCGGACGAGGTACTGTTCGGTCTGCCAGTAAGGCAAACCTTGGTAGGTTGGTCTCAACTAGAAATGAGGGGAATCCCTGATCCTCATTCGAGGTGGGTTCTGTTAGTTTGTCGTGTACAATAGGCGCACTCCGGACAAGCGAAAGAATGATTCACCACTTCACCGTTCAGCAGCGAACAATCAATAATCCGGCATCGCATGCTGATCCGAACTCGTCTTACAGGTTCGCGATGAAGGAGTTGGCTTTGATGCAAAGATCGCAAACTCGCAGCCAGGACTAGGTCTTTCGAGTATGGAGGAGCGTGTGCATCTCCTTGACGGAACCATTGAAATCAGTTCACAACCGGGACAGGGCACCTCGGTCGAAGTTCACGTGCCACTCAGTCCGGGTGGATTTCTGCCACTTCGTGCTGGCTTACGGGCAACGCTAGGTCACATGTCATCGCCATGAATCGAATTCGAGTATTAATCGCCGACGACCATCAAATTCTAGCCGAGGGAGTGCGTGGATTATTGGAAGCCGAGTTTGAAGTCATCGGTGTTGTTGCCGACGGACGCGAGCTTGTGGCTGCTGCGAAAAGGCTGTTGCCAGCGGTGATCGTTGCTGATGTGACAATGCCATTGCTGAACGGAATTGAAGCTGCGGTCCAGCTTCGCGACGCAGGCGTCACGGCAAAGGTCGTCTTCCTAACCATGCACCGCGACGTCGCGTATGCTCGCAGGGCTTTAGATGCAGGGGCTTCCGGATACGTATTAAAACACTCGGTGACGTCAGAGCTACTAACCGCGATTCGTGAAGCACTGTGTGGACAAACCTATATTTCGCCCATCATTGCGGGTGAATTGTTCCAGTCCTATCGCGATGGTGATGCATCCTCCAGCGGCTCACCGCAGCGATTGACGGCCAGGCAGCGAGAGGTCTCGCCCTTTCTCTAAGCACATCTCAACGAGTCATTCCGTGAAACCTGGCGCAGGCTAGGCCTCTACCGACGCGAGAGATTGTTCCGTTTCTCAGTGCTTGACAATAGAGCGTCTACCACTTCACCCTCTCCACTGGGAGAGTCGAAGGCGAGGCATGAACCTTCCTCGTCAACGTCACATTTCCCACAGACGAGGCGTCCGGTTGAACAAAGGGTGCCTGTAAACGGTGTTTTCGCACCACCAAA
>NZ_SJPV01000065.1 GCF_007860135.1 Novipirellula artificiosorum
GCCTCGTCCACTTCTATGAAATGTTTGCTGCTGTCAAGTGACTGTTGTGTTGGGGTGGTTGTTGATTGAGTTTGCGTTTAAACGATCCGGTTCCCCATTCTTCTATCCGAGCTCTGATGGCCCAAGTGGGTTGGTTGCGAGTTGGCAGAACGCCCCATCTACGTACGAGCAGCTTGATGTTCAAGCAGCCCAGTGGACGAACGAGCATGTTCCACCAACCGGGGTCGGTTAGTTTGTTTCAAAGTTCAATCAGGTTTTTTCCATAGTGTAGTTCCCGTGAGTCCCTTTCGCCTTCACCGTCGCTTCGGCCTGCACCTGTGCCCCTGAGGTCGAGGCGACGGTGAAGGCGAAAGGGACGGTGCCCTTTTGTCGAGCCCGAGCCGAAGGTTAGGCTGCCAAGTTGCACATCTCGTAGTAGAGTCCTCGGATCCAACGATTCGCCACCGCCGCAGTGATCACGTTCGATGGCTTGCCTCGATCTTTCATTCGGTCGGCGAACTCCACCCAGTGATCGTCCAGTCGCCGCAGTCGCTGGGCCGCTTCGATGAGTACCCGGCGAAGTTCCCGATTGCCTGCCTTGATCAAGCCGGCGTCGGCTTGCCGCTGACCGCTCGAGGCGTTGCGAGGTGTCACCGCACAAAAACGAGCCAACTGCTTGCCACTGCGGAAACGATCGAATCGACCGATCTCCGCCCGTAGCGTGGCTGCGGTCACCAGTCCGACGCCGCTTTGCTCGAGCAGCTTCGTCGCCACCAGATCACCTGTGAGCATGCTTGTCAGACGTTTTTCGATGTTGCGGATTTTTACATTGAGTGTTTCGATTTCTGCAAAATGCTCACCGAGAATCCAGCGACTGTTCTCACCGATTTCGGTGCAGTTTTCCGCCCACGCTCGCCAGGCCTTGGTCCAAGGATTGATCTCGGCGGGAGACTTGGCACGCTGATCACGCAAGAGTGCTCGAACACGAAGTTTGACGTTTCGACGATGATTGACTTGTTGTTGCCGGTAACGCACCAGACGTCTGAGTTCACGGATGTTCTCCGGTGC
>NZ_SJPV01000066.1 GCF_007860135.1 Novipirellula artificiosorum
CTATTTTATTCCATTTGCTCGTGCCTGGTGGATAGTGGCACACTTCGATGATCATGCCGGTCTCGTCAGCCAATCGCTGTAACTCAAACTTCCACAAACGATTTCGGTGGCCATTGCTTCCGCCACTATCAGCTGTGATCAAAAGGCGAGTTGTTTTCTTGTATCGTTTCTTTCCCAACCGGAACCACCAACGTCGGATGGCTTCGACAGCAAACTCACCAGTGTCTCGACTGATTCCGACTGACACCCAGGCCTCGTTGGAGTCGATGTCGTAAACGCCATAAGGGATAGCCTTGCCAAGTTCCTTGTCAGGAAAGTCGTGCGTGTCGACTTCCCAGGGTTCACCCTTGGGGCGGTATTCCTTGCCGACATTCGCCTTTTTCCCCAGCGTTTCCTTCTTTTTCGTATCCACCGAAACCGCTGGTCGTCCGCCTCGCCCACAGGCACGCACACGACGGGCAATGTGTTCAAATTGCGCATTGCGGTCGGGATGATCCGTTCCTTCTCGCGTCTTGCGATTACCTTGCAACGAATAGCCGAGCGAGCGGAGTACTTTGGAAATTTTGGTGCGCCCAACTCGAAAGCCTTGCGAGACCAACTCACGCTGAAGATTACTCAAACTCTTGCACGTCCATCGCAGTGGAGACTGTGGATCACCACGCTCGGTAGGTTCCACAAGACGATCGATCGCGTTAACAAGATCCCACTGTGTGTCCTCCAAAGGCTTTCGGCCAGCACCCGTTCGTCGCTGACGACTGCTAGGCAGCGGGTTGTCGCACTGCAGTTCCTGTATTCCCTTGCGTATGGTAACGTGTGAGAGTCCCGTCGCGAAGGAAACAGCAGTAATCCCACCATAGCCAATTGCCATTGCTTCGGTCGCGGCCCACCGCCTTCGCCCACGTTCGTCTAGATCCCCGACGAGAGAATTAAACTTAAGTTCTAGTCCTTCAATAATATGTGCGTCTTGCATCAACGCATTATCGACGAAATAGGTGTTTTTCTCCTATAGCAGTTCGATACTTTATTTGCGGACGGTCCC